>CAYUHJ010000047.1:0-32701 GCA_964444365.1 uncultured Alcaligenaceae bacterium | reverse complement strand
GGGTGAAGGCGTGCCGGGGGGCGAGCTCGCGGGCGACGGCCGGGTCGAGCCCGGCGTCGGCCAGGGCGGCGACCACGTCGGCGTGCCGGACGGCGGCGCCGGAGCAGGACCAGGTGATGACCTCGCCCAGCAGCCGGGTGCCGGCGGGCACCACGGGCGGGGCGGGATGGCGTGCGATCACGACGAACTCCTTTCAGTGAGGGGGAAACGGAACGGAGCCGCCCCGCGCCGACCGGCGGGCGGGGTGTCGCGGGGGCGGCGAGCGGAACGGGGGGTCAGAGGGACAGGGCCCGGCCGACGGCCGGGTCGTCGGGGGACAGGGCGGCCACCCGGTGGCACTCGTCGCTGACGTGGGCGAGGTCGCCCGGGTCGTTCCCGATCACCAGGGAGATGACCCGGGCACCGACCGACCGCTTCCAGGCGGTGAACCGGGCCGCGAGGTCGGGCGGGATTCGGCAGAGCGCGTCGGTCACGAACACGACGTCGGTGACCCCGGCCGGGGCCCCGAGCCGGCGGTAGTAGTCGGGCAGCTCGCGGATCGGCAGGTCGAGGGACGACCCGCGGCCGATGAAGGCGACCAGCCAGTCGGCCAGCCGGTGCTCGTCCCACCGGCCGGGCGGCAGGGCCAGGAGCCGCTCCCCGGAGTCCCCGGAGTAGGCGCACAGGCCGACCCACCGCCGCTGCCGCCGGGCCACCCAGGCCAGCGCGAGGGCGAGCGCCTTCGCCGTCTCCACCTTCGCCCCGTGCATCGACCCGGACTCGTCCACGACCGCGATGACCGGGCCCCGGCCGGCCGGCTCGACGGCGTGGTGGTCCCGGCACAGGGCGGCCCGCTCGGCCACCCGCCGCAGGGTCTCCAGCTCCAGCTCGGGGACCATCAGCCGGGCCAGCTCGGTCGAGAGCAGACGCCCGACGTCGCCGCCGGTGGTGACGCCCACCACGTCGTCGTACCCGTGGGCGGCCTTCATCCGCTGCCGGGACTGGGCGACCCGCCGGAACCGCCCGGCCAGGTCGCACACCCGCCGCAGCCCGGGGTCGGACCGCACCCGCTTGAACAGAGCGGCGACGGCCCGCGGGTCGCTCGCCCCCGGGGCCCCGGGCCCGAGCCCCAGGGCGGCTGCCGCCTCATGCAGCTCGCCGACCTCGTTGCCGGCCCCGGCCACCGCCCGGCCGACCGCCCGCAGGGTCGCCATCTCCCCGGCGACCGGGTCGGCCGCACGGCCGCCCGCGGACGCCGCGGCCTTCTCGTCCTCCGTCCGGAGTGCGGCGTACTGCTCGGCGAAGTGGGCGGCGGCGATCCCGGCGGCGGTGTCGTCCAGCCGGGTGGCGGCGTGCAGCGAGCGGTACTCCGGGGTGTCGAGCAGCTGCCCCAGGAACTGGTGCCGGCGCGGGTCGGCGCACGCCTCGACCAGCCGCGGGTCGGGGTCGAAGGCCGAAGCGAAGAAGTCGGCGGCGGCGAACTCGTCGGTCCCGGCCTTCCGGAGCCGGTCGCTCTCGGCGACCAGCTCGCGGCCCCGCCGCAGCCCCCAGGCGTCCACCGCCAGGGCGGTCGGGCTCGCACCGGCCGTGGGCGGCGGGGGCGAGTCGGCGGCGGTCACCACCGGCGGGCCGGGGGCCGGGTCGGGCGGCCTGCCGTCCAGGTCGAGCAGCCTCAACAGGTCCTTCGGGTCCATGTCCTCCTCGGGTTCGGGGGACGGGGGTCAGGGGGAGTCGGGGAACAGCGGCGGCCGGTCGAGCCCGCCGAGCCAGTCGGCCCACGCGAACGACCGGCCGAGGCCCCGCACCGTGGTCAGGTTCGGCCGGGCGTTCGCCTCGACGGCGAGTGCCCGGGCGAGCAGCCGCGGGTGGCGGTCCCGGAGCGCCAGGACCTCGGCCTTCTTCGACGCCGGGCAGAAGAAGCAGGCCGACTTCTCCGGGACCGGCAGCCCGGCGGCCCGGATCGCCCGCTCGCACGCCGCCCGGCCCATCCCCCAGTCCATCAGCGGGTAGAAGTACGCGAAGAAGGTGGCGTCCAGCACGGCCTCCCGGGACGGCCGGCGCCCGGCCCCGTCCGACTTCGGCCGCGCCCAAGTGAGCCGGTGAGTTTCGCCGGCGTCCAGACCAACGGCCTTGACCACCCCGGCGTACGTCCGCCGCCCCTCCCCGGAGTCGAAGCCGATGGCCCGGACGACCCGCCGGCCCCGGACCGCGGCCGGCGGGAAGTGCCGGAGGATGTAGGCGTCCTGGGGCTGCCGCTTCCACTTGACCGAGCAGCTCTTCCCGCCGTACGCGAGCGACGGCAGGGTGCCGGTGTGCAGGCACTGGCCTTCGAGGGTGCGGTACGGGGCCGTCCGCGGCTCGTACCGGACGGTGACCACCGGCGGGAAGTTGACCTCCTTCAGGTACGCTTGGATGACCGGCAGGTACTGGTACGTCTCCGGCTTCTCCCCGCCGGTGTCGGCGAACAGGATCAGGTCGGGGGTGATCCCCCGCTTCACGAACTCGACGAGCATGGCGGTGCTGTTCACCCCGAGCCCGTAGGCCGCGACCAGCGGCCAGTCCGGGTGGGGCCGTTCGGCGCTCATCTCTCCTCCTCACGTGTCGGGTACGAAGTCCCGGCCGTCAGAGCGTCGGCCGGGGGACGGGACGGGCTACGGGGCCGGGTCACGCGCGGGGGTGCTCGGCGTCGTACCGCCGGGCCTTCTCCAGCCTCTCGGCCAGCCACTCGCGGTTCAGCGCCCAGTGCCACCCCGGGCCGAACGCGACCAGCGGGGTGACCCGGTCGAGGACCGCCCCGCAGCACGGGCAGCGGTAGCCCGGGGTGGCCGGGCCGAACGTGTACTGGTCGAGGTCCAGCCCGGCGGCGGTGACGGCATCGACCGGCGTCTCGCAGGCCGGGCACGGGACGGGGGACGACTCGACCGCCAGGACGTGCCGCCGCTGGAGGTCCAGGGGCGACAGCGTGTGCGGCGGGGCGTGCAGCAGCTCGCGGTTGGTCACGGGTGACCTCCGAGGGGGTGTGGGATGGAACTGGGGGAAGTCGGGCCGGTCAGACGGCCTCGATGGAGGCGAGCTTGAGCTTCCGGAGCTGGTCCTTCACGTACGCCCGGGCCTTCTCGACCCGGCCGTTCCCCTTCAGGCCGGCGAGCTGCCGCTCGACCTCGGCCAGCTTGGCGGCGGCGGTGGCGGCGCTCGACAGGTTGCGGACGTCTGTCCCGGCCAGCACCCCCTCGACCTCGACCAGCAGGCCGGTCACCCGCATCCCGGTCGGGTTCGCCACCTTGGCGATCACCCGCGCGCAGGCCGCGGGCTGCTCCTCCGGGTCGTCCCACAGGACGTGCTGGAGGACCTCCAGGTGCTCCGGCTCGACCCGGTCGGCCCCGGCCAGCCAGGCGGCCGCCCGGGCCGCCCCGACCGCCTTCCGCTGCCGCCGGTCGCCCGGCCGCACCCCGTCCCGGGCGAGCTCCCGCAGGACCTCCTCCAGCGCCTCCCGCGCCTCGCCCGCCCACGGCAGGGCGGCGGCGTCCCGCCGGGCCTGATCGACCTCGCCCGGGGTGACGGTCCCGGACAGCACCGGGGTCAGGTCGTCGGCCCACAGCAGCCGCCGGCGGCCGTCCCCGGACAGGACGGGGCGGACGGCCTTGCGGAAGACGAAGCGGTCGAACACGGCGGCCAGCTCCTTGCCGCCCTCGAAGGCGCTCGGCCACTCGTTCGACGCCGCCACGCACAGCCGCAAGGGGACCGGGCGGGCGACCCCGCTCCCCTCGTCGAACGTCCGCTCGTTCAGCACGCGAAGGAGGGTGTTGAGGATCGCGCTCGACGCCTTGAAGATCTCGTCGAGGAAGCACACGTCGGCCTCCGGCAGCCGGCCGGCGGTGACCCGGACGAAGCGGTCCTCCTTGAGCCCGGCGAGCGACACCGGGCCGAACAGCTCGTCCGGCTGGGTGAACTTGGTCAAGAGGGCGGTGAACCGGCGGCCGGCCATCCACCGCGCGACGCTGTCGAGGAGTAGGCTCTTGGCGGTCCCGGGCGGGCCGACGAGCAGCACGTGCTCGCCGGCGACGAGCGCCGTCAGCACCAGGTCGATCTCGTCGTCCCGCTCGACGAGCGCGGCGGCGAGCTCCGCGCGGGCGGCCAGGAACTTGTCCTGGACGGCCGAGCGGGACGGGGGGCGGACCAGCTTCATGCACGTTCCTCCGGTGACAGGTGGGGCGTCGTCCCTCTGCCGGGGCAGCGGACGGCGAAATGCCGCCGCCGCAGTCGAGGGACGACGAAACCCGTGAGCCCGATGGCTAACGGGCGGGTTCACAGGAAAATGCCAGGTTTCCGGCCGAAAGTAAGCCCACCCGGGTTGGTCGGCGGCGGGGTCACTTCGCAAGGGTCCACACCCGCACGCCCGTGTCGCGCTCGCCGCCCGCGACCAGCCGGCGACCGTCGGGGAAGAACGCCAGCCCCGAAACCCGCCCGCTCTTCCGCCCGGCGACCTCGGGCTCGCGGCCCGGTGCCTCGACCGCCCAGACCCGGACCAGCCCGTCCCCGCTGCCGGCCGCCACGGTCTGCCCGTCCGGCTACACCGCCAGCGACCAGACCAGCCCCGCGACCCCCTCGGTATGGCCGAGTTCCCGCTCCTCGTCCGTGCGGGCGTCCCAGACCGTCACCCGGTTGACGTTTCGCGTGCCGGTCCTGAGCCGCGAGGCGTACACCACCCGCCCGTTCCCCGCGAAGCAGGCCCGGAGCCCGGCCAGGCGGCGGACCTCCGTCCCGGTCCCCACGTCCCACAGCCGGACGGCCCCGTCCGACGACCCGACGACCAGCTGCCGCCCGTCCGGCGACACGTCCACCGTCAGCGCGCCGAGGTCGCCGTACGCATCGACGGCCAGCACCACCTTGCCCCCGTCCGCCTCCCAGAGCACGGCCCGCCGGTCCTGCCCGCCCGACGCCACCCGCCGGCCGTCGGGCGAGAACGCCACGGCCCGGACTCGCCCGCGGTGTCCGCGGAAGCAGGACAGCTCCTTGCCGGAGGCCGTGTCCCACACCCGGACGGTACGGTCCGCGCCGGCGGTCGCCGCCCGCCCGCCGTCCGGGGAGAAGGCGACCCCGGCGACTTCTCCGTCGTGCCCCTCGAACTGGCGGACCTCCTTCCCGGTCCCGACGTCCCAAAGCCGGGCGGTCTTGTCGTCGCCGGTCATCACCCACTTCCCGTCCCGCGAGACCGCGACGGCGCGGACCGGCCCGCCGGGCAATGCCAGTTCGCGCGGTGCGTCCGCCAGCCCGTCATCCCCGCCCGCCTTCACCGGGTTCGTCGGGGGCCGTCCGGCTTCTTGAGAGGCGTGGTCCACGGCCGGTCCGGCCGGCCGGGCCGGGCCGGGCTCGCTCGCGGCCACACCTGCGGCGGGGTCGGGCGGCGGCAGTTCGCCCTGCAGACCGCCCGCCGCGCCGGGCGGGCCACCCACCGGCCGGGCCGAGTTCCCGCAGCCGCAGAGGGGCAGGACGAGCGCGAGCACCGGGAGCACCCGAGCGCTTGAGCGGGGCGCAGCTTTCGTCATCGGCATGATCTCCTCCTTCAACGTCCTGCACTTTGCGCGATTTCCTCATACGGGCAACCACGGTTTTCCCAGGGTTTACGCGGTTGAATGGGCTCGCGGGTGGCTCTCCGGCACCCCCGAATCGGGCATTATTTGCAACGACCAGCGTTTTCCCCGGCGATTTCGACACTCGGGTATGAGGAAATCGCGCAAAGTGCAGAACGTCGGGAGCGGCCCGAGTTCCGGCTTTGCCGGGTTGGGGCCGCTCCCTTACTTGTCTGAACTGGGAAAAGAGGTTTGGGCTTCCACCCACGTCGTGCCCGCGGTGTAGCGTGGGTCAACGTGGGAGGGGCCGGCGGCCCGGGATGAGACACCGGCCGCCACACGAATCGAGCCCGGACCGCCACACGCATATCCCGCGGGGGGGCATTGCCCCGGTGCGGGACGGTGCCGAACTGGTCACCTTGCCGCACCCGTGCAGGCCGACCAGGGTTCTTGCCGGCGACCAGTGCCGTCAGGATCAGGTCGTTCTCGTCGTCCCGGTCCACAAGCGCGGCGTCGAGTTCGGCGCGGGCGGCCAAGAACTTGCCCTGGACCGCCGGACGGGGCGGGGGGCGGACCAACTTCAACCTCATGCGCGTTTCTCCGGTGGTAAGGGGGTATCGTCCCGGCCGAGGAGGGTGGCAGTAGACTGCTAACGCCACTGCCCCACTGCCCGGGCGCAGGTCGGCGGAACCCGTGAGCCCCGATGGCTAACGGGTGGGTTCACAGAAAAGTGCCCGGTTTTCGGCCGAAGATAAGTTGTTGCGGGCTTGGTCGCCCCAGGAATGCAGCGTGGCTCGAAGCTGCCGTACAGGAAGTGAGCACGTGGGAGAAAGGGGGCGGCTTTCGCCGCTACGGACATGGCGATAGTGTCAAAGCGTGATAGACTTGGAAAGGGAGGAGAACCACAGGTGATCTACGAACGCTCGCTTGCCATCGGGCAGCGTCTTGAAGACCTCCTGGCCCTGATCCGAACCGGCCGACACTCGACCCGTACACTTGCGGCCGAACTCGGCGTGTCGGAGCCGACGGTCTCAAGATGTCTGGCGGTTTTGCGACGTCAAGGCTATGAGATCGCCCCCAAGCGAAGGGGCCAGGGATGGTGCTATGTGCTCGTCCGGGGGCCGGCTGACGTTCCGGTAGCAAACTAGGCTCGAACCCGCTTCGGCTGTGGCCTACCAGCGAGGGGATCGGTGCCTGCCCCGAGCAGGTCGTGTCATGAACGCCGAGACGCTGAAGCGGTTGATCCGTGCCATCTCGGACGGCTCGCGTGAAGACCTGGACCGTCTGGCCCGCCGAATCATTCAAGACAAGCGAGAGGCCGGACAGACCCGGTTGGCCGGCGAGCTCGAAGCCGTCCTCAACCAGCCGCCCGAGCCGCGCCCCGAGTCCGAGCCTACTCGCGGGTTCCGGGAGTTGCCGGTCAGCCGCCGCCAGCGGGAGCAGCTCGCCACCCTCGTCCCGCGGGACGAGCTTGAGCACTCGATGGTCCTCCCACCCGACGTGGAGGATCGGTTCGTCCGGATCGAGCGGGAGTTCGCCGCCCGCGAACGACTCGGGGTGTTCGGACTACAGCCCAGCAAGAAAGTCCTGCTGTACGGCCCGCCGGGTTGCGGGAAGTCCCTCGGCGCGAAGCGGCTGGCCTGGAACACCGGGCTGCCGCTGATGAAGGTCCGGTTCGACGCTCTGCTGTCGTCGTATTTCGGGGAATCCCTGGCCAACCTTCGGTCTGTGTTCGACGCCGCCCGGGACCAGCCGTGCGTCCTGCTCCTCGACGAGTGCGACTTCATCGCCCGCTCGCGGTCGGGGACGAAGGACATCGGCGAGGCGTCACGGATCGTCAACATGCTGCTGCAGCTCATGGACGACTACGACGCCCCCGGATTGCTCGTAGCGACCACCAATCTGCAGGACTCCTTGGATAGCGCCTTGTTTCGCCGGTTCGACGAGGTATTCCAGCTCCCGCAGCCGGGGGTGGCCGAGATCGAGCGGCTGATCCGCATGACCCTGTCCGGGATGAAGGTCGGCCCCCGCATTCCGTGGCAGGACCTGTCCGGGGCCTTCGTCGGCCTGTCCGCCGCGCAGGTGGTGAAGGTGGCCCAGAGCGCCGCCAAGTCGGTCGTGCTGGCAAGCCAGAAGACGGTCGAAGAGCAACACTTCCGCGACGCGCTCGCCAAGGCGCGGACCGGCCCGACAGCGTAACGGCATCCGCCCATGCCCCCAACCCACCAGTTCGAGCATCTGCCCTTGTTGATCCGCTTCCGCGGCCCCGCGAACATCCGCGGCGGCGGAAGTGAGTCGGACCAGGCCCGGCTCAACAAGGCGAACCGAAACGCCCACAGCGGCACCCTGTCCGGACGGGCGACCGCCGCCAGCACCACGTGGAAAGGCCAACGCGCGGCGCGGGAGGCGACGGGATCGCCAGACCTTCCGAACCGGATGCCGTTGTTGCTCCGGATCGACCCGAACCTCGACCTGACCTTCCTCCGCGAGAAGGTTTCGTTCGAGATCGTCGCGGAGCAGCCTGACGGCTACGTCATCGTCGCCACCGAGGACATCGACCTGGTCGCCTTCCGACGCCTGGTGTCCGATTTCGCGACCGCCACAACCGGGTCGGCGAACGTCGCCCGGATCTTCGAACTGACCGGGCCCGAGGACCAGGACTCACGGCTCCGTCGCATCCTTTCGGATTTCCTCTATCAGGCGTGGCCGACGCTCGACGATCAGAAGACCTACACGGTCGATGTCGGCATCGAGTGCCAGGGCAACGTCGAGATCGAGGACCGGCCCGAGCGGCGGCAGCGTGAAACCGACCCCGAGTGGGCACACCGACAGGCGGAATGGAGCCGGCAAAGGGATGCCGCCTACATGGCCTGGGACGACCTGCAGTCGCAACGCGAGGCCGAGGTCCGGGGCTTCCTCGCCCACCCGAGCTACGAGGCCCGCCTCCTCAGCTCCACCCACACCGCCCCGGGCACCCGGTTCCCCGACCACTTCACCGTCCGCATCGAGATCAAGGGGATCGGCCTCCGCGACCTCGTCCTCAACTACTCGTACATCTTCGAGGTCACCGAGCCCGACCGGGTCGATACCCCGGCCCAGCCGGAGGTTGCCGACGCCGCCGCCCTGCCGCCGCTCACGCTGACCCCGCCGCCCGCGACGGCGCCGGCCGTCTGCGTCATCGACAGCGGCATCCAAGAGGGCCACGTCCTGCTCGAACCGGCCGTCGATCAGGACCAGTCCCGCTGCTTCTTGCCGGGCCGGCCGGCGGACGCCGTCGCCGACCAAGTCCGCCCGAACGGCCACGGGACGCGAGTGGCCGGGGCCGTGCTGTACGGCGAGTCGCCGCCGGACTCGGGTTCCGTCGATCTACGGTACTGGGTCCAGAACGCCCGGGTTCTCGACGAGCACGGCCACATCCCGCGCGAGCTGTTCCCGCCGGACTTCCTCCGCGCGGTGATCGAGCACTTTCACAAGGGGAAACGCAAGACCCGCATCTTCAACCACTCGCTCGGGGCGAGTTCGCCCTGTCGGCTGACTCACATGTCGGCGTGGGCGGCCGAAATCGACCTGCTCAGCTATCAACACGACGTCCTCTTCGTCGTCTCGGCCGGCAACCTGTTGGAGAGCAGCCCAGATCCGTTCCCCGGCTTGAGGCAACTCCTCGGCAGCAACCGCGAGTATCCGGCGTACCTACACGAGCCGTGCTGTCGGATCTCGAACCCGGCCCAGAGCCTGCAGGCTCTCACGGTCGGTTCGGTCGCGTACGACGCATTCAACCAAGGGGGGTGGAGGAGCATCGCGGCCGGCGCTGACCACGCCTCGGCATTCAGCCGCTGCGGCCTCGGTATCTGGGACGCGATCAAGCCCGAGGTCGTCGAGTACGGCGGCGACACCATGCTCAACACCGGCCACAACCTGACCGTCGTCGGCACGCCGCCGGCCGCGGCCGCCTGTTACCCCGACCTGGTTGCCTCGACGATGCACGGGCGCACCCAGGCGCACGGGAGGGACGGGGCCGTGGGCACTTCATTCGCCGCACCAAAAGTCAGCCGCATCGCGGCCGAACTCCAGGCCGTGTTGCCCGACGAGTCCTGCCTGCTCTACCGGGCGCTGATCGTCCAGTCTGCCCGGTGGCCCGCCTGGGCACGCGATCTGTCGGGCCCGGAGCGGCTCAACGTCCTGCAGCGGATCGGCTACGGTATCCCGGACATGGGGCGTGCCACGACCAACGACGACCACCGGGTCACCATCGTGAGTCGGGGCGACCAGACCATCACGCCCGGTGAGTGCCACATCTTCCAGGTGCCGATCCCGCCGTCGATGCGGCGGCAGGGCGATGAGTACGACATCCGCATCGACGTGACGCTCTCCTACGCGGCGCAGCCCAAGCGGACCCGGCGGTCCACCAAGCGGTATCTGGCCACGTGGCTGGAGTGGAAGAGCAGCCGGCTCGGGCAGTCGGTCGAGGACTTCCGCACGAAGGCGCTGAAGGACCAGGAGAAGGTCGAGGGGGTCGCGGAGGGGACTACACTTCCCTGGACCCTCGGCGCGCAGGCGAACCACGGCATCGACGGCGCAAAGCGCACGGCGGGCACGGTCCAGAAGGACTGGGCCGTGGTGAAGTCGTACAAGCTGCCCAACCACTTCTGCATCGCCGTGATCGCCCACAAGGGCTGGAACAACGACCCCGATGCGGCCGCCCGCTACTCGCTGGCCGTGACGTTCGAGGTCGTGAACAAGGAGATCAAGATTTACGACGACCTGATGGTGGCGATCCAGAACCTGGAGCAGGAGATCGACCTGGAAGCGGAGGCCGTCGAGGCCGAGGTCTGACGCCGGCCCGGGTCAACCGCCCGAGTCGAGGACGAGCCGCACGAACTCCTCCGACATGCGGTAGATGGGCACGTTCTTGGGCGTCACGTCCGTCACGTACCCGCGGTTCTCCAGCACGTCGAGCTGGCCGCGCAGGTTGGCGTGGTCTTCCTCGTAGTAGATGAACCGCGGCTTCTCCGACCCGCCGAGGACGTGCCTGCGGCTCATCACGAAGAACTCGCGGACGTGCTTCCCCTCCTCGGTGGACAGGTCCGCCTTCATCTCGGCGATCAGCCTGGGCATCTGCTCGACGACGGCGGCGAAGCCGCTGTCCGGCGCCGGCGCGAGCTGGCGGGCGGCGGCGTAGCCGGCGTGGGTGACGTGGAACAGCTCCCCATCGACCTGCTTGACCCAGCCCACCTGGACGAGGCTCGCGAGGGCGTGCTCGATGGCCGCCGCCCGTTCGAGGTCGAACCGGCAGTCGAACTGCTTCGCCCCCGCGAGCACGGCAAGCCCGCCGTCGTAACGGACGAAGTTGAGCGGTGAATTGCTCGTCACGGCACCGAGCAGCATCTCCCAGGCCAGCGCGGGCAGGACGGGGTTGACCGGGGCGCGGCTGACGAGGGACACGTCCAGCGCGTCGATCCCCTGCCGGGCCAGGAGGACGGGCGTCTGGTCCTCGGGAATCCCCTGGAGCATCAACGCCACCCGCCCCTGCTCGAACGCCTGCCCGACGGACCGGCCGAAAGCGAGCGCCCCGTAGAAGGTGGACGCGAAGGTGATCGCCGCCTCGTCGCCGATGGCGGCGCTCATGCCGACCGTGCAGTCGATGGCCTTGCTGACGGCGCGGGCTTGGTCCTCCGAGTGGCAGGCGTTGAGCAGCACCAGCCGGATGTTGTCCTTCACCGTGCTGAAGAGCGACTCGATGGCCGTGACGCTGACCGGCTTCGGGGTGCCGGCGTCGTCTTCGAGGACCAGCTCGGCGTTGCGGGTGCCGTGCCCGCTGAAATGCACGACGTGCGGCCGGACCTCGTTGAACGCCTGGAGCAGGTCGAGCGGGCGGACGGCCCACCGCGACTGGAGTTCGAAGCTGTCGCGGAACTCGGCCGCCCGGATCTTCTCGTGGATCTGGCGGATCTCCTCGTCCAGCCGCAGCGGGGTCGATGCCCTCGGGTTCGCCGCCAGGAAGAGAATCTTGATCTTCTCGGCCATGCGCTCCTATCCCCCGTGATGCCCGATCAGGGAAAGCCGGCGGCGTCACGCCGGAGCTTCGTGCCTCACGATGCCGTGCGGCGGCTCTCCCACACGTTCAGGAAGAACGTGGCCATCGCCCCCGCGGTCGTGACCGCCAGCTCGGCCTGGAGCGGGTCGGCCAGCGGCTCGACCGGCCCCTTGCCGTGGGCATCGCCCATCTTGTTGCGGAACTCCCCCAGCCCCTGAACGATCTGCACGCACCCGCGCATCACCTGCTTCAGCGACTCGTCCGCGAACCCGTCCTCGGTCAGCCGCAGGAACCGGGACGCCCTCTTGTACAGTTCGGGCAGCTCGTCCTTGTTCGTGTAGTTGCCCGCGCCGAGGACGTGCTTGCACACCGCCTCGACCAGCGAGCGGGCGATGGTGATCGCCCCGTCGGGGTCGGCGTGCCGCCGTTCGAGGGCCTTGTCCCAGGCGGCCCGGACGTGGGCCGAGTCCACCGTCGAGAGCGTTTCCGCCAGGACCTCCTCGACGGTCGAGACCTGCGGCCGCTGCAGGAACTCCAGGAGCGGCCGAAACTCGTTCTGCAGCCAAGTCCGCCGCGACTCGTAGGACGCCACGTTCATCCCCGAACCGCTTTCGCCGCCCAGACGCTGGGCACGGCGCCGGACCTCCTGGAGCGTGGTGTCGGTCCGAAGGAAGTCGGGGATCAGCGGGTGCAGCCTGCGCTCAGCCAGGAGAAGTCGGCGCAGGGTCGTGAACGCCTGCTCGTCGCCGCTGCCGTGTTGAACATGGCCCAGCAGCAGGTTCTTCAAATCCTCGGCCACGGACAGCAGGGGAGACGACATCGTTCACAGTTCCCCCCGGAAGGCCCGATCCAGCACCGCAGGAAGCATCGCGGTGAGTTCTTCGTCGATAGCCGCCCGGTCGGTGCCGGCGCGGAGCAGCCGCGATCTCGTCTCCGCGATCCGGTCTTGCCACGACATCGGCGGAAGCCAGAGTTTGTGCGTCAGCACCTGTTCCGGCTGCACGCGCTGCCGCCGGTCACCGAGCCCCTTGCTCCCTACCGCGACGCGCTGCCAGACCTCGGGCCCCTTGAAGTACGCTTCGAGGAACTCCGGCCGCACTCGTTCTGGGTGACAATCGAAGGTTGGGTACTCGTTCGAGACGAACCGGCCATCCAGGTCGCTCGGCACGATGCCGTAAGCGCCCTCGAACGCGAACAGACGGCTGTAGATGAACTGGCCGGCCCTCACCCGGAACAGCGTGGTCGCGCTCGTGACTATGCCTTCGATTGGCGGCTTCTCGAACAGCCCCCGCCCGAAGCTGTAGATGCCCAGGTTCGGATAGCTCGCAGCCGTATCGACCCTCACGGGGTCGGGGCGGAGGGTGATGACCACTCCGAGTGAGGTCTGCGTCCACCCGGCGGCGGCCTTCTGCTCGTCGGTCCAGTCCTGCCGAAGTGCCATGCTCACCAGTAAGCGGGTGGCTTGCTCAGTAGTTTCCTCCCGCAGTCTCTTCGCCTCAGCGATCTTCGCCGCCACGGCATCGATGCGGGCTACCAACCGCTGCTGCACACTGATCGGAGGTAGAGGAAAGTCGATCCTGGCGAGCGCTTCAAAGTACAGCCGCTCACGAACTGAGCCGGCCGTTTCAGCATTAATCGCGTGCAACCCGCGACGGTGCTTCAAGAACCAAAACACGAGTGGAGGTAGCACCTTCTCGTTGCACGAGAAGACGACGTAGTCCGGGCTAATGACGCCTGTCTGTTCGTCTGTTTTGGCCCAGCCGATGGAGCCCACGTTGATCCGCATCGGGTTGTAGGCGAACCAATCTTTCTCGACCCGGAAGTAGCGGCTCATGTCTGGGATGCGTTCCATGCCGGAGCGGTGCAACCCTTCGACGTTGCTTACGCCGAGCAAAGGCAGCCCATCAGCATCGAACGATCCGATGCGTTCCCTACGTTCGATCAGCACGTCTCCCAGCTTGACCGTCGGCCACGTCATCGCGGTCCCTCCGCGAGTAGCCCCTTGATCTCCCGCATGATTTCAACGATGCGGAGTTCTTTCTGGAGGATGTCGTCGGCCAGTTGCTCGGGCGGCAGATGCTCGAAGTCTGATTTGGCGTTCGGGTTCTTCTGGTCGAGGTTGTAGCCGTTCTCGGCGATCTTCAGGGCGGGCACCTTCCACGCCCGGTCGTTCTCCTCCCGCTTCGTCCACCATTCGATGCAGTCGGCAAACTCCTCGAACTGGAGCGGGGCCGTCTTGCTGTACTTCCGCCGGCCCTCCGGCAGCGGCTGCTCGTAGTACCAGACGTGCTCGGTCGGCCCGCTTCGGTCGAAGAACAGGATGTTGGTGGGGATGTCGGTGTACGGGGCGAACACCCCGTTCGGCAGCCGGACCACCGTGTGCAGGTTGAACCGGGTCAGCAGTTCCTGCTTGATCCGGCCGCACACGCCGTCCCCGAACAGCGTCCCGTTCGGCACGACGACCGCCGCCCGCCCCGGCTTCGGCGTGGCCCGCAGCTTCCGCATGATGAGCTGCAGGAACAGCAACGCCGTCTCGGCGGTCTGCTTGTCCTCGGGGAAGTTCGACAGGATGCCACGCTCCTCCTCGCCGCCGAACGGCGGGTTGGTCAGGATCACGTCCACCCGCTGGGCCTCGGTGACGTCGGTGAGCCGCTGTTCCAGGCTGTTGCCCCGGGTGATCTGCGGGGCCTCCAGCCCGTGCAGCAGCAGGTTCATCTGACACAGCATGAACGGCAGCGGCTTGGCCTCCTGGCCGACAATGCTGCCCTCCTGCAGCGTGCGGCGGTGCTCGACCGTCTTGCACTGCCTCTCCAGGTGCGAGTACGCCTCGACGAGGAAGCCGCCGGTGCCGGCCGCCGGGTCGAGCACCACTTCGCCGAGCCTCGGGTCGGTGACCGCGACCATGAACCGGACGACGGCCCGCGGCGTGTAGAACTCGCCCGAGTCCCCGGCGGCGTCCCGCATCTCCTTCAGCATCGACTCGTACAGGTGGCCGAGGGTGTGGATCTCCTCGCTGCTGGCGAAGTGGATGCCGTTGACCTTGTTGACGATGTCGCGGAGCAGGTAGCCCGACTCCATCCGGCTCTGCACCCCGCCGAACACGTCGCCGATGACCCGCTGCCGGGCGTCGGCGCTGCCGACGAACGACCGGAGGTAGGCGAGCAGGCCCGGCCGCCTATCCGGGTCGCCGGGGAGCTGCACTTCGTCGTTGGAGATGAACTTCTTCAGCTCGTCGCCGGTGACGCCGTCCTCCTTCGCGGCCCAGTCCCGCCAGCGGTACGGCGCGGCGATGGTCGGGCGGAACTTCTCCCGCCTCAGCTTGGCCCGCTCCTCGCGGAGTTGCTCCTGGTCGTCGAGGAACTTGAGGAACATCACCCAGGTGAGCAGCGGCAGCCGGTCGAGGTCGCCGTTGAGCCCCTTGTCCTTCCGCATCACGTCGCGTGCGGACTTGAGCAGGGTCCCGAGCCGCTGGGCGGTGGTCAGGGGGGCGGTGGGTTTCGCGGTTCGCTTGGCCATGTCGGTCCGTCGGTCCGGTGGTTACGCCGCATACAGGTATTCGTGCATCCGGCCGACCGCGGCCAGGAGCTGGTCCGTCCCGCCGAACTTGCCGGCGATCTCGATGAGGTTGCCGAAGTCCGAGATCGGCGGCACTTCGAGCGCGTCGGGGATGTTCAGCTGGCTTGTACCGTGCTCGGCGTACTTGTCCAGCAGGGCGGTCAGGATCGCCCGGGCGTCGGGGCCGAACTGGTCGAAGAAGTCCTTCTTCTCCCGCCGCACCCGCTCGGCCCGCTCCCGCCGGGTCCGGAGCGGGGCGTTGAACGCGACGTGGCAGAGCAGGTCGTACACGTCGGCGTCCGGGTTGCCGACCAGCTGCGCCAGCTCGGCGAAGTCTATGCCGCGCTCGGCGAGCTGTTCGACGACCGCCGAGCGCTGCTCGAAGTCGCCCCACTTCCGCCGCAGGTCGTCCGGGTCCGTGTAGAGCGTCCGGACCGCATCGCCCACGTACTGGCGGATCTCGACCGTGCGGAGCTTGTGCCCCTCGGCGTCGAGGTCCATCGTCACTTCGGTGTCGATCCCGACCGGGCCGCCGTGGACGTAGTACTTCCGGGGCGTAGCCGGGTCGTCGTCGTACTGCGGCACGCCGGCCGGCGCCTCCTCCTTCTCCGTCTGCCGGCTGTCCTCGACCGTCTGGCCGTCCTCGTCGATGGCCTCGACCGTCGCCTTGACCGGCTCGCCGTCGAACTCCGGGTCGGCGAACTTCTGGGTCGCGCTGCCGGTGTAGTCGAGGATGTTGAAGAACAGCTTGCCCTTGTCCTCGCGGACCCGGGTGCCGCGGCCGATGATCTGCTTGAACTCGCTCATCGACCCGACGACGCGAACCAGGGCCACGTTCTTGCACGTCGGGGCGTCCACCCCCGTCGTGAGCAACTGCGACGTAGTGAGGACGACCGGGAACCGCTCTTCGGGGTCCTGGAACCGGCTCAGGTGGCCGCGGCCGATGTCGCCCTCGTCGGCGGTGACCCGGGCCGCGAACGCCGACCCCGCCTTCTCCGCTTCGCGGGCGAGGTCGCGGTTCAGGTTGTGCAGGGCCTGCCGCATCTGGTCGGCGTGCTCCTGATCGACGCAGAACACGATGGTCTTGGCGTAGCGGTCGGTCTTGGCCAGGTGTTCGGTGATGTGCCGGGCGATGGCCTCGGTGCGGCCGCGAAGGCTGACAACCCGCTCGAAGTCCTTCGTGTGGTACTCGCCGTCGGGGATCTCGTTGCCGTACTTGTCCTTCTGGCCCTTGTTCGGCCGCCACCCCGCCGCATCGTAGGTCGTCAGCACCCGGTGGACGCGATACGGTGCGAGGAAGCCGTCCTCGATCCCCTGCTTGAGCGAGTAGGTGTAGAGCGGGTGGCCGAAGTAGTCGTAGGTGTCGCGGTTGTCCTCGCGGAGCGGCGTGGCGGTCATGCCGATCTGGAAGGCTGGCTCGAAGTATTCGAGGATGTCGCGCCAGTTCGACTCGTCCCGGGCCGACCCGCGGTGGCACTCGTCCACGACCACCAGGTCGAAGAAGTCCGGGGCGTACTCCCGGTACAGCCCGGGCCGCTTCTCGTCGGCGGCGATGGCCTGGTAGATGGCGAAGTACATCTCGCGGGACTTGACCGCCTCGCCGGCGATCTTGTGCCGGGCGTCCCCGAACGGGGCGAAGTCCTTGGCCATCGGGTCATCGACCAGCACGTTGCGGTCGGCCAGGAACAGGATGCGCGGCCGGCGGCCGAGCTCGTTGCGGGCGTTCCAGCCGCTCGACCAGAGCTTCCAGCAGACCTGGAAGGCGGTCTGCGTCTTGCCGGTCCCGGTCGCCATCGTGAGGAGGTTCCGCCGCCTGCCGCCGGTGACCGCCTCGACGGCGCGGGTGATGGCGATCTTCTGGTAGTAGCGCGGTTCTCGGTTCGGCTGGCTGTAGTACGGGAGGAGCAGGGCGGCGGCGGCGTCCGGGCCGAGCCGCTGCCCGGTCTGGTAGCGTTTCCACAACTCGGCGGGCGTGGGGATGCGGTCGATCTCCCGCTCGATGCCGGTGAAGTAGTCGTACTCGATGACGTCGGCGCCATTCGTGGCGAACGCGAACTTGAGGCCGAGGATCTCGGCGTACTCCTTGGCCTGCTGCAGGCCGTCCCCGGCCGGCCGGCGGTCCGACTTGGCCTCGACGACGCCGAGCGTGATGTCGCGGGTGTAGCGGAGCAGGAAGTCGGCGATCTTCTTCTTCAGGCGGACGGGCTTGCCGCCCGGGGTGACGATTCGGCCGTCCGTGAAGGGAATCTGTTCGGAATAGAAGTGCTGGCGCAAGGCGTCCCACCCGGCGGCCTCGATGCGCGGTCGGACGAGTTTGCGGCACGTTTCGGCTTCGTTCACGGCACCCTCGTCCTACGGCGTCAGCAAGCCTGTCTCCTTCCGGGTGGAGCGCGATCCGACAAGTCGAGGTCGAAATGCGATGGCTGGGTGGATCTTAGCGGGCCGTCTGGGGCAAGTCCAACGTCGGTAGCAGCGCTCCCTGGCATGTCAGCCGGGCGTCGGCGAGGACCGGCCTGCTGCGCTCGGCCGTCGGGCCGGGTGGCTGTGAATGGCGGGCGAAGCCGGACTCGTAGGGCCTCCCGGGGCGGCTCCCGCACGTGATGCCGGGCCCCCTTCCTCGCTGGTGGGGTCGCCACATCCCGAGCCAAGTCCTCCATCAGCTCCCTTCGCGTTCGCCGCTCGGGTCCGCTAGCGGCCCCCAGCGGGGGCGGCCGCCGCTCCTTCGCCGGGCGGACTTGACAGGACGGCGCTTGACTTCGCGTCCGCCCGTCGCAAGAATCTCCCCTAGGTGGGCTGTCGCGGACGCCCACCCCAACGCCGGGCGGTCACCCCGATCCCCGACGTTCCTCGCTTACAACTCCCCGGACCCGACGGCGGGTCTCATCGCGGGCTCTCGTAGCCCGCTACCCATGTCGGCTCAGCCCCCTACGGGCGTCCGACATTCTTCCTCCTACAGGTGCGTTCCCCGGGCGACGGCTGATGCCGTTCCCGGATCACCACCGCCGTCTCCCACACGGAAACGGCGACCGGAGGAGCCGACGATGGCCGCGATCTCCCTGATCGAGTGGACCCAGGCCACCCTCAACCCGACCCTCGGCTGCAGCAAGGTCGGCCGGGAGTGCGCCAACTGCTACGCCATGGCCCACGCCCACCGGCTGGCCCACAACCCGAACCCGGCCGTTGCCGCGACGTACCGCGGACTGGTCGAGAAGTCCGCTGCCGGGCGGATGAACTGGACCGGCACCGTCCGCACCGCCCCCGACCGGCTGCTCGAACCGTTCGGGTGGGCGAAGCACCAGCTGGTGTTCGTGAACTCCCTGTCCGACCTGTTCCACGAGGCCGTCCCGGACGACTTCGTCCGGATGACGTTCCGGATGATGGAGCTGTGCGATTGGCACGTGTTCCAGGTGCTCACCAAGCGGGACGACCGGCTGGCGGACCTCGCCCCCCGGCTGCCGTGGCCGGTGAACGTGTGGATGGGGGTGAGCGTCGGGGAGCATGCGGCGGCCGGGCGGGTGGACCGGCTGCGGGCGGTTCCCGCCCGGGTCCGGTTCCTGTCGTGCGAGCCGCTGCTCGAACCGCTGACCCTCGACCTGACCGGCATCCACTGGGTGATCACCGGCGGGGAGAGCGGGTCGCACGCCCGGCCGTTCGACCCGGCCGGGGCGCTGGCCCTGCGGGAGCAGTGCCGTGCGTCCGGGGCGGCGTTCTTCCACAAGCAGAACGGCGGGCGGAACAAGAAGGCGACCGGCCGGCTGCTCGGCGGCCGGGTGTACGACGAGATGCCGGAGCCGACCTGGGTGCCGGTCCCGACGGCCGCCGAGCGGAAGGACCGGCGGGAACGGTTCCGGGCCGAGTACGGGCTGTGACGTTGGCTGGGGTGGCGTCGGCACCCGCGCTGGCCCGCGGACCACGACACAGTCCGCGGGCCGACCGCCCCGAACCCGAAGGCGGGATTCAGCGGCCGGCGCGGCGCCCGACGAGTTGGTGAGGTATGCCCCGGCCTACATGAAGTACGAGAAGCGGTACGGATCGGGGCGGGTGTGCGACACGTGACGGAGGATGCCGCCGACACTCCGGGCGGCGGACACGGTGATCGGCTCCAGATTAACCAGCTCGGTGCTGTTCCAGTTCATCTTCGTCAACGCGAGGATCTCGGTGAGCAGCCGGAGCTCCCCGGACTCCTTGTGGTCGAGTTGGACGTCGAGGGTGCGCGGAGCGTAGAGCCCCGGGTAGCAGCGGTAGAAGTCCACACTCCCCTGAGTATAGAGGAGGCACCCCTCCGAGTGGACTACCGCCGTCCCCCGCAGCGGCGGGTAGCTCTGGGCGCGGTAAAGCCGGGTGTGGGACGGACGGAGCGAGAGCAGGTCGTAGGAATCCAGCCGGAGCTGCCTGACCGCCGAGGCGCACCCCCGCAGCTCCGCTGCGGAAAAGTACGAACTCTTGTGGCACACCAGCCGTGCCGGATACGTCCGGTGCTCCCGGCGGAACTCCTCGACGGCGCGCGTGATCAGCCGCTCGGCGTCATCCGGCGACAGGTGCGGCGTGTTGTCCCGGTCGTCGAGGACGGCCGGGCCGCCCCGGACCACCATCCCCTCCCCACGCTCGTTGAACACCTGGGCCACGCTGGTGCGGAGCGACTCGACGTGCGGGTCGTAGTAGAAGCTGATCCCCATGTAGCAGGTCATGAGGTCGGTGGCCTCGCGGGCCAGCCGCCAGGGGATGCCCCCGGCCTTGTAGTACAACGCGCAGAAGAAGTTCCAGGCCCGAGTGGCCTCGTCCTGCATCTGGCGGACGGCGGCCCCGGCGCGGGTGAAGCGGCGGACCCCGCCGCCATAGATGGCCGGCCGCACGACCTGGACGGGGCTCGCCAGGTGAAGGGCCTCGGCCTTGAAGACGTCGTGCCAGACGAGCTGGTCGGCCCAGCCGCCCCGGCGCCGCCCCCGCGGCCCGGTCTCCGGCGAGGCGGGCACGTCGATCCGCCGCACGAACACTTCGGGGAGCAGGCACAGGACGACGTCGGCCCGGGCCTTCGCGACGAGGTCGGCGGCCCCCTGCCGGTATCTCTCCATGGACCGGGCGTGGAAGGCCGGCTCGTCCGCCTCCGCGATCTCCCGCAGGTCCCTGGCCGATATGGTGTCCACGAGCCGGTCGTCAACGACGAAGTCGCTGAGCATGCCGCCGCCGCCGAACCCCGGGAACCCGACGAACAGCGTGTTCCGCTTGGACTTCTTGGCGTCCACGCCGCCGCGGCAGCTGCCGATCCACGAGCGGAGCCGCTCGACGTCCTGGTCCGCGCCCACGACGCCGACCCGGACCGCCTGTGGGGCGGTCGGCAGCCCGCCGTCGAGCGGGCCGTGGGCGGTGAGCCCGTGCCGGATGTCGATGTGCCGCCCGGCCCCGCCGAACTCTAGCTCCGGCTCTTCGATGAAGTGCAGCTTCATTCGTCCTCCGGTCCGTCGTCCCGCAGGCTGAACAGCGTCTCCACGCCCGTCTCCACTTCCTCGTCGGTAAGTTCCACGACCTCGTCCACGGGCTCGGTGGCGGCCGGC
Organism: uncultured Alcaligenaceae bacterium; assembly: GCA_964444365.1. Taxonomy (GTDB): domain Bacteria; phylum Planctomycetota; class Planctomycetia; order Gemmatales; family Gemmataceae; genus CAYUHJ01. The sequence goes on along the minus strand of CAYUHJ010000047.1, from coordinate 12,011 downwards.
TTCTTGTCGCCCTTCCGCCACAGCTTGTCGTCGATCCCCACATCCAGTTCGGCCTCCAGGAGGCCGCCGAACCCGACGTGCGGGTAGTTGTCGGCCGCGAACAGCCCGCCCTCGCGGTCCCGGAGCAGGGCGGCGAACATGACCACGGTGCCGCCCACCGCCCCACTCCCCTCGATGCTCTTGATCTTCGCCAGGTACTCCTGGTGGTACGGGTGGGTGTTCTCCCCGTCGGACGTGAACAGGTAGGTCGGGTTGATCTCCAGGCACCACTTCCCGTCGAACCGGCGGAACCGGGATTCGAACCCGACGTGCCGGTAGTACACGACCCGCGCCGGGTCGGCCTTCGCGCGGTACTCGCGGAACACGTCGCGCTCGGCCGCCTGCTTCCTGCTGCGGTAGCGCTTTACCCGCCGCGAGAGGTCGGCGGTCTTCTTGAAGTACAGCGCGTCGTCGGCCTTGCTGTACCGCATCCCGATCCTGCCGGCGAAGCTCCGCAGGCACTCGTTGAGCAGGCGCACGAACAGGCGGCGCTCGTCCGGGTCGTCCGACGAGGCCCAGCCCGCCGCCTCGAAGGAGTTGACCGTGGTGATGTCACAGGCGGACGCCCACGGCTCGTCCCGCAGGTCATGGACGCTGTAGACCTGCCTCTCGTGGAACAGCCACTCGCGCGGCGGGTAGTCCATCTTCTCCCGCAAGACCTTGCGGAACGCCTCCGGGTCGCGGTGGGCGGTCTGGGCGTGGTATAGGAGCCTGGGCAGCCGGGTCACTTCGAGCAGGTTCGTGTGCAGCCGCTCCGGAATCGGGGCCGGGCGGAAGTACGTTCCGGCCCCGGCCGCCTGCACCAACTGGAGGAACCGGCCCGCCGCCGAGGGGTCGAGGGCGTTCGCCCGCTTGTCGAAGGCGATGCGCCGGGACTGTTGCCGGGACGGCTCGTTCCGGAAGTAATCCTTGACCGACACCCACCACGCCTCGTTGTTGTCCGGCCGCGAGACCACGAGCAGAACGGGCATGTTCCCCCGCCGCCAGTAGTCGAGGTCCCGCGGGGTGCAGGTGAACTCGAAGGAGACGTCCGTTTCCTTTTCCAGCGACGTGCGGGCCTTGCTCTGGACGGCGATCCAGGCGTTCGTGGCCTCCCCGCTCTGGACGTCGCGGACCTCGACGAAGCCGTCGATGCCGGCTTCCAGAGGCGCATTCGAGGGGTGCCAGGGGAGGCCCATGTCGAGGAAACGGCGACCGATGAGCTGGATCGCCTTCTCGCCCAAGATCTGCTCGCGCGTGATCCGCTTCGCGCCCTTCGCCATGGGCTTGCCCCTGTCTGCCGAGGGTAACCCCGCTGCCCGTCCGCCTTGCCCACAGCCGACGCGAGCGTGTAGTGATGTCGGAGAAGAGACCGCACAGCGTCTTGTTCACTCGCACGCAATGCCGAGACCGCCCGCCATGACATTCTTCGCCGTGCGATCAGCGTCAGGTTCCGACCTCACTGCTTCGTTCAGTCTGCTGTGGGCCGGGTTCGAGATGGTTGAAGCTTACCCGAGTTTGTAGTCCGGGCCATGTCAGCAGCTTGCGACCTACTCAGGGCGGCACGGGGAGCCTGGCGGACCGGCTGTGGCCGTGTTTGCGGCCTCCGACACCCGCGATGCCGGGCAGCCGGCCGCAGGTCGGGAAGCCGGTGTGATGCCGGGCCAGTGTCGTGAGGTAACGGTCGTATCGCCCCGTCCGGGGACGCAACCAGGTCGGTCGCTCCGGCACGACGCGCGAAAGCCGACGGGTAGCGGCCGCCTGACTACCCGGCCGCGGCAGACTGTCCGGCCATGAACTGCAGGTATCGCGCGTGGAGCTTCTCCTCGTCCATGTGGAAGTAGCGGGTCTGGAGCATCTTCACTGACGTCCCGAGCATCATCGCCGCACCGAAGATGTCCCCCGTCCGGTCCAGGTAGTTGCAGGCCCAGGAGTGGCGGAAGTTGTACATCCGCACCGACGCCGGATCGATGCCGTGCTGGTCGAGGTAAGCGACGACCTTCGGCCTCTTCAGGAGCCACTGCCGCCACTTCTGGGTGCAGTTCTGGAGCGACCACTGTTCACCGCGAAGCGACCGGAAGATCGGCCCTTCCGGGTATTTCTTGATGCACTCCTCCGTGTACGCCTGGGCCTCGGGCGTCAGGAAGATCACCCGATCCCGCTGCGTCTTCTTCGCCGTTTTGTGGACGTATCCCTTCTGGGTGTTCCACCGGAACACGAGCCGCCCGTTCTGGTAGTTGTGGGCCTCGGCGCTTCTGATCTCGACCGGCCGTGCCCCGGTGAGACGGAGCAGCCAAAGGAACTTCCCGAACGGTTCGCAGAAGCCGACCCTCCGCAGGTGGACGGCGGGCTTGTCGGTGCTAACCTTCCGGTTGTACGTCGCTTTCTCGAAGCACTCGCCCACGAGCAAGTCCATCAACTCCTCGGACATGCGGGCGTCACGGCCCCGAAGTATGGGCTGGGGTCGCTCGATCCGCCCGGTCAACGGGTCGTTCTGGATCAACCGCTTCTTCTTCGCCCACGACAGCGCGCCGAGGATGAGGGTAGCAGCGTGGGCCTTGCTGGTCGGGTTCCACTGGGTCTGACTGCCCAGCCAGTCGTCGAAGTCTGTGGGCACGAGGTCACGAACCCGCTTCGAGCCGAACTCGGCGCCGAATCCGCGGGCCATGATCTCGAACACGCCCGGCACGCCGCTCTTTCGCGTTTTGTGCAGGTGGGCGCGGTACTGGTTCAGGAGCGACGACACGAGGTAGTCGTCGGTGCCCTTGTTCGTGCCCTGCTCCAAGAGCTTTTTGAAGCGGCCGAGGGCGGCCCGGTAGGTGTCCCCCTTCGGGGCGTCCTTGGGCCCACGGGCGAGCAGTTCCCGGCGCCCGTCGATCCAGCAACAGTATCCGCCGCGGCTCTCCCAGTACCGGACGGACGGTTTCCTCCCGCGCGCCATCGGAGTATCCTGAATGAGGTAACCTTGACGTTCGACGCCCCGGTTTTACGGGATCATCTCGATATCCGTCCACGATATCCGTCCAATACCCGCTGCGGACGGATTCCCCAAGAGATTGTAGATGTTCGGCTTGCGGGCGGTAGAGGAAATAACGTGAACTACATCGACCCGCACATCCACATGTCCGCCCGGACCACCGATGACTACGAGGCGATGGCCGCGGCCGGGGTCGTCGCCGTCATCGAACCCGCGTTCTGGCTCGGCCAACCGCGGACCAGCGTCGGCACGTTCCGCGACTACTTCGCCTCCCTGGTCGGGTTCGAGCGGTTCCGGGCGGCCCAGTTCGGCGTCCGCCACTACTGCACCATCGGGCTGAACTCCAAGGAGGCGAACAACGAGCCCCTTGCGGAGCAGGTGCTCGAAATCCTCCCGCTGTTCCTCGCCAAGGACGGCGTCGTCGCGGTCGGGGAGATCGGGTACGACGAGATGTCCCCCGCGGAGGACAAGTTCTTCCGGGCGCAGCTCGAACTCGCGAAGCAGGTCGACTTGCCGGTCATGGTCCACACCCCGCACCGGAACAAGAAACAGGGCACGACCCGGAGCATGGACGTGGCGACCGAGCACGGCCTGCCGCCGCACCGCGTCGTGATCGACCACAACAACGAGGAGACCGTCCAGGAGGTGCTCGACCGCGGGTTCTGGGCGGCGTTCACGATCTACCCGAAGACGAAGATGGGCAACGAGCGGATGGTCGAGGTCGTGCGGAAGTACGGGTCGGAGCGGATCATCGTGGACTCGTCCGCGGACTGGGGCGTGTCCGACCCGCTGGCGGTGCCGAAGACGGCCCGGCTGATGCTGGAGCGGGGCATCCCGGCGGCGGACGTGGAGGCGACGTGCTACCGCAACGCGGTCCTCGCCTACGGCCAGAGCGGCCAGTTCAACGAGTCGGACTGGCTCACACCGAAGCCGATCGACCAGCGGACGCTCTTCGAGGGGAACACGGTGCTCCGCGGGCAAACCCCGCGGGTGGACGAGGGCGTCATTTCGTAATCGCCCCCCCGGCGAGCGGCGGGGCGTGAGCCCGCCGTGGAAGTCGCAACACCCCCCACGGGGGCTCACGCATCGAGGGGAAGTCGGGCTGCGGGTGCGAGTGTGGTGGTCGGTGGTGCGACTGCCACGGCGGGCTCACGCCCTGCCGCTCGCCACACCCCAAGCCGCGCCGGCAAGGGTTTCCGGTGCTCCCTCGCCGCTCGTCGTTCGGAGGGGGCCGTCAGATCCGCGCCAGCATCTCCTTCATCTCTTGCGGGGAGCCCGGCCGGTCGCCGGGCTTCTTGCGGAGGCCCTTCAGCACGATGTCTTCCAGTTCCTTCGGGCAGGCGGGGTTGATCGTGCGGATCGGGGTCACGTCGTCGCTGTTGATCTGGCTGATGAGCGACGGGAGGGACTGTTCCCCCTCGAACGGCTGTCGCCGGGTCAGGGCGAGGTACAGGCACCCGCTCAGGCTGTAGATGTCCGACAGCGGGGTCGGCTCGGCGTGGCCGACGAGCTGTTCCGGGGCCTGGTAGATGTACTCCCCCTTCGGGATGCCCGTCTGGGTGATCGCGTTGATGGACTCGATGACCTCGCTGCGGAGCAGGAAGAAGTCGCCGAGCTTGGTGGTGCCGTCGTCGGTGAACAGGACGCAGGACGGGTTGATGTTCCGGTGGACGAGGGACCGGTCCGCGAGTTCGGCGAGGGCGTCGCAGGCGTCCTTGCCCATGCGGACGACGTCGTGGACGGGGAGGGGCTTTTGGCGGGCGGCGATCCGGTCGCGGAGGCTGCCGCCGCCGGCGTACTCCATGGCGAGCCACCACGCGAGGCGGTTCCGCCACCGGGCGACGGCCCGGCCGCCGCGGAACAGGCGGATCAGGTTCTTGTGGCGGAGCTCGCCGCCCTTTTCGCTGCCGCGGAGGAACCGGGCGATGTCCTCGGGGTTGTCGTCGAACTCCATCGGGAAGACGCGGACGGCGACCGGGCGGCCGTCGAACCCGGCCCACTTGGCGACGAACAGGTCGCCCATCGTGCCGGTGTGGAGTTGCCTGACGAGCTCGAACTTGTTCTTGGCCTCGTCGATGACCCAGTCCTGGGGGTCTTCGAGGATTTCCGCCTTGTACACGCGGGCCCCGAGCTTGACGAGGTCGTCGTCGTCGAGCCGCTTGGCGGTCATCTTGATGTCGTTGACGAACGTCCCGTTGCGGCTCTGGAGGTCGTAGACCCACCAGTTGCCGCTGTCGTTGCGGGCGAAGAAGCAGTGCTTGTCGGACACGTCGGGGTCGTTGACGACGAGCCGGCAGGCGGCCCCGCGGCCGCCGATGCCGGGGGTCGTCTGGGTGAACCGGGCGGCGTGGACGGGGCCGGGCGTGGGGTGGTCCCACAAGTTGAGGGCGGATCGGACCGGGGGCTTGTCCGACTTCGGCTTCTTGGCCGCCGGCTTGCTGGTCGGCGGAGCGGGCGGGGCGTCGTCGTCGCCGAACTGGATGTCCCGTGCGGGCGGCTTCGGGGCGGGTTTGGGGGCCGGCGGCGGGGGCGGCGGGGGGGCGGGGGCCGGCCGCGCCGCGGCCGCGTCCAGGGGCGGCAGCTTCCGGTTCGACACCAGCCGGGCCGGCCCCAGCACCGCGAGCACGTCGGCGGCCGTCTTGTACGCCCGCTCCTTCGGCGGCTTCCGGATCAGCCCCACCAGGATGTCCAGCATCGACCCCGGCACCGCGGTCAGCACCTGCTCCAGCGGCGGCAGGGTCAGCGTCAGGTCGCCGTGCCACCACAGCCAGTTGGAGTCCTCCTCGGCCTGCCCGGTCTCGCCGAACAGCTTGGTGAAGTTCGGCCCGGCGAGCAGTTCCAGGGCCACGTACCCGAGGGCGTACAGGTCGGCCCGCTGGGCGCGGACGTCCGCCGGGCCGGGGTCGATGGTGCCGTCGATGAGCTCCGGGGCGCGGTACTTCAGCGGGTAGTCCGGCGGCACGGGGGCGTTGCCGGTGTCGTACCGGTAGCCGACGAAGTCCGCGAGCTTGACGTCCCCGGCCGGGCTCAGGAACAGGCCGTGCGTGGACAGTGCCCCGTGGCCGAGCCGGCGCTCGTGCAGGTACTGCAGGGCTTGCAACGCCTGCGTCATCACCTGCGCGACGAGGTCGACTTCGAGCCGGCCGGTCTTCGCCAGCAGCTGGGCCAGGGTGCCCTGCGTGTCGTCCAGCAGCAGCCGGGTGCCCGGCTGGTCCAGTTCGATCGGCCGGAGGACGTGCGGGTGTTCGAGCTGGTCGAGGAACTTGAACTCCCGCGACAGCTGGGTGAACACGCGGGTGCGGTCGGTCGCCGGCACCCGCGGGGCGGGCTCCTTGACCGTGACGCGCCAGCCGGTGGACGGGTGCTGGCCCCGCCAGAGGCACGTTTCCTTCCCGGTGCGGATGTCGGAGAGTCGTCGGTACTCGGTCATCGAATCCCGGAGCTAGGGGGTCCCGAGGGGACGCTGTCGGCCCCCGGGTTGCGGGGGCGGGGAACCCGGCGTCGGGTCAGAACCCGCCGGCCGCCTTCTTGCGGGGGGTCAGCGACACCATCCGGTCGTTGACGTAGGTGCGGGCGGCCTCCAGCGCCTCGACGGTCGACTCGGAGAGCTTTCGGCCGACGCCGACCTCGGGCGCGCCGAGGGTGCGGTTCAGTTCGTCGCGGGCGGCCTCGTACCGCTGGTAGGCGACCCGGGGCCGGTGGTAGGCCTCCTGGAACCGCGCCTCCTTGATGTTCGCCAGCACCGCCCGGGCGGTCTGGGCTGCCCCGTCCCGGTCCGACTTCTCCGCCTCCGCGGTCAGCTTCTCCTCCACGGCTTTATAGGGTACCCGCGGGGCCCCGGCCGTTGCACCGTCTCCCGGGTCCGAGTCGACCAGAAACAGCCCCGCCGCCGCGACGATCAGGACGATGCTGACGATCATGTTGATTTTGTCGCGGGACTTCTTCGTCGCCGCCGAGTCGGTCCCCCGCGTGACCTCGATCTTGCCGTCCGGGATCCGGACCCCGTCCTCGATCGTCAGTTCGAGGACCGTCGCCTGCGTCGGCTGGACCCGGTTGCCGTGGAACCACACCCGCTGCTCCTGCGGGTGGAACTCCTCGTACCCCTCGGACCCCTCCGGCGGCAGCACGTACCCCGGCGTCTGGAGCTCGTTCCGGACGACGTAGGTGCCCTTCTCGAACCAGACCCGGAGCTGGCCGTTCAGCCCGTCGTCGGTGAGCGGGACGTTGAACCCCGCGCCGCGGCCGATCCGCACCTCGGCGACGCCGAACACGACTTCCAGCCCCTCGTCCGGGCCGGACACGACCTTGATGCGGGCGGCCATAGGCGGTGGTCCAGTCTGGTAGGTCGGGTGACGCTCGCAAGAAGAAACCGTCCCGAAACAACGTCCCGAGTTCTCACTCGTCTCGAAGAGCCGCGAACGCCAGTGAGCGGTTCACTTCCGCCCAGCTGAGACTGCCGTTTTCCCCAGGAAGCGAGCCGCTCACTGGCGTTCGCGGCTCTCAAGAACACGGACCCGTCGTCACTCTACGGCGAGCCGGTCATCGCCGGCAGCGCGAACACCGCCCCGACGATCAGCAGGCACGCGCACATGATGATCATCGCCGGGAACGTGATGTTCACCTTCGCCTGCTCGGACGCCCGCTCCAGGTGCTGGATCCGCTTCGTCCGCATCGGGCCGGTCATCGCCTTCAGGATGTCCCGCAGGCCGCTCGACTGGCCCGTGGCGGTCAGGGTGAACACCAGCTCGTTCATGTCCGGGTCGTCGATCATCTCGGCCATCCGGCGGAGGGCCTCGTCCTGGGGGACGGACCGCCGGATGCTGTCCGCCAGCACGGAGAACAGCTCGCCGATCGGCTGCCCTTTGTTCTCGACGGCGACGGTGTTCACGCACTGGTAGATCGTCGCGTCCGCCTCGAGCATCAGGGCCATCAGGTCGATCACCATCGCGAGCCGGGCGCGGACGAGAATGCGGTAGCGGTTCGCCCGGCTGCGGACGCCGCTGGCGGACACCCAGGGGACGACGAGCGCGATCGGCAGGGCCAGGACCAGTCCGATGACCGGGTCGAGGATGCCGCCGATGACGAACAGGATCGCAAGCCCGGCCCCGAGCCCCTCGACCTGCCGGACGGCCAGGTACTCTTCGGGGTGCCACCGCTCGATCGGGTCGCGGGGGGCCGGGGGCTCGACCAGCAGCAGGTCTTTTTCCAGGGCGGCGACCGAGCCGGGGAAGGCGGCCCGGAAGAACTCGCCGAGGGCGTCGACGACCGGCTCGAACCACCGGTACGCGGCGGACCGCTTGCGGAGCAGCCGGCGGCGGTCGCGCTCCAGTTCGCCGGGCAGCAGGTGGTCCGGCCGCGGGGCGGTCGCCATCCACAGTAGCAGCAGCCCGGCCACCGCGATGGCCGCCGCCAGGCACCCGGACGCGACCAGCGTCAGCGGGGCGTTCGCGAACAGGAGGGCGGGCGCGGGGGGCATCGGGTCACACCACCTGGTTGAGGATGCGCTTCGCCAGCGCCATGCTGAACCACACGATGCCGGCCACGATCACGAGGACGAACTGCCCGGCGAGGGTGGTGAACACCAGGGACGTGGCCTCCGGGTCCATCGCGTAGAACATCCCGAGGAACGCGACCGGGAACGCCGCCATGATGTTGATCAGGAACCGCCCGGCGGCCGTGTCCGCCTCCCGCTTGCGGTCCATCCGCTGGTTCTCGGACAGGCTGTGGGCGATGCCGTCGAGCAGGTCCGCGAGCGACGACCCTTCCTTCTTCTCGTAGGCGATCGCCAGCGTCAGGACGAGCAGGGACATGTAGTCCATCTGGACGCGGTCCTTGAGGTCCGTCAGGGCGACCTTGAACGGCACGTTCCGGCTCACCTTGCTCGTCACCTGCCGGAGCAGTTTCCCCAGCGGGTCCGGGGTCTGGTCGGCGACGCGGGTCAGGCCCCGGATCAGGATCGCCTGCCCGCGGATCTGCCCCGCGAGGTTGCGGGTGGCGACGACGAGCTGGTCCCGGATCGCGCCGCGGCAGAGGAGGATGTTTCGTTCGAGCAGGATGGGGACGAGCATGTAGATGCCGAACGCGACGAGCACCCCGATCGGGGCCATCCCCATGCCGACGCCGACGGCCAGCCCGGCGACGATCCCCCCTTCGATCCGCCACCGGAGGTAGTCGCCGACGCGGGAGGCGTCCATCCCGAGGCGGTCCATCCGCGCCCGGAGGTCCGCCTCGTAGGTGGAGTTGAACCGGTCGACGAGCGCGGCCCACAGCCGGTAGCCGAACGCCACCGCCCCGCCGAGGCAGACCGACGCGATCAGCAGGAAGACGTCGTTGGCCACGGCCGAGCCACCCGAAGGGACGGGAGGAACGCGGGTATTCTAGGGGCGGGCTCGGGTGCCGGCAGTCGGTCAGCGGTTCAGGGCTTTCTCGAAGATGACGAGGTTCGCCCCGCGGTCGGCGTCCCACCGCATGCCGGTGATGTCGTACCCGAGCTGGATCGCGAGGTGCAGCATCGGCCGGTGCTGGTTGTGGCACTCCAGCCGGATCGACTCGTACTCGTGCTGGGCCGCCCAGGCCTGGGCGGCCTCCATGAGTTGGGACCCGATCCCGGACCGCCGGGCGTCGGCGAGGACGCCGTAGAACCAGGCGAAGTAGACGTCCGGCTTGAGCTCGAAGCCGAGGAAGAAGCCGACCGGCCGGCCGTCGATCCGGGCGAGCAGTTGCAGCACGTTGTACCGGCCCAGGTACCGCCGGCGGAACGAGTCGACGTCCCGGTGCGGGCGGAAGATCTGGTTGTACAGGTCGACGATCAGCGGGAGGTCGTCCATCCCGACCACGTCGATGACGGCGTCGGCCATCGCGGTCTCCCCCGGACTGCGCCCGGTCAGCGGTCGGGGCGGTAGAGCCCGGCGACGATCTCTTCCCAGGACGGCACGTTCCAGTTCGCGACGATCTCGCGGGCGGCTTCCGGGGTCACCTGTTCCTCGCCGACGACGGCCCCGACTTCCTCGGCCTCGCCGCCGTCGTCCCAGCCCGTCTCGGACTCCGGCAGGGGTTCCGGCTCGGCGTCCCCGTCGACAGACTCCCCGGCCGCGGCGGCGGGCGCGTCCGCCCCCGGTTCGCCCGGCCCCTTCTTCTTCCGCCGCCGCCGCCGGCGACGCCGCTTCTTCGGGCTCCCCTCGCCGGGTTCGCCGGTCGACTCGGCTTCCTCGTCCCCGTCCGATTCCTCGTCACCGCCGTCAGAATCGGCGGAATCGTCGGGTTCGCCGCCGAACGGGGCGTCCTCGAACTCCTCGGCCGGTTCGGGCTCGGGTTCCGGGGCAGCTGGGGCCGGACGGGTCCGCTCCCCGGATTCCAGGCCGAGTTCTTTCGCGAGGTCGGCCCAACCGTCGTCGGGTGTGTCGTTCGTGTTCATCCCGTCACAGTATCAGCCGACCGCCCGTTCGGGAACGGCGGTCGGCATCGTCCACGCCCGAACAGTCGCGGGGCGGTTCCCGACGGCCGTCCCGACCTCGATGACCGCGTCCCCCGGCTCCGCCCCGAACCCGTCCGCGAGGTCCGCCGCCACCGGCCCGCCGGCGAGGTCTTCCCGGTGGACGAAGTACGAGTCCCCGGCCTGGCCCACGAGACTGTCCAGGATCTGCTCGCACAGCGATTCCGGCACCGGCACCCCCGGCACGATCCGCCGAACGAACTCGGCGACGGCTTGTTCCAGGCACTCGCGCGGCGGGAGCAGGTAGAACGTGGCCATGCGGCAGTCTCGCGGGAAAGGGGACGCGAGACAACATCGGCGAACGGGATCGAGGAGGTGTGACGGGGCGGGGGGCGGACCCGCCGCCGAATCCGGCCGGCCCCCGCGGAACCGGCACGTCCGTTACGCCTCGACCTTCACGCCCTTCCAGAACGCGACGTACCCGGCGATGTTCGCGGCGGCGGACTTCGGCGTCGGGTAGTACCACGCCGCGTCCGGGTTGACCTTGTCGCCGACCACGACGTCGAAGTAGTTGCAGTCCCCCTTCCAGCCGCAGACGGTGCGGGTCGCGGCCGGGCGGAAGAACTCCTTTTTCAGGGCGGCCGGCGGGAAGTAGTGGTTCCCCTCGACGACGACCGTCGCGTCGCTCTCGGCGAGGACGGCTCCGTTCCAGACGGCTTTCATGTAATTGTTCCTTGTCGTAAGAGCCGCGAACGCAAGTGAGCGGTTCGCTTCCTGGGCAGAGTGGCGGCCTGTTTTCGGGCGGAGGTCAGCCGCTCGCTTGCGTTCGCGGCTCTTCAGATTCACCCTTCCCCGCGTTCCTTGCAGATCTCGGCGTAGCGGTCCTCCAGTCGCCGGGTCAGTTCCGGCAACCGCTCGGCGAGCCGCTTCAGCGGGCGCTTCGGCTGGCGGGTCAGGGCATACGCCGTCAGCAGCGGCAACGCCACCGTGGAATCGACGTAGCAGGTCACGGTGCCCGGCAGCTTGTCCGGGTCGACCTTGCCCCACGTCATCGCTTCCGCCGGGGTCGCGCCGCTGAGCCCGCCGGTGTCGGGGCGGGCGTCGGTGAATTGTAGGAAGTAGTCGTGCCCGGCTTCCTCCAGGCCCAGAACTTCTTGAATCTGCGGCTCGGTTTGCAGCATGAAGTTCTTCGGCGAGCCGCCGCCGAGGATGAACACGCCGCTGGCGCTGCCGCTCGACTTCGCGTCCCAGACGATCGCGGCGGTTTGGTTCACGTCCCGCAACGGGTCGATCCGCAGCTTCGACCCTTCCAGTTGCAGGGCGGCCATGTTCATGCCGATGCTGCTGTCGCCGGGCGACGAGGTGAAGATCGGCACGCCGCAACGGTACGCCGCCGCCAGCAGGGACTTCCCCTTCACGCCGGTCTGGTCCTCGCGCTCCGCGAGGTACTTTCCGACGAGGTGGTGGAACTCGGCGGTGCCGAACGTGTGCTGGAAGGCGTCGCCGCGGAGGAGGGTGCGGTAAAACTTGTCGGTGCCGAGCAGGTTCTCGTAGTCGAAGACGATGTCGTAGATGCGGATGACC
>CAYUHJ010000046.1:1848-32832 GCA_964444365.1 uncultured Alcaligenaceae bacterium | reverse complement strand
GGTCGCGGTGCCGCCGCCGAAGCGACGACACCCGAATCATAGGGCCTCCCCGCCGGCTGTCAACGGGTTTGGTCGGGAGTGGGGAGAAAAAATCTCCGACCCGCCGGAAGTGGCGTGTTCGACGGGGGAATTCGGGGTGGGGTCGTCGGCCGGATTCCTGGGATCCGGCCCGAACCGCCAGTAGAATCTTCCCCAACTCCCGCGTCCGGGTCAAACACAAAGTCCGACCTTCTCAGGATTTTCGTCATGGCGTCCCCAAACGTTCTCATCCTCCGGGCACCGGGCACGAACTGCGACGCCGAGACGTCCTTCGCCTTCGAGCGCGCCGGGGCCGCCACCACGAAGCTGCACGTCAACGCCCTGCGGGACGACCCCAGCCAGCTGCAGAGCTACCAGATCCTCGCGATTCCCGGCGGGTTCAGCTTCGGCGACGACGTCGGGGCCGGGAAAATCCTCGCGGCGGGCCTCGAGCACTTCCTCGCCGATGCCGTCCGCGAGTTCCGCGACGCGGGGAAACTGATCCTCGGCGTGTGCAACGGCTTCCAGGTGCTGCTGAAGGCGGGCCTGCTCATGCCGGGGGACGAGGACGGCCCGGTGGCGACGCTCGCGCACAACGTCTCGGCGAAGTTCGAGGACCGCTGGGTCCACCTCGCGGCGACGCCGGGGAACTGCCCGTTCCTGAGGGGGGTCGACCGGATGTACCTGCCGGTGGCCCACGGCGAGGGGAACTTCGTGACGCGGGAGGCGTGGATTCAGCAGGGGCTCGCCCAGGCCGGGCAGTTCGTGCTGCGGTACACGACCGCGGACGGGCGGACGCCGGGCTACCCGGAGAACCCGAACGGGTCGCGGGACGACGTGGCGGGCATGTGCGACGCCACCGGCCGGGTGCTGGGGCTGATGCCGCACCCGGAGCGGCACGTGCTGCCGACCCAGCATCCCCACTGGACGCGCAAGGGTCTGGCACCGGAAGGGGACGGTCTGCAACTCTTCCGCAACGCGGTGGAATTCTTCAGGAAGTGAGCCTCCTCCCGCTGCCGCGCGAACTTCTCTCCTGGACAGCGGGTCATATCCGTTAAATCGCCAGAACCCCGGAGGATCACTCGTGCCAAAGCTGAACCAAATCAACGCCATCGTGTCCGGTCGCAAGGGTGACGCGGAGAAGTCCGTCACCGAGCTGTACAAGATTCTCCAAAAGGAGCAACTTTTCGCGGGTCGCGAGCGGGTCTATCGCCCGTTAGACGAGGTCAACGGTCAGAAGTTGCCCCCCGAGTCGCAGCGAGTCCAGCAGCGGGCCGACGACTTGATCCGCCAGGCGGTCGCGAAATGGACCGAACTGTGGAACTTGATTCTGACCCAGGACCTCGGGAACCAGCAGGCCCGGGCCGACGTGGTCGTCGACGGCAAGACGCTGCTTTCCGGCGTCCCGGTGACCTTTTTGCTCTTCCTGGACAAGCAGGCGAACGACCTCGAAACGTTCGTGTCCAAGTTGCCGACCCCGGACCCGTCCGAGGAATGGTCCCACGACCCGAACACCGGTTTGCTCCGAAGCCGGGCCACGGAGTCCCTCCGCACGTCGAAGGAGCCGACGGTGATCGTCAAGTACGAGGCCACCAAAGAGCACCCGGCCCAAACGGAACTCTTCACCAAGGACGTGCCGGTCGGGACGTGGAGCCAGATCTTGTACAGCGGGTGCGTTCCGGCCGACCGGAAGAACGCCATCCTGGAACGGGTCCGGAAGCTCCAGGACGCGATCAAGGTCGCGAAGGAGCAGGCCAACCAGCTGGAGGTCGAACGGCAGAAGGCCGCCGACGCAGTCCTCGGGTTCGTGTTCGGCGGTTGACCCTTGAACCTTTTCCGGAGTCGGCGCATCATCTGAGTTGCACAGGCGTGCAGAACTCAGGGTGAGACTCAGGTTGACGGAAGGGTCGACCGACAGTGCGGGTTCGAGTCCCGCCCCCGCCACTTGCTCCGAACCCCGGCGGGGTAGCCCAACTGGCAGAGGCAGGCGACTTCGCTCAGGCTCAGAATCTCACGCCAGAATTGAAAACCCGTGCCGAGGTATCCCATCGACTGACCGGCCACCAACCAAAAGATTCTGGTTCGAACCCAGACCCGCACGCTTTTCGACGTGTCCAACGTGCGGGTAGCCCAACTGGTGAGGCGTTGGTTTTCAGGCTCAAGGCCGGCGACCGGAAGAACGGGGATGCTCACTCAGACGGCACACCGATCCCCACTTGCGGATCGGACCCTGGCCCCGCGGGCGGCGAAAACCCGTCGGGGCCTCTTTCATTTCCCGAGCCCGGTTGTGCTGGGTCCCACAGGGGAACTCAGCTCAAGATCCCGCTCACCGCTTCCGCCTTCACGAGTTCCCGCGGCTGGTTGAGGTGGTTGTAGACGATCGTGTCCGGCTTGATGCCGACGCTGTGGTAGATCGTCGCCAGCAGTTCGCCGGGGTGGACCGGGGCGTCGACCGGGGCGGACGCGGTCTTGTCCGACTTGCCGTGGACGTAGCCGCGCTTGACGCCGGCCCCGGCGACGAGGGCGGTGTAGCAGTACGGCCAGTGGTCGCGGCCGTCGTCCGAGTTGCCGTTGCCGGACGTGCTGACGCCGCGGCGGGGGCTGCGGCCGAACTCGCCGACCACGACCACGAGGGTGTCTTTCAGCAGCCCCCGGTCGTCCAGGTCCTCGATCAGCGTGGCGACGCCCGAGTCGAGCATCGGGGCGGCCTGGTTCTTCATCCGGGCGGACAGCCCGGTGTGGACGTCCCACGAGTGGTTGTCGGAGTTCGCCACCTTCGGCCAGTTGATCTCGACGAACCGCGTGCCGGCCTCGACCAGCCGCCGGCCGAGCAGGCAGCTCTGGCCGAACGTGTTCTTGCCGTACTTGTCGCGGAGTTTCGCGTCTTCCTTGGACAGGTCGAAGGCGTCCCGCGCCCGGCCGGAGAGCACCAGCCCGAGGGCCTTGCCGTAGTACGAGTCCAGGTCGTACTTGCTGACGGCGGCTTCGAGCTCGGGCATCCCCTTCGCCACGGTGTCCCGCAGGGTGGCGCGGCGTTCCATCCGCTCGGCCGACAGTTCCTCGCGGATCTTGAGGTCGTCGACCTTGATCCGGGACATCTTGTCCATGTCCATGTCGTCGCCGGGCGGGTAGAGCAGGTACGGGTCGTAGGCCTTGCCGAGGAACCCGGCGGTGCCCCCCTTGCCGACGACGTTCGACTCCTGCAGCGGCCGCGGCATCATCACGAACGGGAGCATCGGGACTTCCGGCGGCTTGAACTTGATGATGTTCGAGCCCGCGGTCGGGTAGTCCTTCGGGCTCGGCGGCTCCAGCTGGCCGGACGGGCTGACCTTGTCGGTCGTGTAGCCCGTGAGCATCTGGTAGATCGCCGCGGTGTGGTTGAACAGGCCGTTCGGCGAGTAGCTCATGGACCGGATCAGCGTCGTCTTGTCGAGGACGCTGCCGATCTTCGGGAGCAGTTCCGTGACGTGGACGCCGGGCAGCTTCGTCGGCTGGTTCTTGAACACGGACTTCACCGCGTCCGGGACGTTCTCCTTCGGGTCCCACAGGTCGATGTGGCTCGGCCCGCCTTGCAGGTAGATCAGGATGACGGACTTCGCCTTGCCGAAGCCCTTGCCGCCCTTCTCGTCCTTGCCGGCGGGTGCCGGGGTGTTGTTCGCCTTCAGCAGGTTCGGGAGGGACAGGCCGGCAAGGGACAGGCTGCCGACGCGCAGCCACTCCCGACGGGTGACACCGTCGCAAGTGTCGCGGCCGACGGCTCCGGGGATCACGAGCATGGAGAAACTCCGGGCGGGAAGCGCGGTGGGGCAGGGGAAAAGCGTTCGGCGGGCACACTCAGGTTTACCCGAGAGACGCCCGCCCCGCAACTTTTTTCATCAGGCCGCCGGGAGAATCGGGTTCGTTCACCCCACGAACTGATCGACCCGGTGTGCCTCCGCGAGCGTCGGCACGTCCAGCTTGTCGAACATCCGGTCCCAGACCCGTTCCGGGACGTGCTTCGCCCGGCCGCGGTTGCGTTCGCGGATGAGCGGGATCGGCGGTTCGACGTACACGACGCGGACGCGGGCGCGGTAGTCGGCGGCCAGGTCGATGATCTTGCCGCGGAGCAGCCGGCTCACGTTCGTCGCGTTCCACAGGAACGACTCGCCGCGGCGGAGGTGGCCGCGGGCCCGGTCGTAGGCCGCGACCACGACGGCGGACTGGTTGTCGCCGGGGGCCACGTCGAGCTGCTCGCGGATGTCGTCGAGCGAAACGGCCGGCAGGTCCGGGCAGTTCGCGGCCGCCCACGTCGACTTGCCGCTGCCGGGGAGCCCGGACATCACGGTCACCTCGCACCGGGAGTCGTCGAACAGGTGCAGCGTCGGGTGGGCGTGCTCCGTGCGGAAGTAGGCGAACCGACTGGCGTCGTTGGCGAATTCGCGGGGGCCGGGCCAGCACTCCCACTCCCGGCAGAACTCCGGGAATAGGAGGACCCGTTCGAGCGTGTCGTCCGCGGGCACCTTGCACACCCGGCCGCGCTGGTCGGCTTCCGCCAGGATCGCGAGCCAGTCCAGTCGGGTCGTGTACGCGGCGCGGAGCACGTCCCGCCCGGCGTGCGGCTTGTGCGGGTAGTTCGCCGGGAGCCCGTGCCACCGGACCAGCCCGAGGATCTGCTCGCGGACGTGGAACGGCGTTCCGAGTTCGCCGAACGCGGGGTCCGTGGCGAGCAGTCGGCGGGCCTTGTAAACGCCCTTGACCGCGTGGCCCGGCGATCGGACCCGGCCGTCCTCCTCGAAGGTGCATTCCGGCTTCGCGATGTCGTGCAGCAGCGTCCCCGCGAAGACGAGGTGGCGTTCCTCTTCCGGCAACGCCCGGAACGCCGGCAGGTTCGCGAGTTCGGTCAGCACCATCCCGAGGTGCGTGAGCACGTCCCCTTCCGCGTGGAAGACCGGGTCTTGCGGGCACCCCCCGAGCGGCCGCAGCCAGGGGAGTGCCTCCACGAGCGCGGGGAGGTCGACGCGCCAACCCGGCGGGGCGGGGCAACCGGGGCAGGTCCACATGGCGGCACCCGAGGCGAAAGGAGGGGGCTGTCTTCACTGGAGCCGCGCGGGTGCGCGGAAGTTCGCGCGGACCCCGAATTCCCACGATTCGGGGCCGCCACGCCGGTCCCGGCCGCGAGCTCGACGAGTCCCGTTGGCGGTCCGGGTGCCGTTCCTAAGATATGCGAGATTTTGCGCCGCCCTTTACCCGCAGGAACCCGCCGGACCATGCCGAAGCGCACCGACATCCAGAAGATTCTCCTCATCGGGTCCGGGCCGATCGTCATCGGCCAGGCGTGCGAGTTCGACTACTCCGGAACGCAAGCGTGCAAGGCCCTCCGCGAGGAGGGCTACTCGGTCGTGTTGGTCAACTCCAACCCGGCCACCATCATGACCGACCCCGAGACCGCGGACCGGGTCTACGTCGAGCCGATCACCTGGCAGGTCGTCGAAAAGATCATCGCGAAGGAACGGCCGGACGCGCTGCTCCCCACGCTCGGCGGGCAAACGGGCCTCAACACGGCCATGGACCTGTTCAAGCACGGCGTCCTCGAAAAGTACGGCGTCGAGATGATCGGCGCGAAGGCGGACGTCATCGACAAGGCCGAGGACCGGCAGAAGTTCAAGGAAGCCGTCCTCAAGATCGGCCTCGACGTGCCGCGGTCCGGCGTGGCGCACTCGCTCGCCGAGGGGTACGACATCCTCGACACCATCGGCCTGCCGTGCGTGCTGCGGCCGAGCTTCACGATGGGCGGCAGCGGCGGCGGCATCGCGTACAACCGCGAGGAGTTCACGCAAATCCTCGCCCACGGGCTCGAACTCTCCCCGACGACCGAAGTGCTCATCGAAGAATCCGTGATCGGCTGGAAGGAGTACGAACTCGAAGTCGTGCGGGATAAAGCGGACAACGTCATCATCATCTGCTCGATCGAGAACCTCGACCCGATGGGCGTCCACACCGGGGACAGCATCACCGTCGCCCCGGCCCAGACGCTGTCGGACAAGGAATACCAGCGGATGCGGGACGCCGCCCAGGCGATCATCCGCGAGATCGGCGTCGAGACCGGCGGCTCGAACATCCAGTTCGCGACCGACCCGAAGAGCGACCGGATGATCGTGATCGAGATGAACCCCCGCGTGTCGCGGAGCTCCGCACTCGCCTCGAAGGCGACCGGGTTCCCGATCGCGAAGATCGCCGCGAAACTCGCCGTCGGGTTCACGCTCGACGAGTTGAAGAACGACATCACGAAGAACACGCCCGCCAGCTTCGAGCCGACGATCGACTACGTCGTCACGAAAATCCCGCGGTTCACGTTCGAGAAGTTCCCCGAAGCCGACTCGACGCTGACGACGCAGATGAAGTCCGTCGGCGAGACGATGGCCATCGGCCGGACGTTCAAGGAGAGCCTGCAAAAGGCCCTGCGCGGGCTGGAAGTGAACCGCTTCGGCCTCGGGTGCGACCGCGGCGACAAGTGGGGCACCGACCAGCAGCCGAGCACGGACGACATCGTCAACAAGCTGACCCGGCCGAACGCCGAGCGGCTGTGGTTCGTGCGGTACGCGATGAAGGATGGGATGTCCGTCGAGGAGGTCCACCGGCTGACCAAGATCGACCCGTGGTTCCTGCGGAACATCGAAGAACTCGTGAAGATGGAAGACGAGATCCGCGCTGAAGGCCAGAGCGGGCTCGCGGCCGTCACCCCGGCGGCGATGCTGCGGGCGAAGCAACACGGGTTCGTCGACCGGCAACTCGCGAACCTCTGGGACGTGTCCGAGACCGAGGTCCGCAAGGCCCGCCAGGCGATGGGCGTGACCGCGACGTTCAAGTCCGTCGACACCTGCGCCGCCGAGTTCGAGGCGTTCACGCCGTACTACTACAGCACCTATGAAGCAGGCAGTGTGCAGTGGGCAGGGGGCAGTCAGAACCCGGATTCTTCACGGCCCACTGCCCACCGCCCACTGCCCACTATTGAGGACGAAGTCCGCGCCTTCACCGACAAGAAGCGCATCATGATCCTCGGCGGCGGGCCGAACCGGATCGGGCAGGGGATCGAGTTCGACTACTGCTGCGTCCAGGCCGCGTTCGCGCTGCGGGACGCGGGGTACGAAGTCATCATGGTGAACTCGAACCCCGAGACCGTGAGCACCGACTACGACACGTCGAACCACCTGTTCTTCGAGCCGCTCACCGTCGAGGACGTGCTCAACATCCACGAGCGGATGAAGCCGGACGGCGTCATCGTCCAGTTCGGCGGGCAGACGCCGTTGAACCTGGCGCGGGCGCTGTCGCACTACGACGTGCCGATCATCGGGACGAGCGTGGACAGCATCGAGGTCGCCGAGGACCGCGAGCGGTTCGCCGTGCTCGTCGAGAAACTGCGGCTCAAGCAGCCGGCGAACGGCATCAGCTACGACCTGCCGGGGGCATTGCGAACGGCGGCCCGCATCGGCTACCCGGTGCTCGTCCGCCCGAGCTTCGTCCTCGGCGGTCGGGCGATGGAGATCGTGTACTCGGAAGACGCCCTGAGCCGGTACATGGCCCGCGCCGTGGAGGCGTCGCCGGGCAAGCCGGTGCTGATCGACAAGTTCCTCGAAGACGCGATGGAGGTGGATGTCGATTGCCTGTCGGACGGCACCCGCACCGTCATCGGCGGCGTGATGCAGCACATCGAGGAGGCCGGCATCCACTCCGGCGACTCGGCGTGCGTCATCCCGCCGTACAGCCTGCCGCAACCGGTCATCGACGAGATCAAGGTCCAGGCCCGCAAACTGGCGGCGGCGTTGCATGTGAAGGGGTTGATGAACATCCAGTTCGCCGTCACCGGGCTCGGCCACGGGCGGACGGAGTCGCCGGAAGTCTACGTCCTGGAGGCGAACCCCCGCGCGAGCCGGACGGTGCCGTTCGTCTCGAAGGCGACCGGCGTCCCGCTCGCGCGGCTGGCGGCACTCGTCATGGTCGGCAACACCCTCGACGAACTCGGCGTCGCGGACGAGGTCGTGCCGACGCACTTCTCCGTGAAGGAAAGCGTCTTCCCGTTCAGCAAGTTCCCCGGCGTCGACATCATCCTCGGCCCGGAGATGCGGTCCACCGGCGAGGTCATGGGCATCGACAAGACGCTGGCGATGGCTTTTGCGAAGTCCCAACTCGCGGCGTCCGCACCACTTCCCGCGACGGGGACGATCTTCATCTCGGTGGCCGGGGACGACAAGCCCGAAGCGGCGACGATCGCCAAGCAGTTCGCGGCGATGGGCTACAAGCTCATCGCCACCCGCGGCACGGCGGCGCACTTCCGCGCCAACGGCATCCCGGTCGAAGACGTGCCGAAGATCCAGGAGGGCCGGCCGAACCTGCTCGACTACATGAAGAACGGCCAGGTGCAGCTCATCATCAACACCCCGAGCGGCAAGGGCAGCCGCACGGACGAGGGGAAGATCCGGGCCGCCGCGGTGGCCCACCGGGTGACGTGCATCACGACGCTGTCCGCGGCCCACGCCGCGGTGGACGGGTGCAAGGCGGTGCGGGAGCAGGAACTGACGGTGACGCCGCTGCAGGACTGGTTCCCGAAGCGGTAAGTCCTCGGACACCAGCCCGAAGCGCAAGCGAGGGTTCCCGTCGCACCCTCGCTTGCGCTTCGGGCTGGTGTCCGAGCATAATTCTCCAGGCCTTTTTCCGTCACTTCCCCGGCGTCGAGAACAGGTACACCGCGAACGACGCGAGCCAGTGCTCGCCCGCGTAGTCGCCGCTGGCGACGTGGGGCACCGCCGCCGCCGCGTGCGTGTCCGCCGAATCGAGCAGCACCTTCCGCACCGGGTCGGCCGCCGGCAGCGCCGCCGCGACGTTCCGCATCGCCCACGCCCGGCTCAGGTTCAGCCCGTCCAGGTGAACGAGTTGCGGGTCGGCGCGATCCGTCACGGTCGCGGGGGCGAACAGGTTTTTCGGCTCCGCCTTCGCCGCAGCCGGCAGGAATTTTCCGAACCACGTCCGGAACTCGGCGGCCGCCAAGACGCGCCGCATCAGATCGGCCTCGCACAGCGACGGCGAGAGGAAGTCCGCCCCGTCCGGCTCCCACCTCGCGGGGGCGTCCTCGTCCCGCCCGTAGTACGCGACGGCCCGGTCCTCGACGAGCGTCTTCAACTTCTCGTGCCCGACGGCGACCGCGTAGTCGTGGGCGAACCCGAGCCCGAACGCGGTGTTGGAATGGACGCCGGCGCGGACCGGGTACGTCTGTTTCGGGAAGTACGCCACGTACCGGTCCGCGATGAGATCCGCCAAGGGCTTCAGGTTCTTCGCCCACGCCTTCGCGTCCGGGTCGTCCCAGGCGTGCAGTTCGGCGGCGAGTTTCAGCAGCCACGCCCAGCCGTAGGGCCGCTCAAAAGTCTTGGATTGCGGCTTCGCGAAGTAGTCGGCTTCCGCCTTCAGGTTCTCCGCGGTCAGGTGCTTGCCGAGGGCGGTGCGGATCGCGTCCGCTTCCGGCAGCTTCGGGAACGTGCGGAGCAACCGGACCAGCGTCCAGTGCGAGTGGACCGCCGAGTGCCAGTCGAAGCTGCCGTAAAACGCGGGGTGAACCGCCTTCGGCGACTTCACGTCGGCGTCCCCGGTGAGGACGTGGCCGGGCTTGTACGGGTACTCGGTGTCGATCCCCTTGAGGGCGAGCTTCGCGTAAGCGGACGCCCGCTCCGGGGTCAGGGTCGGCGGTTCCACGGCGAATCCGGGGAGTGGGGAGATCAGAAGTAGGGGAAGAACGAATCGCACGCTTGCCTCCGCGTTAAAGGCGGGTGTGGGACACCAGTTCGTACAGCCGGTCCGGGCTGCGCACCGCGCGGGTCATCGGCGACAGTCCGGCGGCCGTGGCGAGGGCGTCCCACGTCGCCAGTGACACCGGCTTGTCGTTGCCGCGGACGTGCTCGGCCACCTGCTGTCGCTGGGCCGGGGTCATCGCGGTGAAGAAGTGCAGGGCCATCGCGCAGATGCGGTCGACGGTGTCGGCCCGCGTTTCGTCCGGCAGGGTGAACGGCTCGTAGGCCGCGAACACGCCGCCCGGCGCGAGGCACTTCGCCACCCCGGCGAAGAACCGCGGCAAGCCTGCTTCCCCGAGGTGGTGCGCGGACAGGCCCATGTAGATCACGTCGAACGTGTCCGGGCACGATTCCAGAAACTCCACGAAGTCCGCTTCGACGAGTTCGGTCGGCCCCGTCAGGTTCGCGACGTGCGGCCCCGCCTCCCGCAGCGCCGCCGCGGACCGGTCGACGCCGACGTACCGGGTCACCTCCCGGCCGGCCAGCACCCGCGCGGTCGTGTCCGAATCCCCGCACGCCAGGTCGAGGAAGCGGAACCCCCGGCCCTTCGGCAGCACCGACCCCAGCCCCCGGCCCGCGTGCGAGTGCCAGAGGTAGTCGTGTTCGACGACGAGCCGGTACACGGCCCAGGCGTCGCGGAAGAAGTCGGTGGCGTCGGGCATGGGCGGGTCTCGGGCGGGCGGGGCGGATTCGGCGGCGCGGCTCCTGGAGTGATATACCCTACGCAGTCCAGACGGCTCTTTCTCCCTCCCCCTTGAGGGGGGAGGGTTGGGGTGGGGGTGGGGTTCACCACAGAAGCGACCCCCACCCTCCCCCTCCCCCCCTCCCAGGGGGAGGGAGCCGGAATCAATACAACCCGCGCGGAGTAGAGCTTGTCCGGTTAGTTCTTCGGCTGCTCGCCCTCGACCGGGCCGCCGATCAGATACCGCGAGGCGGCCTGGTCGACCTTGTCCTCGCCCACGTCGAGCTTACCCTTGATGCCGACGCGGGGGAAGAAGTCGCGCATCTTGACCACCTTCGAGCCGCGGTCCTTCGCCACCTTCTTCGCCTCGTCCAGCGCCCCGCGGACGGCGTTCTTCGCCGTGATGATGCCGGGGGACTCGCCGGCCTGGATCGTCTTGAACGGAATGACACCTTCGACGACGTAGATCGTCCGCTCGGTGATGTTGCCGACCCACTTCTTCGTTTCCAGGTCGTAGTAGGCGTCGACCACAACGCCGGCTTTCGTCAGTTCGCGGGCCAGTTGGCGGATGTCGTCGATGCCGTCGCCGTCCAGGTCGAAGATGCCGTACAGGGCGACGTGGTCGGCCCCGCCCTTCCGCCACGCGGAGTTGTACAGCACGTCCCCGACGAGGATGCCGTCGCGGATCGTGTTCGCTTCCGTCGTGATCCGGCACTGCGACGAGTTCGGCCCGAGGACTTCGATGACCTCGATCATCCCCTTCGGCACGACCATCGACACGCTCTGCCCGTTCGGCCCCTGGAACGTCTTCATCCGGCTGGACAGCCCGCGTTCCGGGGTGTCGGACGGCTGGACGCTGAACGTCAGCCCCGGCTTGACGTTGTCGGACGACCCGAGGTCGATCTCGACGACGTTCCCCTTCCGACGAAGAACCTTGCCGAGCGGCTTGTCGAACGCGAACGGGTCGTCCTTCACTTCGAGCTTCGCTTCCATGTCGGCGACGCGGAACTGAAGTTTCTTGATCTCTTCGTCCTGCTTGCGGACGACAAGGTCCAGTTCGCCCTTTTCCGTGTCCTTCTGCTTGAGTGCGTCGCGAAGCTTCTTGGTTTCGTTCGCGAGGGCGTCCACGGTCTGCTTGGAGATGTTCTCCAGTTTCGTGATTTGGGCATTGATCGCCGGGGCGTACTTGACCTCTTCCGCCTTCAGCGATGCGGCCGCGGCGGTGTAGGTGTCCACGGCCTGGGAGGCGTTCTTCTGCTTGGCGGCGGCGGTTTCGAGTTCCTTCTTGTACGTCGCGGCGGCCACCTGGTTGGCGGCGTGGAACGTCACGACCTGGTCGAGCAGGTAGTGCTTCGGCCGTTCCGTCAGGGCCCCGCCTTCGGGCCACTCCCACGAGAACACGTCCGACGGCGACACGTCCAGCTTGATCTTCGGGCCGTCCCCCTTGCCGGCGAGTTCCTGGGCCTTTGCCTGCAGGGCGGCGTCGAGTTGCTTCTTCACCGCGTCCAGAAGGGCGGCGTGCTCCTTCTGCACTTCTTCCTTGTTCCGCAGCGTCTGGAGGCTGGTCCGCTCTTCCTCGGAGGCGTTCCCGATCGCGACCTTGTAGACGAGAATTTTTTCGTCCGAGATCGACCGCAGCTTGTTGGCGGCCTCGACTTCCTTCTTCGCGTTGACGACGACGTTCGCCTTCTCGTTGATCTCGGAGTACGCGAGGTACGCCAGCACCCCGAGCACGAGCGTGGACAGCACGAAGAAGGCCAGCGCGATGACGAGCGGGGCCTTGGATTCGCCGGTAGACTTCTTGGCCATGACAATCCTCGTCGCGTGCGGGGGCGGAACTCGGCCGGTGAGAAATGGCGTCCGGCCTGCGGTGAATGGATCCTCCAATCCAGCATAAACCCGGCTGCAGTGCGGTCAACTGGAAAGAGGGCGGAACCCGGCGGGGCGGGGCGGGCGGTACGGGTCGTGCCGAAAGTTCGAGGGGAGTTCGATGCGGGGATTCGCTTCACCGATTTGGAAGCCACGGATTTGTAGGATTTGTAGGTCGGGCCGAGTCTTCGAGGCCCGACGTTGCGCTTCCCGTCGGGCCTCGAAGACTCGGCCCGGCCTACAATACAAATACGATCTTTTGTCTGTTGGTTACCCCTCATCCTCACGTCGCTGAGGACAAAGCAGCGGAAGCTCACCCCGCCCCGCCGCGGAGGAGGTAGACGAACGACACCGCGTTGAACAGCCCGTGCGCGACGACGCACGCCAGGATGCCGCGGGTTCGGAGGCACAGCCACCCGAGCCCCAACCCGAGCACGAACAGCGGCACCGGCGTCGGCCACACCGCCGAGTGCGCCGCCGCGAACAGCGCCGCCGACGCCCAGATTCCCGCCCCGCGAAGGGAAGTCGCACGCCCCCCGAACTTCCGAGTGACCAGTAACCCGACCCCCAGGCTGGCCGCGAACGCGACCGCCGGCGACCGCACGCTGCCACTCCCGGCGGCCGCCAGCATCCCCGCCACGACCAGCACAACCCACCCCCGGTACGCCCGACCCGCCGTCCACCGGACCAGGATTCCCCGGAAGAGCAGTTCTTCCGTGAGCGGGGCCGCGACGCAAACCGCCAGGGCGAACACGACCCGGTCGAACGGCGAATCCCCGACGCCGAGCTTCGTCATCGGGTGCCGGTCCGCTTCCCCGCCGAGCCCGGTCGTGAGCCGATCCGCGACCGCGTACACCGCGAATACCACCGGGGTCAGAACCGCCCACGCCGCGATTCCGGCCCAGACTCGGGCGTACCAGTCGGCAAACTCGAACCGCGGCTTCCGGCTCACCGCCACGGTCAACCCCACCGCCGCGGCGTACAGCAACGGCACCGCGAACAGGCTGGCCCACACCGTCCGCACCGTTTGAAACGGGGCCGCCGATTCCACCGCGTTCGCCGTTGCCGCCGTTCCCCCGACCATTCCAATCGCATCCGCAGACGGCAACGGGTCCGGGAATGTCGGGCCGTACACTTCGCGGAAGAACCCGCCCTTTTGCAACACCGCGAGCATCACGCTGACGAACACCACGTTCAGCAGGAACAGCGCCGCCACCTCGAACCCCGTCCGACGTTCCGGCCCCCGTTGGGGAATCACCGACCACGCTTGCCGGGTCAGTCGCGCGAGCGGCCACATTGCGACGCCGGCCACCACCGCCACGGCCGCGACGATGCCGAACGCTTCCGCGAGGCGAACGAATTCATCCAGGGGGTCGGCCGGCACACGGCCTCCGGGGTTGGTCGGAATCGGTCCCGCGTCTAGGATACGCGAATGCCGAACATCCTCGACCGCATCGTCGAAACCAAGTGGCGGGAAGTCGCGGCCGCACGGGAAAAGCAGCCCGCCGCGGCGCTCGAAGCCCGCGTCCGGGACCTGCCGCCGTGCCGGGGGTTCGAGGCCGCGTTACGGGTGCCCGGCGAGGTCCGCGTCATCGCCGAGGTGAAGAAGGCGTCACCCTCCGCCGGGGTGATTCGCGCGGATTTCGACCCCGTCGCGATCGCGAAAACCTACGAAGCCCACGGCGCGGCGTGCCTCAGCGTGCTGACCGACGTCGACTACTTCCAGGGCAACCTGGCCTACCTGTCCGCCGTGCGAGAAGCGGTGAAGTTGCCGGTGCTCCGCAAGGATTTTGTTGTCGACCGATATCAGCTACTCGAAGCCCGCGCCGCCGGGGCCGACGCCGTCCTGCTCATCGCGGAAATCCTGCCCGGCGACCGGCTCGCCAAACTATACCGGGAAGCCCGCGAACTCGGGCTCGACGTGCTCGTCGAGTTGCACGACGCCGACCAACTCCCCCGCGTCGTCGATTCCGGGGCGACCCTGATCGGCGTGAACAACCGCGACCTCCGCACCTTCGAGACCCGCCTCGGCCACACGCTCGACCTGCTCCCGCGGTTCCCCCCCGGCGTCACGGTCGTCAGCGAGAGCGGCATCAAGACCGCCGCCGACGTGCGGACGTTGAAGGACGCGGGCGTCGCCGCCATCCTCGTCGGCGAGTCGCTGATGCGCTCCGCGGACATCGGCGCGGCACTGGATGCGCTCCGCGCGTGAGTCTTTCTGGTCCCCTCCCCCCTTGGGGGGGAGGGTTAGGGTGGGGGGTGGAGGCTTCACCCCTCAAGCGACCCCCACCCCAACCCTCCCCCCTCCCAGGGGGAGGGAGAAAGAGGGTCGTCACTTCAGATGCTTCGCTTCTTCTTCATCTCGCTTGCGTTCGTTGCCGGTTGCTCCGACTCCCGCCCGAAGCCGGTCGTTATCGGGTCGAAAAAATTCACCGAGTCCGTGATCCTCGGCGAGATGGGGGCGCAACTCGCCCGGAACGCCGGGGTCGACGCCCGGCGGGACGACATCGGGGCGTCGCCGATCGTGTGGCGGGCGCTGCTGCAAGGGGACGTGGATGCCTACCCCGAGTACACCGGCACGATTCGCCGGGAAATCTTGCAGACGGACCCGCCGGACCTGGACTCAGCCCTCGCCGCGAAGGGCGTGCGGATGAGCAAACCGCTCGGGTTCCGCAACAACTACGCCCTCGGAATGCGGAAAGACGTGGCCGCCGCGAAGGGGATTCGCACCATCTCCGACCTGCGGAACCACCCGGACCTGCGGCTCGGGTTCCTGCCCGAGTTCATCGACCGGCAAGACGGCTGGGCCGGGCTCAAGCGGTTCTACAACCTGCCGCAAACCGACCCCCGCGGGATGGACCACAGCCTCGCGTACCGGGCGCTGGCGGAAGGGTCGATCGACGTGACGGAGTTGTACACGACCGACGCCGAGATCGTGCTGTTCGACTTGCAAGTGATCGCCGACGACCGCGGATTCTTCCCCACCTACGAGGCGGTGTGGCTGTACCGGGCGGACCTGGAAGCCCGGCACCCCGGCGTCGTCGCGGAACTCCGCCGGCTGGAGGGCCGCATCTCCGAGCGGGACATGCAGGAGATGAACGCCGCCGTCAAGCGCGGCGACGCGACCGAGTCCCGCACCGCCGCCGACTTCCTCGCCCGCACGCTCGGCGAAACCGTCGCACCGGTCGCAGACGATTCCCTCGCCCGCCGGCTGCTGGTGACGACCGTCGAACACCTGTCGCTCGTCGTCCCCTCGCTGCTGGCCGCGGTGCTCGTCGGCGTCCCCGTCGGCATCGTCGCCGCCCGCCGGCCGCGGCTCGGGCAGGTGCTCGTGTCCGTCACCGGCGTCGTGCAAACGATCCCGTCGCTGGCGCTGCTGATGTTCATGATGCCGCTGACAAAACTCCTGTTCGACGCGGGCACCGGCGTCGCCCCGGCGATCGCGGCGCTGTTCCTGTACAGCCTGCTTCCGATCGTGCGGAACACGGTCGCGGGGTTGCGGTCGGTCCCCGTCGCGATGCGGGAAGCCGCGGCGTCCCTCGGCATCCGGTCGTTCACGACCCTGTGGCTGATCGAACTCCCGCTGGCGGCCCGCACGATCCTGGCGGGCGTGAAGACGGCGGCGGTCATCAACGTCGGCACGGCCACCCTCGGCGGGTTCATCGGGGCGGGCGGCTACGGCCGACCGATCCTCCGCGGCGTGGACAAGTTCGACGTGCCGCTCATGCTCGAAGGCGCGATCCCCGCCGCGGTGATGGCCTTGGCGGTGCAGGGGCTGTTTGAGTTGCTCGAACGGGCGGTGACGGTTCCGGAGGCGTGATCGCCCGGAATTCTTCGCGGTTCATCCCCTATACTGGGGCAGGCGAACCGGAGGGCTCGGACGTGTTGCGATCGGCGTTGATCCTGACTTTGACGGCATCCCTTCCCCACCTCGCAACCGCGGCCGATGCCGAATCGCCCTCGGCGGAGCGGGGCTACAAGGCCCTGACGCAGACCGCCTTCATCCGCGCGTTCTGGCCCCGCCCCGGCGTCGATTCGGCCTGGAAGGTGTGGGGCCTGTCCGAAAAACCCGCCGACTACGACCGGGCGTTCCGCGAGCGGTACGGCCTGCACCCCGCCCCGTACCCGAACGGCGACCTGCCGATGGGCCTCCGCAGGGCGGACCTGCTCGTCGGCAAGGGCGTCGGCATCGACTGCATGGCCTGCCACGGCGGCAGCATCCTGGGCAAGAGCTACGTCGGCCTCGGGAACACGTCGCTCGACATCCACTCGCTGTTCGAGGAACTCGCCAAGTCGTCCGGGGCACGGGTCAAGCTCCAGTACCAGTTCAGCCAGGTCCGCGGCACCTCGGAGGCCGGGGCGTTCGCGGTGCAACTCCTCGGGATGCGGAACCCGGACCTGTCGCTGGCCAAGGAACTCCGCGACCTGGGGTTGAAAGATGATTCCGTTGAGGACGTGCCCGCGTGGTGGCTGCTCAAGAAGAAGAAGACCATGTACCACGTCGGCGCGACGGACGCGAAATCCGTCCGGAGCATCATGCAGTTCATGATGCACCCGTTGACGACCCGTGCCGAGTTCGACGCCGCCGAGCCCGCGTTCCGGGACATCCGGGCGTACCTCGACACGATCGAAGCACCTAAGTACCCGTTCCCCGTGGACGCGGAGAAGGCGAAGGCCGGGGCGGGCGTCTTCGGCGAGCACTGCGCGAGGTGCCACGGCACCTACGGCGAGAAGCCGACCTACCCGAACAAGGTCGTCCCCCTCGCGGAGATCGGCACCGACCGCAAGCGGTTCGACAACATCGGGGAGGCGTTCGGCAAGGCGTACAACGAGAGTTGGTTCGCGAAGGAAGACACCGGGAACTGGTTCTTCCCCGGCCGCCCGGTGAGGCCGACCGCCGGGTATCAAGCCCCACCGCTGGACGGCGTCTGGGCAACGGCTCCGTACTTCCACAACGGGTCGGTGCCGACCCTGGCGGGTGTGTTGAACAGCAAGGCCCGGCCAAAAGTGTTCACCCGGTCGTTCCGCACCGACGAGGCGGACTACGACAAGACGAACGTCGGCTGGAAGGTGACGGAAGTGCCGCCGCCCGACGCGAAGCTCCCCGGCATCGAACGGCGCAGGGTGTACGACACGACGCAACCCGGCCGCGGCAACGCCGGCCACACCTACGGCGACGACCTGACCGACGCCGAGCGCCGGCAGGTCATCGAGTACCTCAAGACGCTGTGACTACCCGATCCACGGCGAGTCGGTCGGGGTGAAGCTCACGAGTTCGTCCGGCTTGAACCACAGGGCGATCTCGGCGGCGGCGGTCTCGGGGCTGTCGCTGCCGTGGACGAGGTTGTTCTGCACGGTGATGGCGAAGTCCCCGCGGATCGAGCCCGGCGGGGCCTTGACGCCGTCGGTCGCGCCGATCAGGTTCCGGCACGCGGCCACCGCCTCGCGGCCTTCCCACACCATCGCCACCGTCGGGCCGCTGGTCAGGAACGAGAGCAGGCTTTCGTAAAACGGCTTGCCGGCGTGGACGGCGTAGTGCTTCTCGGCGAGCGCCCGCGGGGCGTGGACGAGCTTGAGCCCGACGAGGCGGAGCCCCTTCTTCTCGAACCGGCCGATGATTTCGCCGCTGAGCCGCCGCTGAACGGCGTCGGGCTTCAGGAGGATGAGCGTCTGCTGCACGGGTTTCTCCGGGGGTTAATGGATTCGTGTATGGTGCGAACCCGCCGCGGAAACGTCCACCCTCTCGGCGTCACCCCACCGTGATGACGACCTTCCCAAAGTGCCCCGCCCCTTCCAAATGGCGGAACGCGGCGGGGGCGTCGGCGAACGGGAAGACGCGGTCGATTACCGGGCGGATTCGGTCCCGCTCGATGACGCGGTTCATGGCCCGGAACATCTCGCGCGAACCGACGTAGATGCCCTGGACCGTGATGCCTCGCATCAGAATGCCGATCGGGTTCACGCCGCCCGCCCCGGACAGCACGCCGATCAGCGCGACCCGCCCGGCGTGCCGCACGGCCTTGATCGAGCGTTCCAGCGTCCCCGCCCCGCCGACCTCGACGACGAGGTCGACGCCGCGCCCGCCGGTTTGTTCGCGGGCCCACCTGTCCCAGTCCGCGTTCGTGCGGTAGTTCGTCCCGGCGTCCGCCCCCATTTTCAAGGCGCGGTCGAGCTTGTCGTCGCTGCCGGACGTGACGAGCACCCGCGCGCCGAGGGCCCGGGCGAACTGCAAGGCGAAGATCGAGACGCCGCCGGTGCCCTGGAGCAGGACCGTTTTTCCGGCCGGGTCGAAGCCCACCGTCAGGGCGTGCCATGCGGTGACGGCCGCGCACGGGAGCGTGGCGGCTTCCTCGTAGCTGAGGTGGTCGGGGATCGGCACGACGCCGGTGTCGGCGAGGAGCACCCGTTCCGCGAGGACGCCGTCGATCGCGCCGCCGAGGGCGGAGGCGGTCACGGCTTCGGTCAGGCCGCCGTCGGTCCAGGTCTGCATGAACGTGCCGCACACGCGGTCGCCGACCTTCGCGGAGGTGACGCCGGGGCCGACCGCGACGACTTCGCCCGCCCCGTCCGAGCACGGCACCCGCGGCAACGGCATCCGCGGGTTGTACTGCCCCTTCGCGACCATCAAGTCCCGGTAGTTCAGCGACACCGCCTTCACGCGGACGAGCACCTGCCCCGGCCCCGGAACCGGCTCGGGTCGGTCGACGAGGGCGAGGCTTTCGAGGCCGAACGCGGGAATCGTGTAGGCACGCATGGTTGAATAACCCCTCCCCCAACCCCTCCCCGAAACGGAGAGGGGAGCCAGAATCCGAACCGTCTTCCTCCCCTCTCCGTTTCGGGGAGGGGCCGGGGGAGGGGTTGCTTTTCCGCCTCACACCCCCGCGATGATGATGAGCGGCCGCTGCTCCGGCTTCGGCTCCGCCCGGCGGATGAGTTCGCGCACCATCCACGGCACGTTCCCCTCGCCGAAGAGCAGGAACCCGAGGGTGCCGGACCACGGCGTCTCGTCCGTCCAGCCGAAGTGGATCTCCGGCGGCCGGCCGACCTTGGCCATGTCCAGGGCCAGGGCCGCCAGCGTGTGCGCGATCGACGCCGCCCCCTCGATGTGGATGATGTACCGGCCCTGCTCTTGCTTGATCGAAATGACCGGCTGCTGCTCGAACTCGCTGGCGTCCGCGAGTGCCACCTCGACGAACACGACCATCAGATCCCGCGGGATGCGGTGCTCCCGGCGGATGGACGCCTCCTTCTCCGCGAGCGACCGGCGGCCGGGGCGGTGCGGGACGAGGATCGTCAGTTCCAGGTGCCGGATCGTGTCCCAGAGGAACTTCGAGTCCGGGTCCGCGATGCGAAAGCCGGCGAACCGCAACTCCCGGCTGCGGGCGACCCGCGAGGCGAACGACGTGACCATGATCGCGCCGATGAAGCACAGCGCGATGCGGAGCCCGACCGGCTTTTCGACCACGACCGCGAGCGTCGTGTAAACGAACACCAGGGTGATGAACAGGTACGGCACCGAGAGCCGGCCGCCGAACGACCCCTCGCCGGCCCGCCACTTCGCGATCATCGTGGCCACGCACGCGCTGGAAATGAGCACGAGCACGCCGGTCGCGTAGGCGTCCCCCTGGGCGGACACGTCGGCGTCGAACAGCCACGTCACGAACAGGTTGATCGCCGTCAACAGGATCACGAGCGGCTTGATCGCCCGCGCCCACTCGGGGGCCATGCCGTACCGCGGCAGGTACTTGGGCACGAGGTTGATGAGCCCGGCCATCGCGCTCGCGCCGGCGAACCAGAGGATCACGACGGTGCTGACGTCGTAGACGGTGCCGAAGTGGTCGCCGAAGAACGGGGCGAGCTTGTGCGGCCCCTCGTTGTGGGCGAGGTACGCCAGCGCCCGCTCGTGGGCCGGGGGCGGCTTGGGCTTCGGCTTGTCCGCGGGCCAGGCGTCCGGGGCGACCGCCTTGCCGGTCTCGTCGATCAGCAACAGGTGGTCCGGCGGGATCAGCGTGCTGACGACCAGCGACGAGCCCAACAGGCAGACCGACATGATGATCGCCGCGGTGAGCAGCAACTTCCGCGTGTTCCGCACCCGGCCGGCGGGGTTCGCCGGGGTGTCGCCCGGCTCCCCCTTGATGAGCGGCATCACGGCGACGCCCGTCTCGAACCCGCTGAGCCCCAGGGCGAGCTTCGGGAAGATCAGCAGCACGACCGCGAGCAGCGTGAAGAGTCCCCCGCTGCCGATGCGAAAGGGCGGCTCTTCGAGGTACCAGTTCCCGGTTTCCACGTTGTGCAGCCACGCCTCGAACAGGTGCCCGTGTTCGGCGAGGTACAATAACCCCGCCCCGATCACGACGGCGTTCAGGACGAGGTAAATCGCCGTGATGCCGACCGCGAGGCCGATCACCTCCCGGAACCCGCGGAGGAACATCCCGCCGAGCAGGATCAGGAGGAACGACGTGGTCAGGTACTGCTGCCGGCCGTGGGCGGCGGGGTCGTGCGTCTCCCACGGCCAGTTCGGGTTCTCGATCAGGTGCTTCCCCGCGTCCGCCGCGGAGAGCGTCTTCGTGATGACGAAGTCCGTGGCGGCGAACCCGAGCAGCGTCAGCACCAGGACCTTTCCGCCCCACCCGGAGACGAGCGACGCGAGCATCCCGATGGACCCCTGCCCTTCGTGGGAGCACTTCGCGACGTAGGCGTACACCGGGTACGCCCCGAACAGCGTGACCAGGACGAGCACGACGGTGGCCAGCGGCGCGAGCACTCCGGCGCTGGCGAACGCGATGGACGGCTGGTACCCGAGCGTGGAGAAATAGTCGACCCCGGTCAGGCACATGACCCAGAGCCAGAGCGACTGGTGGTGCGGCTGCGGGGCGTGGGGGGCCGGCGGGCCGGGCGGTGCCGCGGGCGGGGAGGCGGGCGGGGAGGCGGGGGTGTCGGTCATGGGGGGAGTGGTCGTCCGCGGCGGGGGGTGGGCTCCTCGCCCACGGCCGAGCGGACAGGGGCGGTTCACGGCGACGCCGGCACCACCCCGGAACGAGTGATTATCTTATGGGTGGGGCACCGGGTGGGGGGAAGTCTCCGTCCGGCTTCGCCCCGCGGCTCGGCGTCGGACATCCTGCCCCGAAACTCGGCGGACACCATGCGAACGTGCGTCCTGCTTCTGGCCTTCGCCCCCACCGCACTCGGGGCGGACCCCGCGCTCTCGGTCGGCTTCGCCGCCGCGGACGTGACCCCCGACCCCGCCGCGAAGCCCGTCTTCCTCGCGGGGTTCGGCACCAACCGGCTCGCCACCAAGGTCCACGACCCGATCCTGGCGCGGGCCGTCGTCCTGTCCGACGGCACGGACAAGATCGCCCTCGTGTGCGTCGACGTGGTCGGGCTGTTTCACCCCACCGTCGAGCGGGTGCGGAAGGAGTTGCCGGGGTTCAAGTCCGTGCTGGTGTCCGCGACGCACAACCACGAGGGGCCGGACACGATGGGCATCTGGGGCAAGTCGCCGTTCGCGTCGGGCGTCGACCCGGAGTACCTGAAGCGGCTCGAAGCGGAGGTCGTCGCGGCGGTGACGAAGGCGGACGCGGCCCGGAAGCCGGCGGCGGCGAAGGTCGGCACCGCGAAGGGGCCGGAGTTGCTCGTCGACAACCGGCTGCCGGAGGTGAAGCTCGACGACCTCGTCGCGGTGCGGTTCGAAGACCCGGACTCGGGCAAGTCGCTCGGCCTCATGGTGCAGTGGAACTGCCACCCGGAGACGCTCGATTCCAAGAACACGGAGGTGTCCGCGGACTTCGTGGCCGCCACGGTGAAGCACCTGTCGGACAAGCACAAGTGCCCGGTCGTGTACTTCACCGGGGCCGTCGGCGGGCTGATGACGTCCCTGGAGGTGCCGGTGAAGGACACGGCCGGGAAAGAACTCCGTGACGGCACCTTCGAGAAAACGGCCCGCTACGGGGAACTCGTCGGCGAACTCGCGGACCGGGCCGTCGACGCCGCGAAGCCCGCTAAACTCGTCCCGTTCACGGTGAAAACCCAGCCGATTCTGGTGCCCGTCGACAACGGGTTGTACCGGCTCGCCTGGCAGTTCGGCGTGCTGAACCGCCCGATTTACCGGTGGGACGGCACCGCGACGCCCAAGGAATTCGTCGAGGTCAAGGACATCGCCAAGCCCTGCGCGGTGAAGTCCGAAGTCGGTTACCTCGCCCTCGGCGACCTGGACATTGCGGCGATCCCCGGAGAAATCTACCCGGAACTCGTACTTGGCAAAGTTCAAGACCCCGCCGACCCCGGCGCGGACTTCCCCGACGCGAAGCCCGAACCGGCGGTCTACGCCAACCTCCGCGGCAAGCACCGGATGGTGATCGGTCTCGCGAACGACGAACTCGGGTACTTCATCCCGAAGCGGCAATGGGACGAGAAGCCCCCGTACTGCTACGGCCGGAAGAAGCCGCAGTACGGCGAGGTGAACAGCACCGGCCCGGACGCGGCGCGGATCATCTGCGAGACCTTCCGCCAACTGGCGGGCGTCGGCCCGTAACGGCGACGTGGCTTCGCCGCCGCACGTCGCCCTTACGGGCCGACGCTCGCCGACCGCACAGCCGTCACCCGCTTCACGATCATCGTCGCGTAACACCCGCGCGGCAGGTCGAACTTCAGCCGCAGCGTCCGCTTGCCGCGGTTCAGGTCGTCGTCGCCGGGTTCCCACGTCAGCCCGGTCGGGCGGAGGGAGGCGGCGCGGTCCCCCTTGGAGAAGTACGGCTTGTCCAGGCCGGGTACCCTCACCTTGTCCAGCGTCAGCCCGTCTTCCGCCAGGACGGCCGTCAGCATCGGGAGCCAGTCCGCGTCCGGCGGCGGCTTGAGCCGGGCGGACGGCAACGGGAGCGTCAGCGCGTCCCAGGGTTCGCGAAGCTCGTCCGGAATCCGCACCGGGACGGGAAAGTCCCCGAGCCGCAGGCCGACCGCGGAGACGGCATCGGCCGGGAACCGGTCGCGGACCCACCGGCCGAGGAACCGGTTCCACAGGTCGCTCTGGTACACCGACAGGTACAGCCCCTTCAACTCGGGCCGCAGGCGGGCGACCGCGCCTTTGAAGTCCGTCGGGTGCGCGACGAGGTAGTCGACGAGGCTGCGGGCGTGGCCCCTCGGCAGCGCGGCCTTGCACTCCTTCCAGTTCCCCCAGTGGTCGCGGAGGGCTTGCTTCTCCTTCTTGTCCGCGGCCCGGTCGAACTCGTACGGCGCGGCGAGGGCGAGCTTCAACGCCGCCTCGAAGTTCCCGCCCACCAGTTCCCGGGCGACGAACTTCCGGTCCGCGTTGACGGCCCCGAACCGCTGGTCGTCGAAGTAGTTCGGCACGCCGGTGAGTCGCACCTGCTCCGCGGCGGCGGTCGCGAGCCGGAGCGCGTGCGGCGTCAGCGCCCGCAGGGTGATGGCGAACCGGTTCGCGGCGATGTGCTGGGACGAGTACGGCTCCGCGACCTGTCCCAGGTAGACCAGGCGAATCCGCTCGTGGTCGAGGTTCTCGGCCGGGCCGCGGGCGATCGTCACGTACTGCGACGTGTCCGCGTGCCGGTCCTTCAGCCCGCCGTACCCGACCCGGCGCCAGTCCAGTTTCCACCGCCGGCGGACGGAGTTGAGGGCGTCCGTCGTGTTCCAGCCGACCTTGTCGAGCCGGTAGAACGCGAACGGCCCCGCCGGGCCGGGGGTGACGGCGGTCAGTTCCTCGACGCGGAAGTCGGCCGGGGTTTGCTTGAGCTTCATGATGGGATTGAATGAGGGCGGGGTAAAATGAACCACTCTGCCGCACGCCGATTCGGTCCGGTCCTCTCCCCCGGAGTCTGCCCGATGGACGCCACCCTGACCCGCCGCGGGTTCCTGCCCGCGGCCGACCCGCTGACCCGGTTCCCCGCCGGGTCGCCGCTCGAACCGCTCGACGACCTCGGCCGCGACCTGCCGAGCTTGCTCGAAGACGCGAACGCCCGCACGTTTCTCCGCGAGTTCCCGATCCCCCGGTGGCCGACCGACGCCGTTTCGCCCGCGGACCTGCCCGCGCTGCGGCTGTACTACGTCCGCCTCGGGTTCGTCGCGTCCGGGTACGTCAACCAAGTCGGCCCCGCCCCGGCGACGGTGCTGCCGCGGAACATCGCGGTGCCGTTCGCCCACGCCTGCAAACTGCTCGACCGCCCGCCGATCCTGAGCTACGACGGGTACGCCCTGTACAACTGGAAGCGGTTCGACCCCGCGAAGCCGATCGCCCTCGGGAACATCGACACGTTCCAGAACTTCGTCCACCTCTACGACGAGCACTGGTTCATCCTCGTCCACGTCGAGATCGAAGCCATCGCCGCGGAGGCGCTGGCCGCCATCGAAGCCGGGGCGAACGCCGCGGCCGCGAACGACGCCGGAGGGTTGGACGCGGCGCTGACGCACCTTGCGGCGAATGTGAACCGCATGGCCGCGGTGCTCCGCCGCATCCCGGAGAAGATGGACCCGCACGTGTACTACCGCGCGTTCCGGCCGTACATCCGGTTCTTCGAGAACGTCGTGTACGAGGGCGTCGAGCAGACGCCGATGAGTTACCGCGGCGAGACCGGGGCGCAGAGCAGCGTGATGCCGGCGCTGGTGGCGTTCATGAAGGTGCCGCACGCCCCGAGCACGCTGACGAACCACCTCGCGGACATGCGGCGGTTCATGCCCGCCGACCACCGGCGAGCGCTGGAGGGGATCGCCGCCCTCCCGGACCCGCGGCCGCTGGCGTCGGCGGACACGTACAACGCGGTGCTCGAAGCGATCGCCGTCTTCCGCGAGGTTCACTTCGGGTGGGCGGACCTGTACATCCACCAGCGCGTCGCCGACCCCCGCGGCACCGGCGGCACCCCGTACCGGCAGTGGCTGCAACAGCTCGTCGACGAGACCCGCGGGCACAAGAAGTGATACTGCCTGAGGTTGATTGCTTATCTTGCTCCCCTCTCCCCGCTGGGGAGAGGGGTCGGGGGTGAGGGGATTCGCTCCGCCCATTGGCAATCGCGGGTATGGGATGATGGTTCACCCCTCACCCCCAACCCCTCTCCCCAACGGGGAGAGGGGAGGAGGATAAGAAATCAACTCCATTTCGTATGAGCCGAACCGGTCACAGGTGCCGCCCGGCGAGCCAGCCGGTGCTCCACGCGGACTGGAAGTTGTACCCGCCGATCCAGCCGTCGAGGTCGAGAACTTCCCCCGCGAAGTAAAGGCCCGGTTGCTTCTTGCTCTGCATCGTGCGGGAGTCGACTTCGTCCAGGCTGACGCCGCCGGCCGTCACCTCGGCCTTCTCGAACCCGAGCGTGCCGCGAACCGGGAGCCGCAGGCGCTTCACGAGCGCGACGAGCTTCTGGCGGTCGGGCTTGCTCAGTGCCGCCGCCTTGCGGTCGACCGGGAGGTCCGCCAGTGACAGCAGGGTGTCGCACACCCGCCGGGGAAGTTTCTCCGCCAGCACGACCGCGAGTTGCTTCTTCCCGGACGCCGCGGTTTCGACCCGCAGGAACTCGTCGACCGCCGGCTCCGGGACGCCCGGCAGCAGGTCCATTTCGAGCGTCAGCCGCCCCGGTTCCGGGTGCCCGCTGACCGCCCGGCTCACGTCGAGCGGGGCGGGGCCGGTCAGCCCGAAGTGCGCGAACAGCAGCGACCCCCGGCGGGCCGTGAGTCCCCTGTCGCCGTCGATCACCTTCAGCCCGACGTCCGGCAACGTGATTCCGCGAAGGTCCGCGACCCAGGGTGCGTTCACCGTCAACGGCACGAGCGCGGGCCGGGTGGAAACGATCGTGTGGCCGAACGGCGTGGCGAAGGAATAGCCGTCGCCGGTGGTGCCGCAACCGGGGTAGGACTTGCCGCCGGTGGTGACGAGGACGTGTTCCGCGGTGACTTCCCCGCGTTCCGTGGCGACTCGGAATCCGCCGTCGGGGAGGGTTGCGATCCCGCGCACGGGTTCGAGCGTGGCCAGCGTCGCCCCGCTGCGGTGGAGCCGCCGCAAGAGGGCGTCGAGCACGTCCAGGGCGCGGTCGCTGACGGGGAAGATCTTGCCGGTGTCCTCAACTTTAGTTGCGACCCCTTCGCCGTTGAAAAATGCGATCGTCTCCCGCACCCCGAACGCGGCGAGGGCCGAGTGCAAGAACTTCCCGTTCGGCCCGAACGCCTCGACGATCCCGCGGTTCTCGCAGTCGTGCGTGATGTTGCACCGCGTGCCGCCGGACATCAGAATCTTCACGCCGGGCTTCTTGCCCTTCTCCAGCAACAGCACCCGCCGCCCCCGCTCCGCGGCGTGAATCGCGGCCATCAGCCCGGCGGCCCCGGCCCCGCAGATGAGGGCGTCGTAGTGGAACCCGTTCATCTTGGCTTCACTTCCGCGCGAGGCGGTTCGCGGCCTGGCGGGCGAGGGACCGCAGCGACGCGGCGACCTGCTCCTGCGGCGGGGGGGCCGGCTGGGACCGCGGGATGACCACGAAGTCGACGCCCGGCGGCAGGTCGTGCTGGGCCAGGCGGAACGCCTCGCGGAAGAGCCGCTTGTACCGGTTCCGCACGACCGCGTTGCCGGCCTTCTTCGAGACGGAGCAGCCGAGCCGCGGGTGGGGCCGGTCGTTCTCGCAGGCGTACACGACCAGCACCGCGTCGCCGGCGGACTTCTTGCGGTCGTAGACCCGCTTGAACTCGGCCGGCGTCTTCAGCCGGAGGTGCGGGGGAAACGAGAATCGCGGGGTCGGTGTCACGGGGCTCCTCGCTTCGAAGGACACTCCCCGGACACCGCACCCCGCGACCGCGTTCGCCCGTTCCCGAACTTAGCCGATGGTCGCGACCGGCTCCGGGGCCGTCGGCTTCCGCTCGTTCGGGTGGACGTGCCCTTCGCCGAAGATCAGCAGCAGCGGGCTCGCGATGTAGATCGACGAGTACGTCCCGACCAGCACGCCGATGACCATGACGAACGAGAACAGGTGGACGCCGTCGCCGCCGAACAGGTACAGCACGCCGACCACGAGGAACACGGTCAAGCTCGCCAGCACGGTCCGGCTCAGCGTCTGGTTCACGCTGTCGTTGATCATCTGCGGGGTCAGCAGGGCGTTCTTGCCGCGGACCTCGCGGATGCGGTCGAACACGACGATCGTGTCGTTCACCGAGTACCCGACGAGCGTCAGCAGCGCGGCGACGGCGGCGAGGTCGATCTTGAAGTCCGACAGGCGGAAGATCGCGCCGAAGGTCGTGTCGTGCAGGTAGTGGCACGCCGCGATGGCCCCGAGGGTGAAGCACAGGTCGTGGATCAGGCAGAGCACGGCGGCGAGGCCGAACGTCCAGCTGCCGAACCGGAACCAGAGGAACCCGAGCACCGCGAGCCAGCTGGCCATGATGGCGAAGAACGCGCGGTTCCGGGTGTCGGCGGCCAGGGCGGGGTCGAAGGTTTCGAGCCGGTCCGGGAGCGGCCGGGCGGAGAAGGCGTTGACGGCGCTTTCCAGCGTCAGCTTGAAGACGCGGGCGTCTTCGGTCGCCTTCGGGTCGGCGGGGCCGGCCGGGGCCGGGGCTTCCGGCGGGGCCGAGGCGAAGGCCCCGGCGAGCGCGCCCATCAGCCCGCCCTTTTCCGCCGCGAGCTTGGCCTTTTCGGCGTCCGCCTTCGCCCTGTCCGCGTCGGCTTTCGCCTTGTCGAAGGCGTCCTTCAACGGCTTGAACTCGGGGTTGTTCGCGACGCTGACGAGCAGCGTGCGGTACTTCCCGGTGATGCCTTCTTCCTGGATCGTCGCCGCGTCCCCGGTGGCGACGCCGGTCACGTCCACGGCCGGGGCGCTGCCCTGGGCCGGGATGCGGTTCTTCAGCATCAACTCGCGGGTGATGAACTCCTTCACGTACCGCGGGCTCGTCGGCTTGTCGAACGTGACGGTCGCCGTCGGGCCGTTGAACGCGATGCCCGTCATCTTCGTCGTGTCGAGGAGCGGCTGCCCGGTTTCGTCGCGCAGCAGCCGGTCGAGGATCACCTGGACGAGGTCGGGTTCCTTCTCGGTCGTCCGGATCGTGAACAGTTGCGACTTGCCGTCCGAGTACGACTTGCCGGACAGGAAGACCTGTTCGACGGAGTAGTCCGGCAGGTGGCTGGCGCGGTCCTTGACGTTGGCGGCCTTCTCCGCTTCGGTCGCGCCGTCCGGGGCGTTCGCGAAGGTGACGACGGCTTCCGAGTTGTCGTTGTAGACGATCTTGTAGACGTACTCGGCCGGCTTCGTGGCCCCCGCCTTCTCCGGGTCGGCGTCCGGCTTCGTCAGCCAGACGACTTCCTTCACCTGCAACTTCTCCTTCTGGCGGCTTTCGTCGAGCAGGTCGAGCAACCCCGGCTTGCCGGCGACGGTGCGGAGGGCACGCTCCTCGCCGTCCTTGAGCCGGCCGCCGTAGGCGGTCCCCTTGGTGAAGTCGACGTTCAGCGCCGCCTCGCCGCGGGCGAGGAACAGCCCGAGGCCGAGCACCGTCAGCACGGCGGTGATCGTGAGCATCTGGTAGCGGATCGCCATGAAGTTGAAGTTCGGCCGCGGGAACAGCTGGTGCATCTTCAGTTCGCTGATGTATTTCTTGTCCAGGGCGTAGTCGAACATCAGCCGCGTCATGTACAGGGCGGTGAACAGGCTGATGACGAGGCCGACCGTGAGGCTGACGGCGAACCCCTTGAGGTTGTCGTTGCCCAGCACGTATAGCACGAGCGCGGTGAAGATGCTCGTCAGGTGGGTGTCGATGATCGTCGCAAACGCACGGTCGTAACCCAGGCGGATCGACGTGGCGAGGTTCGCGCCCTTCGCCCGCTCCTCGCGGATCCGCTCGTAGATGAGCACGTTCGCGTCGACCGCCATCCCGAGCATGAGCACGATGCCCGCCAGCCCCGGCAGGGTGAACGCGGCCTGCACGGCGACCATGAACCCGACGGTGAGCAGCAGGTTCGCCAGCAGCGCGATACAGGCGACGAGCCCGGAGAAGCGGTAGTACACGACCATGAACGCCATCACCGCGGCGAACGCGGCCCCGACGGCGGTGATCCCGCGGGTGATCGTGTCCTGCCCGAGCGTCGGGCCGACGGTGTTTTCGCTCACCGGTTCCGGCTTCAGTTCGGCGTTGAGCGCCCCGGACCGCAGGATGTGGACGAGGCGGTTCACCCCGGCCATGTCGAACGAGCCGCCGCTGATCTGGCCGCTGTCGCGGATCACGGCGTTCAGGCTCGGGGCCGAGACGATCTTGTCGTCCATCACGATCGCGAGGTTGCGGAACATCGGGCCGGACGGCTTGTTCCGCTCGGTCATCTTGCCGAACCGGTTCGCCCCGGTGGAGTTGAACCGGAAGTTGACGCACGGGTTGAGCGTCTTCGGGTCGGTGTCGGCGGTCGCGGTCAGGCCGACGTCGCGGTCCACCTTCAGGGCGTCCGACGGGGAAACCCGCGTCAGCAGGAAGTATTCGACCTTCTTCCCGTCTTCGTCCTTCGTCTGGACCTGCTTGGCGAAGTCCCGGCTGTAAAAGAGGAGGTTGTTGTCGCGGACGGCCCGGCCCCGGTTGGCGGCGAGCCGCTGCCAGAGTTGGCTGTCGGCCGCGTGCTTGTTGCTCAGTCGGAGCGTGTCTCGCTCTTCCTTGCCGAGTTCCGTCCACTCGTAGGTGACGTTCGCCTGCTCCTGCCCGTTCACCGTGACGGTGTAGTCACCGGTCGGGGGCGGCGGCGGGAGGCCGGCCTTCGCACGGGCGGTCAGCGCCTCCTTCACCTTCGGGTCGGCGTCGGCCGCGTTGATGGCGGCTTCCGCGTCGCGGACCCCAGCCTCGTCGTCGGTGCCGTTCGCGAGGATGCGGAACTCCAGCACGCCGACCTGCCGGACGAGGGCCTTCACCTCCTGGACGAAGTCCTCGGTCGCGGCCTCCTTCCCGCCGCTGGTCGAGCCGGAGAACGGCAGGATGATCTCGACGCGGGTCGTGCCGACGGGCCGGACCACGACGTTCCGCAAGTCGTTCGGGTCGATCCGCCGCTTGAGGTTTTCCGCGAGCTTGCGGATGTCCTCGGACGACAGCCCGTCCGCCGCCGCCGCGTTCGGGTCGGGCTTCTCGCCGCTCTTCGCCTTGCGGGCGTTGGTGCGTTCGAGGTTCACTTCGTAGACGAGAATCGTCCCCCCGGCGAGGTCGATCCCCCGGCGGAACCCGGCGTCGCCGCGGGCTTCCTTCTTGAACGCGCTGGCCACGAACACCCCGGCCAGGGCACACGGGATCAGGCAGACGAGGAGTCGGGTCAGGTATTTTCGGTTCATGGTTCAGTCCGCCCCGAGTCTCACCGGGGAATAGGGAACGATTCTGGTCCCCCTCTCCCCGCTGGGGAGAGGGGTTAGGGGTGAGGGGTAAGACCTTCACCCACTCACGATGACTCGGCGGGGGCCGAGGCTTACCCCTCACCCCCGACCCCTCTCCCCAGCGGGGAGAGGGGAGAAAACCATCACGCTTTCGTTTCGGTCGCTTCTTCGCCGACGACGCGGGTCACGGTGCTCCGCAGGATCCGCAGCTTCGCGTCCTCGGACCGGATCGTGATCTCGTCCTCGCCGTCCTTCAGCTTCACGACGGTGCCGACGATTCCGGCGGACGTGA
>CAYUHJ010000046.1:0-1838 GCA_964444365.1 uncultured Alcaligenaceae bacterium | reverse complement strand
TCTTTGAGCCGAGTTTGAGGGCCGCCAGCATCGCCGCTTGTTCCTTCGCTTGCCGCCGCTGGGCGGGGAGCATCACGACCACGAAGAACAGCCCCATCGCGACGATGAGGAACAGCGGGTTGGCGAAGAACGGGACGTCACCGCCAGCGGCTTGCTGGGCCAGAAGAGTCAGCATTCGGGGTTCCTATCGCAGCGAGCCGCGGGATTCCTCCCCACGGCCCGTAAAGTCGGTCAAACCGGAACCGCCATCTTAGGTTGCCGGGTTCCACCGGGCAAGGCACGCTTGCCTGAACGCCGCGAAGGTGCCGGTTCGGATCGCGGAACGAGCGTCGTCCATCAGTTTCAGGTAGTACGCGAGGTTGTGCAAGCTCAGCAGCGTCGGCCCGAGCATCTCCTCCGCGGCGAACAGGTGGTGCAGGTACGCCCGGCTGAAGTTCGCACAACAGTAACAGCCGCAATCGGACGACACCGGGGCCGGATCTCGCCGGTGTTTCGCGTTTCGCAGCTTCAGCGTGCCGTCAGAAGTGAACGCGAGTGCGTTCCGCCCCGACCGCGTCGGCATGACGCAATCGAACATGTCGATGCCCGCCGCCACGCCCGCCAGCAGGTCTTCCGGCCGGCCGACGCCCATGAGGTACCGCGGCTTCGTCTCGGGAAGCAATGCCGCACACTCGGGCAACGCCGCGTGCATGGCTTCCGGCGCTT
Source organism: uncultured Alcaligenaceae bacterium (assembly GCA_964444365.1). Taxonomy (GTDB): domain Bacteria; phylum Planctomycetota; class Planctomycetia; order Gemmatales; family Gemmataceae; genus CAYUHJ01. The sequence goes on along the minus strand of CAYUHJ010000046.1, from coordinate 1,133 downwards.
CCCCGACGCTGAACCCGCCGAGCGCGTAGCCGGGGAAGTCCATCGCGACGAGTTCCTTCGCACAGTCCGCCCGGAAGCCGACGTTCGTCCCCCCCTGAACGATCGCGAAAAGAGCCTGTTCCCGCCGCGAATGGTGCGCCTTGCACCGCTCCGCCCAGACGAGCGTCCGGCGGATCGCGTTGCGCATCACCGGCTCCGGCGCGTCCGCCGGCGGGCACTCGTCCAGGACCATCGCAATGTCGGAGCCGAGGTTCTGCTGGATGTCGACGGCCCGTTCTGGGGTCAACTCAAGCGGCGAGCCGTCGAGGTGGGACTTGAACTTCACCCCGTCGTCGGTGACGGCCCGCGTCCCGGCGAGCGAGAAGACCTGAAACCCGCCGGAATCGGTCAGAATGGGGCCGTCCCAGCCCATGAACTTGTGCAGCCCGCCGAGTTCCGCGACGAGTTCGTCGCCGGGCCTCAGCGCGAGGTGGTAAGTGTTTCCGAGAACGATCCGCGCCCCGACCGCGGTGAGCTGATCCGGGGTCAGCCCCTTCACGGTGGCCGCCGTGCCGACGGGCATGAACGCGGGCGTGTCGGCGGAACCGTGCGGCGTCGTCAGGACGCCGACACGGGCGGCGGAATCACGGTGGGTGACGGTGAACGCGATCGACATGGTGGCATGATACGGTCCGGCGGATCGTTCCACACGGAAGTGACTGCCATCGATCGATGGGGACGAATTGCTCGGGTCTTCGCCGCGGAGCGGCGGTCGTCCGTAGCCCCACGCGGAAGCGTGGGGGTGAATACGGAATAGAACCGAGCCCCGGAGGGGCGTTCGTGATGGAAACGAACGCCCCTCCGGAGCTCGGAATTGGGGTCGACCGTGACCCCACGCTCCCGCGTGGGGCTACGGACGACCGCCGCTCCGCGGCTGAAGAACAGTTCAAGTCCGACTGTGCGGAAACTCACTGCTTCTTCGGCGGGAGCTTGATGATCGGCTTGCCGAGGTCGTCGTCGAGTTCCTTGTTCTTCTTCCGCATCTTCTCGTTTTCTTCGTCGATCTTCTTGTTCTCGGCCTCGATCTTGGCCTTCTCCTTGTCGTTCTCCAGCTTCAAGTGGATCGCCAACCCGAGGCCACCGAGGAGCAGGAG
>CAYUHJ010000045.1:31411-34029 GCA_964444365.1 uncultured Alcaligenaceae bacterium | reverse complement strand
GTCCGGGTCAGTTTCTCCGGCACGACGACGGCCGAGCCGCCGGCGAAGCCGAAGAAGTAATCGGGCGAACCCCTCCGGGCGGACGGAACGGGTTCCGGGTGCGGCTGGCCCCTCGGGATCGACGGGGGTCCGTCGGATCTCGACCCCTTCGGCTTCGTCGGGGTCAGAGTCGGGTGTAAGATTGGGGCAGTGCGACATCGGAACCGGGTCCGCTCCGGGGCAAGCCCGGCAGTCCGGAGGACGGTCCGCCCATCCGACCGCAGGAGGCCCCATGCTCTCGGGAACCACCCGCCGGCGGCCGGCTCGAACGCTCGGCCTCGAGGTTCTCGAAGACCGCGTCGTGCCGGCGTTCGACATCGTCCCGACGTTCGGCAGCAGCATCACCCAGGACCCGAACGCCGCGGTCATCATCGCGGCGGTCAACCGAACCCTCGCGGCTTACGAGAACACCTTTTCCGACGACATCACCGTCAACATCCGGTTCAACAAGGGCGGCGGGCTCGGGTCGAGCGTCACCACCCGGGTGCCGGTCGCCTTCGCGGACTACCGGGCCGCCCTGGTCGCCCGGGCCACGACCGCCGACGACGCGACCGCCCTGGCGTCCCTCCCGGCCGGCCCCACCCACCCCATCCCCGGCACCGCCGACGACTCGCTGCTGAACCTGCCGTCCACCCTGGTCCGGGCCCTCGGCTTGAGCGGGGGCGTCACGTCCCTCGACGGGACGATCACCCTGAACACGTCCGCGACGAACAACGACCGCACGCAGCCGGCGGACCCGGCCAAGTACGACCTGATGGCGGTGGTCGCCCACGAAGTCGACGAGGTCCTCGGGCTCGGGTCCGGCCTGGACGGGTCGCGGAACGGAGACCCGATCTCGGTCCTCGGGATCGAGCCGGCGGACCTGTTCCGGTACGCGGGGGCCGGCACCCGGAGCTTTTCGACCGCCGCGAACGCGACGGCGTACTTCTCGATCGACGGCGGGACGACCAACCTCGCCGGGTTCAACCAGATCGAAGGCGGCGACTTCGGGGACTGGGACGACGGCGGGTCGCCCCGCATCCAGGACGCCTTCGGCACGCCCGCCGCCCGGCCGAACTTCGACGTGGAACTGTGGCGGCTCGACGTCATCGGGTACACGCGGTCGGCACCGGCCACCTTTCAACTGACGCCGCCGGCCGGCCAGGCGAGCTTGCCCGGTGTCCCGACGGCCTTCGCGCTGGGGCGGATCGACACCGGGAGCGGCCCGTTCCGGGTGACCGTGGACTGGGGGGACGGCACCCCGGCCGCGAACCTCGTGGTCAACGACCCCGGTTCGCTCGGAACCCAGTCCCACACCTACGCGACGGCGGGGGCGTACACCGTCACGGTGTCCGGGGCGGACTTCACGAGCCGCACGGGGACCGCCCAGTTCGACGTCACCGTCGACGCCAACCTGCCGACCGTGACCGCGCTCGACACGACTCGGCCGGACGGGGCTTACGGCGTCGGCAGTTCGATTCCGATCCAGGTGACCTTCTCCCGGCCGGTCTTCGTGACCGGAACGCCCACCCTCCGGCTGAACTCCGGCGGCTCGGCCGGCTACGTCTCGGGCGACGGCACCGCGACCCTCACCTTCGCCTACGTCGTCGGGCCGGGGCAGACGAGCCCCCGGCTCGACGCGACCGGAACGAATGCCCTGGCGCTGAGCGGCGGGACGATCCAGGACGGCTCGGCCACGCCGGCCGTGCTGACCCTCCCCGCCCCCGGTGCGGCCGGCTCCCTGGGCGCGAACAGTCGCCTGGTGGTCGACACCACCCCGCCGACGATCACCCTGTCCGGGCCTTCGGTCGCGCAGACGACCCTCGGCCCGGTCACGTTCACGGTGCAATACGCGGACGCGAACTTCGCCGCGAGTTCGCTGTCCGCGGCCGACGTGACGGTGATCGCGACCGGGTCGGCGTCCGCCGTGGTGTCGGTGAGCGGCTCGGGGACGACGCGAACGGTCGCGCTGAGCCAGGTGACGGGCGTCGGCACCCTGAGCATCGCGGTGGCGGCCGGGACCGCGGTCGACGCGGCCGGAAACCCGGCCCCGGCGGCCGGGGCGAGTGCGGCGGTCGCGGTTCGGCCGGCCCTGCCGGGCGGGTTCGCCGTCGGCGGCAATCCGGCGGGGCCGTCCGCGACGGTCTTTTCCCCCGACGGCACGGCGCTGCGGACCGTGACCGACTTCGGACCGGGCTTCGAGGGGGGCGTCCGCGTGGCCGTCGGCGACGTGACCGGCGACGGCGTCCCGGATCTCATCGCGGGGGCCGGGCCGGGCGGCGGCCGACTCGTCGCGATCGACGGCCGGACCGGAACTGGCCGCCCTCGACCGTTCGGCGACTTCACCGGCGGGTTGTTCGTCGCCGCGGGGGACCTGAACCGGGACGGCCGGGACGACATCGTCGTCACGCCCGACCGCGGCGGCGGCCCGTCGGTCGTCGTGTACGACGGCGCGGCGGTCGCGCGCGGCGGGTCGACGGAACTGGCCCGGTTCTTCGGGATTCAGGACGACTCGTTCCGCGGCGGCGCGCGGGCCGCCGTCGGGGACGCGACCGGGGACGGTGTGCCCGACCTCGTCGTCGCGGCGGGGTTTCTCGGGG
>CAYUHJ010000045.1:0-31401 GCA_964444365.1 uncultured Alcaligenaceae bacterium | reverse complement strand
TCACCGTCTGGGGCCGGACGACGGCCGCGGACGCGCCGCTCGCCAACTTTTTCGCGTTCGAGGACACGCTGCGGAACGGGTGTTTCGTCGCGGTCGGCGACCTGAACGGCGACGGGCGGGCCGAGCTGGTGTTCGCGGGCGGGCCGGGCGGCGGCCCCCGGGTCCGGCTGGCGGACGCCGCGGCCGTCCTGGCCGGCGGAGACTTCGGCACCCTCGACGCGCTCGGCTCGGCCGACCGGGGGACGTTCTTCGCCGGCGACCCCGCCACCCGCGGCGGCGTCCGGGTCGCGGTCCGCGAGGTCGCCGGCCGGCCGACCCTCCTCGTCGGCAGCGGGGAAGAACTCCGCAGCGAGCGGCGGTCCTACGACGGCGGCCGCATCCTCGGCGCCCAGGCCCCCGGCAACCTCCCCGCCGACGTCACCGTCGACCCGTTCGCGACCGTTCTGCTGGACGGCGTGTTCGTCGGGTGACGAACCCACCAATGCGAACACCCCGGCAAAGCCGGGGTGTTCGGGGTTCGCGACAGATCACCGGGTCACGGGCACGGGTTGCACGTCGGCACGCACACCGGGACGTACCGCGTCACGCAGCGGGTGACGGTGTACGGCTCCACCGCACACACCTGGACCGGGACCATCCGGCACGTCTGCACCGCTTCCAGCCGGCACGTCGTGCGGCACTCGTACCGGACGTGCTGCTCCGGGACGCACCGCACGGAGCAGTGGCGGACCGTGTAGCACCGCTCCTCGGGGACCAGCCGGCACGTCGTCACCGGCACCTGGCGGACGTGCTCTTCCGGGACGTACTCGCAGTGGCGGCGGGTTTCGTACCGGACGTGCTCCTGCTTCTCCCACCGGCACGTCGTGTACGGCACGTTGTGGACGACCGTCTCCGGGACCATCTGGCAGTGCCGACGGGTCTCGTAGCGGACGTGGTCTTCCTTCACCATCTTGCACGTCGTGTACGGCACGCACACGGTGCGGGTTTCCGGGACGCTGTAGCAGTGCCGGCGGGTGACGTACTTCGTGTGCGTCTCCGGGACCATCCGGCACGTCGTGTACGGGATCGTCCGCGTGTGGTGCTCCGGGACCGTGTAGCAGCGGTACTTCGTCACGTAGCTCGTGTGCTCGCGGCGCTCCATCCGGCACGTCGTGTACGGGATCTGGCGGACGTGCTCCTCCGGAACCTGATAGCACCGCGTGCGGGTCTCGTACCGGACGTGGTCTTGCCGTTCCATCCGGCACGTCGTGTAGCACACCGGCTTCATCTCCGTCACCGGCACCGTGCGGCACTCGGGGACCGACACCGTGTAGCAGACCGGCTTGCGGACGTAGTGCGTCTCGCAGGCGGTCTTGTACTCCGTCTTCGGCACCCACACCTTGCGGCACACCGTCTTCGGCGGGCACTGGAAGCTCTGCGACACGACCTGACCGGGGCAGTACTTCGTCGTGCAGGTGCAGGGGTCGAACACGCAGCTGCCGGGCAACCGGACGCACCGCGTCACGACCGGGCCGGGGACGCACTCGGTGACCGTTTGCCACTCGCCGCCGCAGACCGGGACGCACTTCTGCGTCGTGACGGCCTCGCACTCGTAGCGGACCCGCTGTTCCAGCCGGCAGCTGGTGTGCGTCTCGTAGCGTGTGCAGGGGACGTACTTCGTGTGCTGCTCGTACACCGGCCGGTAGGTGCAGTACGGGATCGCCACCTGATAGTGCTGCGTTTCCGTGCGGAAGGTGCAGTACCGCTGCTCGCGGACGTGCTGCTCGTACACCGGGTGGTAGGTGCAGTAGGTCACCGGAACCTGGTACGGCTCCGACACCGGGCGGTAGGTGACGTAGTTGCACTGCCGGTAGTGCTGCTCGTACACCGGGCGGTACGTCGTGTAGTTCACCGGCACGCACTCTTCGTGAACGACCGGGCGGTTCACGGTGTACGTGTGCTGGCGGACGTGCTGCTCGTACACGGGCCGGTAGGTGCAGTAGGGAATCGCGACCTGGTACTCGTTCACGACCGGGCGGTAGTACGTCTTCGCCACCTGGCGGACGTGCTGCTCGTAGACCGGGTGCTGCGTGCAGTACGGGATCGCGACCTGGTACTCCTTCACCACGGGCCGGTTGACCGTGTACCGCTGCTCCTGCAGGTGGGTCTCGTACACCGGCCGGTTGACGACGTACTTGTGAACCGTGTCGTGCTGCTCGACGACCTGCCGGTTCACCGTGTACGGGACCGCGACCGTGTGGGACTCGTACACGGGCTTGTAGCTGGTGCAGGTCTGGGCCTGCATGACGGTCCGCATCACCTGCCGGTAGCAGACCTGCGTCTGCTGCTCGACGACCGGCTGGAGGCAGACGGCGGCGGCGGGGGGAACGCACTGTTCCTGGGCCACGCACGGCGCGGGGTACCGGCACGCCCCGCAGTGGGCGGCGGACGCCGTCCCCGCCCCGATCATCGCGGCCGACGCCGCGAACAACAGAGATAGCCAGAGTCGGAGGTTCATCCTTCCACCCGGTGTAGATCGTGGTGTCCGCCGGGCGCAATCCCCGAGCTCGGCGGTGTGGATGAAATCTGCCCGACAAACCGTCCCGGGGGGCGTCGGTTGCCCGAATCACCGGAAACTCTTCCCGTGCTTGCCCGGTCGAACCCGCCCAGCTCGCGGGACCCGCACAGCCGGGGGAACCCGCCCCGCCGTTCGCACGGTCACCCGGCCCGCGCGTCGCCCCGGGCCGAGAGTCCCGGACGAGGGAGTACCTCCGGAGTGGGGCACCTCGGCGAGCCGCCCACGCCAGTGGGCGGGTCCGAGTCGCCCACCCGCCCACTGGCGTGGGCGGCTCGCCAACACCCAGCGGGACAGAGGGACATCGTCCGGACGAAATGGCCTTGCCTCCCGGAGACAAGAGGGTAGGATTTGACGTGTTGCGGGATTGGTATATCGGCTGTGCCCAGCCTTCCCAAGGCTGTGAGAGGGGTTCGACTCCCCTATCCCGCTCTCCTAAGTTTAGACCTGACAAGCAGTTGCGTCACGGAAGTTTTTGGCAAATCTGACTGGCAAAAACGCTGGCAAAATCGGGACGAAAACTCGGGAACCACCGGCCTGACGCCGGTGGTTTTTGCTTTCCCGAGCCGCCGTTCCACCTCGGCGGTCGGCCGTTGTCGGTCCCTCTCGACCCCGACCCTGCTACGGCGCGACATCATGATCCACTGGCAAATCGCCGCCGGCTCCGACAGCCGGGACTACTCGCACGACTTCCTGCGGTACGGCCTCGCGTTCGTCGGCGGGGGCAAGAACGTAGCCCGGCTGCAACGGGTGCGTAAAGGCGACCGGCTGATCCTCAAGCGGGGCAAGCGGGAGGTCGTCGCGGTCGGGGTGGCGGTCGAGCGGGACGGGGTCGTTGGCGGCGTGGCCGGCCAATCGGGCGCTGGCCGCGACTGGCTGCACGACTACGACGGGTGGGACTTGCCGGGCTTCTGCTGCGTCGAGTGGCATCGGCCCGACGCCCCTCGCACGGCCGCCGGCTTGGGGAGACGAGCCGTCGAACGGCTCGACCGCCCGGACCTTCACACAGTCGCCGACGACATCCTCCGCTCCACGCCGGCCCTCCCGGTCGAACCCGAACCCGACCCCACCGAGCCGCTGACCGTCGAGGCGATGCTCGACCACCTGATCCGGCTCGGCCTGCGGTCGTCCGTGGCCGAGGAACTCACCGCCACGCTGGAACGGGTCCGACTATTGGCCCGGTACTACTACCACCACTGCCGGTGGGAGGACGTGCGGGAACACGAAGCCCGCACGTTCCTGATTGCCCCGCTCCTGCTCGCGCTGGGGTGGTCAGAGCAGCAGATCAAGATCGAACTCGGGGTGCGGAACGCGCGGAAGAACCGGACCCGAGGCGGGCGGATCGACATGGCCTGCTTCGCCCGCCCGTACCGCGTGGTCAAGGGCCAGCCGAACAACGGCGACTGCCTCCTGATTCTCGAAAGCAAGGGGTTCAGCCAGGGGCTGGACTACGCCCACGGCCAGGGCAAGGAGTACGCGGCGACGTTCCCGTCCTGCCGGGTCGTCGTGGCGACGAACGGGTACTGTTACAAGGCGTACCGCCGCAAGCCCGACAGCACCGATTTCGAGGACGCCCCGGCCGCGTACCTGAACCTGCTGCGCCCCCGCAACCGTTACCCGCTGGACCCCGTTCGGGTCGCAGGCGGGTTGGAGTTGCTCTCGTACCTTCTCCCTCACGCCACCCCGCTGTGACGCGGAGGTAGAACTGCCGAGAACGCGGAGGGGCGGGGGTGATGGACATGGCTGTCCCCAAGCCCCACACATGACGAGCGGGAAGCAACCGGCCAGGGGGACAAGATGAACGCCGCGCAACGCACCGAAGCGATCACCTCGTACCAAGCAGAGTACAAGTCGCTCCACGCCGACAAGTACCGAAAGTCGCCCCTCGCGCAGTACCGGGGGCGGCGGTTCGAGTACCTCGTCCGCCGAGTGTTCGAGGCGTGGGGGCTGCTGGAAAGCGACGACTATTACACCAGCGACAACGACTCGGAGCAGATCGACGGCACGGTGGACATCTCGGGCCGGTTCGCCCTGATGGAAGCGAAATGGGCCGAGTCCACCCAGTTGGCGGCGTCCGAACTCTTCGCGTTCATCGGGAAGGTGGAGGGGAAGTTCGTCGGCACGATTGGGCTGTTCGTCTCGGCCGTCGGCCTGACCGACAACTTCATGCAAGCCCTCCGGTCCGGTCGGCGACAGTCGATCATGGTCATCCACGGCCCGGACGTGGACAGCCTCTTCGATCCGAATTTCCCGCTGCCGGAATACCTCAAGGAGCATCTGAAGCGGTTGTCCCTCGACAACGTGTTTCACGTTTCGGCGGCCGACTTCTTCAGCCGCTACCAGGGGAGGCAGGAAGGCCCGCTACCACAGGACGGGGCAGGCCCGGTCGTCCAGCGGATCGTGGAAGTGTCCGAGACGCCGGACGCCAACCAGTTGGTCGCCGCCTACGCCGAGCAGTTCGGAGTACCCGAGCGGGTTGAGGCGGTGAACCGTCTGGTCGCCACCTACCCGCACATCTCGCGGTTCAAATCCGTGCCGGCGAAGGCGTGGAAGGGCCACAACCTCGACGCCTTCATCAAGGAACTTGTCGGCAGGTTGCCCGAGGAGCAGACGACGGCCGACGTGAGGTACTTCGTAACCAGTCTGGCCCCGAACTACCGAAGCACCATCTACCTCCAACTGCTCCCCACCTTCGCGTCCCGCTTCCGGTGGTTGCAGGCGGCCAACAGGGAAGTTGCCGAGCGTGAACTCGTCCGGCAGTGGGAAGACCTTCTGGGGGATTGGGACGCCGAGAACGAGTTGGCGGTCCCCACCGGGCAACTCTGGGAGTGGTTGAGCGAGGACTGCAAGCTGCGGGTGCTACCGTACTTTTTCAAGATCGTGATGAGCATGAGCCGGTCGCCCCGGTTCCCCCAACACCGACTGGCCGTGCGCGTTCTGGCGGGTGCGGAGAACGCTCCAGTGGTCACCACGGCCTTTCGCGCGGCGGCGGTCGCCCAAGCCCGCGAGTACGCCGCCAACGGGTATGCCGGCCCGGAGCAACTGCCCGAACTGACGACAAACCTCCGGTCGGCCTTCGCGCGGCTGAAGCGGTACGTTCCCGAGTTCGACCAAGTGGTCGAGGAGGTGGCACAACAAGCGCAAGCCGCACCAAACGCTGGGAACGGCTGAGGTCGAGGTGCGATAGGCGTGCCGGGCTGCTGAACACGGAGACGACGCCGCAAGTGGCAGCCGGGCCGTAACCACTTCCGGCAAAAGATGGCCGTCCGCCGCTACATAGCGGCGTGACCGAACACCACGTCCTGAACCTCGGCGCGGGGGTCCAAAGCACCGCGCTCTTCCTGTTGGCCCGCGAACCCGACACCAAGTTCCGGTTCGACCTCGCCATCTTCGCCGACACCGGCGAGGAACCGGCCGCCGTCTACACCCACTTGGAGTACCTGCGGTCGCTCGCCACTCCCGAGATCTGGGTGCGGTCCACCGGCCGACTCGGGGACGACCTGATCCACGGCCGGAACTCGACCGGCCAGCGGTTCGTCTCGATCCCGGCCTTCACCAAGAGCGCCGAGGGGAAGGTCGGGATGGTCCGCCGCCAATGCACGGCCGAGTACAAGATCGAGGTGGTGAACCGGGCGATCCGAAGGGAACTGCTCGGACTCAAGCCCCGCCAGCGTGTGCCGAAGGACACGATCATCTACCAGTATTTCGGGATCAGCACCGACGAGGCGGCTCGGGCGGAACGGGCGAAGAAGCGGTTCGCGGCCGTGCGGCACACGGTCCCGGTGTACCCGCTGATCGACATGGGGTGGTCCCGCACGGACTGCGTCAACTACTTGCGGGACCGGCTGCCCCACGCCGTGCCGAAGAGTAGCTGCGTGTTCTGCCCCTTTCGGACCAACCAGTCGTGGGCGCACCTGAAGAGGACCGACCCGGAGGGGTGGGCGCGGGCGGTGGAGATCGACGCCGCCCTGCGGGACAAAAGCAGCGTGGCAACCCGTGGGTTCCGCCAAGAACTTTTCGTCCACCGCACCTGCGTGCCGCTGCCGGTCATCGACTTCGACGCCCTGGCCCCAAGCACCATCGACCCGATGGCCGTCGGCGAGTGCCAGGGGATGTGCGGCCTCTGACAGCGGTGAGACACCGCCATATGCCGACCCAGCCCCCCGTCTGTCGTTGACCTCACGCCCGCCCGGCGTCCTACCGGACATCCACCAGAGTCACGTCCACGCCGGGGACGGTTTGGAGGAGCCGGTCCAGGGCCGTCTGGCCGAACCACCGCTGATACCACGGCCGCTGCGACCGGCCCATCACGACGTGGGTGATCCGGTACTCGGCCGCGAACGCCGCCACCGCCGCCTCGAAGCTCGGCCCGGTGAACTGCATCGGGATGCCCCCCAGTTGCTGGGCCAGGGCGAGCGAGTCGGCCACCTGCCTCTGGGTCGCGGCCGCCACCCGCTCGGCCCGCTCGGCCGGCGTCTGGACGTACACCGCGTACCACGGGGCGGTGAAGCGGTCGGCCAGCCGCGCCGCCTTCCGCAAGAGCCGGTGGGCGTTCGGACTCCGCGAACTGAGACACACCATCACACGGTCGGACCCGTTGTCGGCCGGCCCGCCCCGCCGTTGCCGCTGGCGGTCGAGTGCCGCCGCGATCTCCTCCAGGGCGATCTCCCGCAGCCGGCTCAGGTTCTCGGCCGTGAAGAAGTGGGCCAGCGCCTTCTCCACCCGCTCGGCCGGGTACACCTTCCCCTGCCGCAACCGCTCCTGCAAGTCCTCGGCCGGCAAGTCCACGTTGACGATCTGGTCGGCCCCGGCCAGGACGTGGTCCGGCACGCGCTCCTTGACCCGCACCCCGGTGAACCGCTCGATCACGTCGTACAGGCTTTCGAGGTGCTGGACGTTCATCGTCGTGACGACGTGGACGCCGGCCCGGAGCAACTCCTCCACGTCCTGATACCGCTTCTCGTTGCGCCCGCCGGGGGCGTTGGTGTGGGCGAGTTCGTCCACCAGGGCGACGGTCGGCTTCCGCGCCAGGACGGCGTCGGTGTCCATCTCTTCGAGGACGACGCCCCGGTACTCGACCCGGCGGCGCGGCACTTGTTCGAGATCGCCGACCTGGGCGGCGGTGTCCGCCCGGCCGTGTGTCTCCACCACCCCGACGACCACGTCCACGCCCTGCCGCTTTAGCCGCTGCCCCTCTTGCAGCATCTCGTATGTCTTCCCCACGCCGGGGGCGAACCCCAGGTACACCTTCAGCCGGCCCCGCTGCTGGCGGCGGATCAGGCCCAGGAAGTGTTCCGGCCGGGGGCGGTCGGCGTCGGCCATCATAACCCCTCCCCCGCAGCCGGCAGGGTGATCGTGAATCTCGTCCCCCGGCCCGGCTCGCTCTCGCAGGCGATCTCCCCGCCGTGGCTCGCGATTATTTCGCGGACGATGGCCAGCCCCAGGCCGGTCCCCGGCGTCCGGTCGCGGCCGGGGACGCGGAAGAAGCGGTCGAAGACGTGCGGCAGGGCGTCGGCCGGGATGCCGATGCCGGTGTCGCGGACGGCGAGGCGGACGCGGCCGTCGTCGGCCGGCGCGGCCGAGAGCGTCACCGTGCCGCCCGGCTCGGTGTATGCGACGGCGTTGTCAAGCAGGTTGTTCAACGCCCGCCCGAACCGGACGGGGTCCACGGCCACCGCCGGCGTGTCGGGGGCGGCCTCCACCACGACCGCGATCCGCTTGTCGTCCGCCCGCGCGGCCGCGTCGTCCGCCGCCGCCCGGAGGAGTTCGGCCGGGTCAGTCGGCCGGATGTCCAGTCGCTCGCGGCCGTCCTCCAGCTTGGCCAGGGCGAGCAGGTGTTCGATCAGCTTGAGCAGCCGTTCCGTGTTCTCGCGGGCCTCGACCAGCAGTTCCACCTGCTTCGGCTCCAGCGGGCCGACGACCTCTTCGAGCAGCACATGCACGGCCAGCCGGACGCTGGTGAGCGGCGTCTTGAGTTCGTGGCTGACGGTCGCCACCCAGTCGGACTTCAGCCGGTCGAGCAGCCGGAACCGGGTCACGTCGTTCAGCACCACCGCCGCCCCGAGCGGCTCCCCGTCCGGGGACCGGATCGGCCGCACCTGCGGGAAGTAAGCCCGGTCCTCGCCGCCGAGGTGGAACGTCACCGCCCGGTCGAAGGCGTCGGTCAGCACCGGCCGCTGCTGCCGCACGGCCTCTTCCACCTGGGCGCGGATCGACTCGGGCGGCCCCCAGACGGTTCGGACCTCCCCGTCCGCCGGCGGCCGGACCCCGAGTAGACGCTGGGCGGCGGGGTTGGCCGTCTCGACCCGGCCGAGGGTGTCGATCACCACCACCGGGTCGGGGAACGAGTCGATGGTCGCCTGGGCGCTCTGCCGGGCGCGGAGCAACCGCTCGGTGTCCGTCTGCCGGTACGCCCGCAGCTTCGCGGTCATAGCGTTGAACGCCTCGGCCAGCCGCCCGACCTCGTCGCGGGTCTGAACGGGGACCATGAGGTGAAGCTGCCCGCCGCCGATGGCTGTGGCCGCCGCCGTGACCGCCCGGACGGGTTCGAGGATGGCCCGCTGGAGCCACCAGACCGCACCGACCGCCAGCAGGAGGGAGGCGACAACCCCGGCGGCGAACGCCACGGCCGACACGCGGGCCGTGTGCCGGGCGTCCCGGCTCGCCGCCTGCATCTTGTGTTCGTTCAGGTCGCGGATGGCGTCCGCGAGGCGTAACACCTCGCCCCGCCCGCGCGGGTCGGTGCGGTAGCGGTCCAGTGCCTCGCCGAGTTCGCGGACCAGTCGCGGCTCGTCCGGCAGGATGGTGACGTTGTTTCTCTCGATCTCGAACTGCGCGTCGATCTCGGCCCGGTCGTCCGCCAGCACGGCCAGTTTCAGCCGGTCCATCGCCCGCACGCTGTCGTAGTTCTCGCGGAGGATGGCGTCGCTCCGCTGGCCGAGCCGGACGAGCAGCACGGCCCCGGTCCCGCCCAGCCCGGCGAGCAGGAGCAGGAGCGGGGCGACCGTCAGCAGGATGCGTTGTCGAAGGGACAGCGTCATAGGCCGAGCTTCTTCCGCTTGCGGTACAGCGTGCTGGGGTCGATGCCGAGCGTCTCGGCGGCCGCCTCCAGCGACGGCGACGAGGTCAACACCCGGCGGACGTGTTCGTTCTCCAACGCCTCCAGGGTGACCGGCCCGCCGACCTCGACGCGGGCGGCGGTCGGCGGACTGCCCACCTGCACCGGGAGGTGGGCCAGCCCGACCTCGTCGTCGGTGGTGAGGATCACGCCCCGCTCCACCGCGTTCCGCAGTTCGCGGAGGTTGCCCGGCCACGGGTGGCGGCTGATCGCGGCCAGCGCCTCCGGGGTGAACCGGCGGACTTCCTTCCCGGTCTGCCGGGCGAAGAAGGTCAGGAGGTGCTGGGCCACCGCCGGGAGGTCCGTCCTCCGCTCGCGGAGGGGCGGCAGGACGACCTCGATCACGTTCAGCCGGTACAGCAAGTCCTCGCGGAACCGGCCGGCGGCCACGTCGGCTTCGAGGTTGCGGTTCGTCGCGGCCAGGACGCGCACGTCGGCCGTGCGGGTGCGGGCCTCGCCCACCCGCTCGTAGGTCTTCTCCTGTGCGAACCGCAACAGCTTCGGCTGGAGTGGCAGGGGCAAGTCGCCGATCTCGTCCAAGAACAGCGTCCCGCCGTCCGCCGCCGCGACCTTCCCCTCGGTCGCCTCGACGGCCCCGGTGAACGCCCCCCGCGCGTGGCCGAACAACTCGCTCTCCAGCAACTCGGACGACAGGCTCGGGCAGTGGACGGTGACGAACCCCCGGCCGGCCCGCCGACTGCGGGCGTGGATCGCCCGCGCCAGCACCCCCTTGCCCGTGCCGCTCTCCCCCCGGATCAGGACGGCCGCGTCGGTCGGGGCGACCCGGAAGGCCACGTCCAGCACCGCCCGGACGGCGGGTTCTTCGCTGCGGAGATCGACATCCGGCACGGCCGTCCGCACCTGCTCGCGGAGGTCACTCACCTCCGTCCGCAGCCCCCGCACCTGCTCCCAGCGAACGAGCAGCATCCGCAGTTGCTCGGGGGTGAACGGCTTGGGCAGGTAGTCGAACGCCCCGCGCCGCATGGCCTCGACGGCGGTGTCGATGGCGGCGAACGCCGTCATCACCACCACCCCGACGCCTGGGGCGGCCGCCTGGAACTGCGGCAGGAGGTCGAGGCCGGACTCGCGGCCGAGCCGCAGGTCGAGGAAGGCGAGGTCGAACCGCTCCTGGGCGAGCGCGGCCAGGGCGGGCGGACCCGCCGCCACGTCGGTGACGTGGTGCTTCATGCTCTCCAGGGTGAGCCTGAGCGTCCGCCGCAGGCTCGTCTCGTCGTCCACGATGAGCAGGTTCAACGGCCGGCCTCCCCGGTGACACGCACCGTCCGCCCGCACCGGCCTAACGCGACGGGCGTGCCGGACGGCGCGTCCCGCGTCGGCCGGGGCGGAACTCCTTGTTCGGCCGGCGGTTCGCAGGGACGCCCGGCCCGGCGGCCGCGCACGACGAGGTGTGAGCGGATTGCAATCTGCAAGGTGCGCCCTGCATTCTGCCCGAGTTCCCGCCACCCCGTCAAGCAGGTCTGTTGCCCTCAACCGCTGTCTTTCCAAGCACTTCCGCCGGCGTGTCGAAACACGGCACGTCGGCTGCGATGGGCCACCGCCGTCCCGACCACAAGGAGGCGATCATGGACCCGTCCGTCTGGCTCCCGGCGATGGCCGGGCTGGGGCTGCTGGCCCTCGGCCTGATGGCCCTGTTCGTCCGCTTCTGCGACCGCGTCTGAGGAGGCCGCCATGCTCTGGCTCACCGCCGCCGTCACCGTGTTCCTGTTGGCCTACCTGCTGGTCGCCCTGCTGCGGCCGGAATGGTTCTGAGGAGTCACCCACCCATGTGGTTATTACCCCTGCTCGTCGTCGGCCTCGCCGCCGGCCTGTCGGTCCCGCTCGGGCGTTTCATGGCCCGCGTGCTGGACCGGCCCGCCGGGAACCGCGTCGAACGACTGCTCGACACCGGGCCGCAGGACTGGAAGCAGTATTGCTTCTCGCTGCTCGGGTTCAACGCCGTCGCGTTCGTCGCCGGGTTCGCGGTGCTGGCCCTCCAGCCGGTGCTGCCGCTGAACCCCGACCACAAGGGTGCGTTGGCCCCGACCACGATCTTTAACACGGCCGCGTCGTTCCTGACCAACACCAACCTCCAGCACTACGCGGGCGAAGTCCACCTGAGCTACTTCAGCCAGTTGTTCTTCGTCTGCTGGAAGCAGTTCGTCGGCCCCGCCATCGGCCTGGGCGCGCTCCTGGCCGTCATCCGTGGGCTGCGCGGCGATGCCCACCTGGGGAACTTCTACCTCGACGTGTGGCGGGGCGTGGCCCTGGTGTTCGTGCCGCTGTCGCTCGTCGTGGCGGTGCTGCTGGTGGCCGGCGGCGTGCCGATGACCCTTGACGGGGCCGCGACGGTGGCCACGCTGGACGGCGGCGAGCAGACCGTCGCCCGTGGCCCGGTCGCGGCCGTGGTGGCGATCAAGCAACTCGGGACGAACGGGGGCGGGTTCTTCGGCACGAACTCGGCCCACCCGCTGGAGAACCCCTCGGCCTGGACGAACGTGCTGGAGAACGCCTGCATCCTGCTCGTCCCGATGGCGTGCGTCGTCATGTTCGGTCGGATGCTGAAGGCCCACGGGCAGGCGCGGGTGGTCTTCGCCGTCATGCTGCTGTTCCTGGCGGCGTTCACCGGCTGGGGCATCGCCACCGACACCCTGAAGCCGAACCCCGGCCTCGCGGGGCTGCCAATCGACCAGTCGGCAGGCAACCTCGAAGGGAAGGAACTCCGGTTCGGGCCGTCCGCCGGGCCGACCTGGGCGGCGGCCACCACCTGCACGTCGAACGGGTCGGTGAACTGCATGCACGACAGCCTCAACCCGCTGGCCGGGCTGACCCCGCTGTCGGGTATGTGGCTGAACTGCGTGTTCGGCGGGGTCGGCGTCGGCCTGATCAACTTCTTGGTGTACCTGATCGTGGCCGTGTTCCTGGCCGGGCTGATGGTCGGCCGCACCCCGGAGTACCTGGGCAAGAAGGTCGAGGCCCGCGAGATGAAGCTGGCCATGCTCGCCCTCCTGATCCACCCGCTGCTGATCCTGGCCCCGACCGGGCTGGCGGCCGTGAGCGACTGGGGGACCGGGGCGACGAACAACCCCGGCCCGCACGGCCTGAGCGAAATGCTGTACGAGTTCACGTCAGCGTCCGCCAACAACGGGTCGGGGTTCGAGGGGCTGGCCGACACGGTCGGCACGCAAGCCGACTTCGCCAACCCGGAGAAGGCGGACGCCAACCGGCGGGCCGTCGTGTGGGACATCGCGACGGGGTTGGTCATGATCCTGGGCCGGTTCGTCCCGATCATCGCCCCCATCGCCCTGGCCGCGTCCCTGGCGGCGAAGAAGCGGACCCCGTTCACCGCCGGCACACTCCGCACCGACACCGTCACGTTCGGGCTGGTGCTGCTGGGGACCGTCGTCCTCGTCGGCGCGCTCCTGTTCCTGCCGGTCGCGGCCCTCGGCCCGGTGGCGGAACACCTCTCGCTCACGGGGTGAGGGCGGAAGGCCGGGCCGGGTCCGCGTTCGGCCGCTCATGCTTTGTCTCACACCCTTTGGAGGTTCCCGTGTCCACGACGGTTGACGAATACGCCCAGGCGAAGTTCGCCCGCCGGGCGGCCCGCAAGCAGAGCCTGTTCGCACCCGACTTGTTGAAAGCTGCCGCCCGCCGGGCGGTGGTCATGCTGCGGCCGGACGTGCTGTGGAAGAACCCGGTCATGTTCGTGGTCGAGGTCGGCACACTGCTGTCGATCCTGTACACGGCGGTGAAGGCGTTCGACCCGTCTTCCACGCAGGCCACGCTCGGCTACTTGATCGCCCTGGACGTGTGGCTGGTCGCCACCGTCCTGTTCGCCAACTTCGCCGAGGCACTTGCCGAGGCGCGGGGGAAGGCCCAGGCCGACGCCCTGCGGAAGACCCGGCAGGACACCCCGGCCCACCGGCTCGCGGTAGTGGACACCAGCCGTGTCCCTCCCGGTACGCTGACCTCCTGGCTCCGCGAGCCGCGCTCGTTCGTTCAAACTGTGTCGTCCACCGAACTGCGGACGGGGGAACTGGTGATCGTGGAGGCCGGGCAGGTGATCCCGGCGGACGGCGAGGTAGTCGAGGGGGTGGCGTCCGTGGACGAGTCGGCCATCACCGGCGAGTCGGCCCCGGTGGTCCGCGAGGCCGGCGGCGACCGCTCTGGGGTGACCGGCGGCACGCGGGTGCTGTCCGACGCCATCCTCGTCCGGGTCACCGTGCAGCCGGGCGAGTCGTTCCTCGACAAGATGATCGCCCTGGTGGAAGGGGCGAAGCGGCAGCGGACACCGAACGAGGTGGCTCTGTCCATCGTCCTGGCGGCGTTCACCCTGATCTTCCTGATCGTCACGGCGACCCTCTGGCCGCTCGCCCGGCACGCCGAGGAGTACACCGGCAACGCCGGGCTGGGGACCGACGTGCCGACGCTGGTGGCCCTGCTGGTCTGCCTCATCCCGACCACCATCGGCGCGTTGCTCGCGGCCATCGGGATCGCCGGCATGGACCGGGCGTTGCGGGCGAACATCATCGCCAAAAGCGGCAAGGCGGTCGAGGTGGCCGGTGACGTGGACACCCTGCTGCTCGACAAAACCGGGACCATCACGATGGGCAACCGCCGGGCCACCCAGTTCGTCCCGGCCGGCGAGTACAGTGCCGCCGAGGTGGGGCGACTGGCGGCGACGGCCTCGGCGTCGGACGACACCCCCGAGGGAAGGAGCATCGTGGAGTTGTACCGGCGCACGCCCGGCGTGACCCCGGCGTCGGCCGAGCCGCCGGCCGGCGCGACGTTCGTCCCGTTCACGGCCCAGACCCGGATGAGCGGCATCGACGTGGCCGGCGGCGAGCCGGTCCGCAAGGGGGCGACCGACGCCGTCATCCGGTACGTCACGCAGCAGGGCGGGACCGTCCCGGCCGGGCTGAAGGCGCAGGTGGACACCGTCGCCGGTCAGGGGGCCACGCCGTTGCTGGTGGCCGAGGGGAACCGCATTGCCGGCGTCGTCGTGCTGGAGGACGTTCTGAAGCCGGGCATCCGCGAGCGGTTCGAGCGCCTGCGGAAGATGGGCCTCCGCACGGTCATGGTGACCGGGGACAACCCGCTGACCGCCAAGAGCATCGCGGCCCAGGCCGGGGTGGACGACTACATCGCCGAGGCCACCCCGGAGGCGAAGCTGGCGTACATCCGCCGGGAGCAGGCGGCCGGCAAGCTGGTGGCCAT
This sequence comes from uncultured Alcaligenaceae bacterium, assembly GCA_964444365.1. Taxonomy (GTDB): domain Bacteria; phylum Planctomycetota; class Planctomycetia; order Gemmatales; family Gemmataceae; genus CAYUHJ01. The sequence continues at coordinate 16,516 of CAYUHJ010000045.1, read as the reverse complement.
GATGGGGGACGGGACGAACGACGCCCCGGCACTCGCTCAAGCCGACGTGGGCGTGGCCATGAACAGCGGCACGCAGGCGGCGAAGGAGGCCGGCAACATGGTCGATCTCGACAGCGACCCGACCAAGCTGATCGAGGTCGTGGAGGTCGGCAAACAACTCCTCATGACCCGTGGCGCGTTGACGACGTTCAGCATCGCCAACGACGTGGCCAAGTATTTCGCCATCGTCCCGGCCCTGTTCGCCGGCACGCTGCCGTGGCTGAAGGCGCTCGACTTCATGAACCTCGCCTCTCCCACGTCGGCCATCCTGTCGGCGGTGATCTTCAACGCGGTCGTGATCCCCTGCCTGATCCCGGTCGCCCTGAAGGGGGTGACCTACCGCCCGGTCGGGGCCGACGCCCTGCTGCGGCGGAACCTGCTGGTGTGGGGGTTGGGCGGGGTGGTCGCACCGTTCGTCGGCATCAAGCTCATCGACGTGGCCCTGGCCACGCTCGGCATCGCCTGAGAGGGAATCGAACATGACGAAGCATATTCGGGCCAACCTCCTGCTACTGGGGCTGACGGTCGTGGTCGGCTCGGTCCTGTACCCGCTCGCGGTTCTCGCGGTCGGCCGGGCGGCGTTCCCGACTACCGCCTCGGGCAACCTCGTCGCCGGGCCGGACGGCCGGCCGGTGGGGTCGCGGCTGGTCGCCCAGGAGTTCAAGGGGGACGAGTGGTTCCGCCCCCGCCCGTCCGCCGCCGGGTACAACGCGGCCGCGTCCGGCGGCTCGAACATGGGGGCGAACAACCCGAAGCTGCGGGAACGGGTCGTGGAGGAACTGAAGCCCCGCCAGGAGCAGGCCGGCGTGCCGGCCGACGCGGTCACGGCGTCGGGGTCCGGGCTGGACCCGCACATCACCCGGCGGAACGCCGAGGGGCAACTCGACCGCGTCGTCGCGGCCTGGGCGACAAAAACGAACAATGATCCCACACGGATTCGGGCTGTCGTCGTGGAGGTGCTGGACGCGGCCGCGTTCGAGCCGCTGGCCGGCCTCGCCGGTGGCGAGCCGCTGGTCAACATCCTCGAAGTCAACCTCGATCTCCATCGCCGGTTCACGTCGGCCGGCCAATGATCCTCGGGGGCCGAGGAACGCGCTCCGAGTGGCCGACCGGATGCCATGTCGGCCACCGCGACACGGCCTTACAGCGGCTCGCCGAACAGCTTTGCCCGCATAACCCGGCCCAGCCCTTCCCGAACTTGCTCCTCGGGGTCGAACTCGACCTGGGCGACACTCGGCGGTGGCGCGTCCGGCGGGTCTGGCCACTCGTAGGTCACGAACTCGGGTGGGATCGCCGGCCGGGCGGACATCCGACCCGCCAGCCAGTCTGCGACCACGTCGTGCGGGACAACCTCCCGCGCCATGTCGGCCATCTCGCGCCGGATCTCGTCACGCACATCGGCCCAGATGGCGCGGACGCGGTCCTCGCCGAGTACCCCGGCGACTTCATCAAGCCGCCGCAGCTTCTCCTGCCGGATCTTCCAGTCGTGGTTCCCGATCCCCTCATGCAAGGCCCACACCTCGGTATCGACCCACAGGTAGTCCCAGACGATCTGGCGGGCCTGCTCCTCAAGAGCCAGTTTGTTGCTCACGATTTTCCTCCGTTGGTTCGAGAAGCGTGATCGGGTTGGGACCGAACGTGGCCCCGACCCGGCTCTCGACTATTGCCTTTCTGGTTCCGACAAGGCGACGATCTCGGACTCGGCGAACGTCACCTCGCTGCCGTACCGGAGGTGGGTGGCGTATCGCGGCCGGTTGACCAGCAACCCTGTCAGGTTCCCGCCCCGCACGCCGGTGATCTCCACCCACATCCACTCCTTGAGGATGTGGGGGTCCGACCGCTGCTCGAACCCGATCTTGACCACGCGGCCCAACCACTTCTCCAGCCCGCCGGCGGCAGACCGGAGTTGGTGCGCGGCCTCGGCCTGCGCCTGCATCTCGCGGATGATCTCCGTCTTCTCGTTCATGGCCGACCTCGAAGGGGTGACAGTTCCCACGGGCGATGACGGCCACGATAGACCTCGCGTGGCTCGATCCAGGGCCGCCCACGGTCCCCCGGCGGTCCAAACCGGATTTCTCTCGGATTTGCCTATACTGCGGGCGGCAACCGAGTCCCCGAGGGAGAGTGCGATGCTGGTGGAGATGAAAGGGTTTCTGCCCCTGGAGGATGTCGCGGACAAGTACCGCGTCCCCGAGTCGCTCCTCCGCGTGATCCAGTGCGAGTTGGACAAAGTCGAGGTGTACCCCGACGCCAGAACCGGGGCGAAGATGGTCTACATCGGGGAAGTGGATGATCTGATCGAGAAGGTCGTCCGCCAGGACCGGCTCGGCCGACCCGACGGGGTTTACCGGCCGTCGTGCGTCCGGGTGGGCGGCATCGACTACGACTGCGGGCCTAACAAGAGGTGGCTCCTGATCGACTGCCTCTGGGGAAAGCCGTCCGTGTCCGAAACGGATGTCATCGAGGCCGTGTACGGGGCCGATGCCGACCCGATGGGGAAAGCGCTCGCGTCACTCACCAAGCACACGAACGCTTGGTTTCGGAGTGAAGGTTGTCCGCTCACGGTGCAGACCCGCAAGGGTCACCTCCGACTCGTCCGCACCGACAGGTGACGAATGGACCGGGCCGGGACCGCCGGCGGCCCCGAGTCGAACGCTGCTCGGGTTACGATCCCGTTCAGGCTCGACCGGGTGGGCGGGCCGTCCTTTTACCAGAGGTGTTCCAGATGAGAGATATGGTTCCCCAGGCAATCGAGTTCGGACGGGGCTACCTCGAACGGGACGCGGGCGACATGTTCGCCGTTTCCGCCGAGGCCCGGACCATCGCGAAGACGATCACCATCCTCGCCCGCTCGGTGCGTGCGGGAGCGGCCCCCTCCGGTGAAGAGCGGTGGCTGCTCGCCCGACTGCTGGAGGCGGCCGAGGAACTGAATCTGGTCGAAGCCTGTCAACTGCTGGTCAACGCCGTCACGCGGGCGAGGTCCGAGGGGTACGGCGGCCGCCCCCGCCCGGAATCGCGGGGGTGACGGAGGGGTAGACGGCCGCGTCGGGATCGCGGCCGGCCGCGCGTGTTCCCGGCGGCTACCCGGCCGCGCACTGGTTCAACCGCTCCCGCCGCCGCTCCCAGTCGGGCATCATGGCCTTGAGCAGCCGGTAGAAGTCGGCGCTGTGGTTGTGGTGCTTGACGTGGGCGAGTTCGTGAACCACGACGTACTCGATGCACGGCAGCGGGGCGACGATCAGTTCGGGGTTTAGCAGGACGCGGCGCTCGGCCGTGCAACTCCCCCAGCGGTTCGACATCTTGCGGATCTGGAACCCGTCCGCCGCGATGTCGTGCCGCTCGGCCAGGGCGGCGCACCCCTCGAACACCTCGCCGAACACCGCCTCGGCCCGCTGCCGGAACCACCCCGTCACCAGCGGCCGCACCCGCTCCTTCTTGCTCACGTCCGCCAGCCCGACGTTGATCTGGCCGCGTGCCATCTTCACGCCGTCCGCGTCGGCCTGATGCACCCGAAGCCGGTACTGCTTCCCGAGGTAGCGGTGTGCCTCGCCGCTGACGTACCGGCGGGGCGGGAGCTTCGGCAGGTAGTTCTCGAAGAACCGCTTCTGCTGGACGATCCACGCCGCCCGCTTGTGGACCCGCTCGGCGACCGCCTCGTCCGGGCTGCCGGTTGGGGCCGTCACTACCACCGACAGGTCTGGGTGAACGTCGATAGCGAGCGTCTTCCGCGCCGCGTACCGCAGCCGGTACTCGATCCGCGTCCGGCCGAACTGCACGGCCAGCGTCCGGTCGTCGCCGTTCCGCTCGCTCACTGGGCCGCGTCCCTCCGCTTGGCCACCCGCATCACCCCGGCCAGGATCTCGTCCATGTCGGCCGGCTTGAACGGGATGTCGTACCGGCCCTTCACGACGTACAGCAAATCCTCCAACTCGTTCAGCATGGCGTTCTCGACATCCCGGTTCCCGGTCCAGTCGCGGATCTTCCGGTCCTCGATCACCTTCATCGCCTTCAACGCGGCTTCGGCGGCAATCCCGGCGAGGTCGTCCCGCTTGTCGGCCCCGGCGACCTTGCCCAGCCCGTCGAGCAGCAGCCGGAAGTACGCCTTGGCGTCGGCGTGGCCCTGGAGTTCGGCCGGCAGCTTCGACGCGCCCTGCTCGCCAACGTGCCGGACTTGGAGCCGGCACTCGCCCACGCGATCCGGCAGGCGGTCGAGTCGAAGAACGCACCAGACGGCGGCATGCTGGTCGTCGTGACCGGCGACGGGCCACGGGAGTAATGGTCCGAGGTGACCCGGCCGAGGAGAACTTTAAGGTGGATGTCGGCGGGGGAAGCACACATGAGCAACAGCACGAAACCGCCGCCGACAGACCCCCGACCCTGCTCGCGCCACGATTGGATGAACTTTCGCGGGTGGTACGACGCCGCCAACGACAAGTACCTGCGAAGCTGCCACGACGTGCAGTGTCCCCGGCACGGGGTCGGCGCGTGCAGGCGGATGTACCACCGCAAGAAGAAGGCGTTGAAGCCCGACTGGGGGTTCGTCACCTTCATCATCTTCTTCAACAGTAAGCCCGATCCCGACGAGGTGAGGGAGTACCGGAAGCTGGTCAGGAAGGCGGTCAAGTCCTGGGATCGCGATGCGAGGATCTGCATGCCGCTGCACCCGAAAGACGGGAAGTGGCACTTGAACGTGGGGGTGCAGAGCAAGTGGGTGTTCGAGATGTCGAACTTGCACTGGTGGGGACAGTACGTCGAAGAGCGAGTCGTGGGGTGGTCGGACGGCAAGCGGATGCGTTACCCCAGAGGTGCGCCCAGGCGTGCGGACTTCGAGTCGATGATGAAGAGGTTGGAAGCCGGCATCACGGAATTGTGCGCCAGGGATAGGTTAAATAGTCCCCGCCGGCCCCGGATCGAACGCGGCAAGTTCCACAACCAGCCGAACCGCTGGCTGTGGTACATCTTGCGGTGCAAGGCGGGGTGGTCGGAGGACGAGCAACTCCCCCGCAGGCAGGGGTACACCCTCGTCACCGGCTTCGTCAGCCGGGCGAAGAACACCGCCCCGTCAACCTTGGCCTCGTCCGACGCAACGACCACAGCGAGTCAGCATACCACTGACCCGGAACCGGAGCAGACTGAGGCTGCCGAGTCCTTTACGGCGACTGAATCGTATCGCCCGGCGGCTGAGTCCCCCAACTTGATGTCTCCAGATCACGGCAGGGACGGCCGACGCACGTCAGTTGCACGCGGCCCGCCCGCCACCTCCTGACCCCTCCCATCGGTCCCCCGGCTTCGTGCGCCACCGGCCTTGAGTTCCGGCCGGTGGCGCACGCGCACGCCCGAGTACGGGTCAAGTCTTCGGGAAGAACCGGGCGTGCAGCCACTCGCAGACGTGGGTGCAGTCCTCCGACGAGGAGTAGTTCCTCTCGGCGACGGTCTTGGGGGAGTGGCCGAGCCATGCCTCGCGGTAGGCCCGGTACTGCGGGTCGTCCTTGATGATGTCGGCCGAGATGAAGCGGAAGTCCTTGATGGTGTACTTCTTCGCCCCGTCCCGCCCGAAGTGGTCCCGCCAGGACGACTTGATCTTGTCGTACAGTTTCGCGGCCCCGGCCCCCTCCTTCGAGTCGAGGTAGAGCGGTTGCCCCCTGGCGTCGAGCAGGGCGTACTGGCCGCCGGCTGTCATCTGCCGGCGAAGGAGTTCGGCCGTCTCGTCCCAGAGCCGGTAGGTGACGGTCGGCACGTCCTTCCACGACGCCGTCTTCACCCGCTTCCGCGTCAGCGTCTTGGCGGCGAGGTCGATCTGGCGCGGCTCCAGTTTGCCGATGTCCACGTTGTTCATGCCGCAGTTCGCGGCCAGCAGCGCGTACAGCCGCAGGCGCTCCGGCAGCCCGGCGATGAAGTCGCGGACATCCGCCAGCACCGGCTTCGGCTTCTCTTTCGGGGTGACCCCGAACGAGAGCAACTTGTCGTCCAAGTTCAGCGGCAGGGGGACGAGCCGCTTCTTCACGACGTACCGGACGAAGCTCTTGAAGATCACCCACTTCTTGTGCTTGGTGGCCGCGTTCCGGTTCTCGGCGTCGAGGGCGTGGAACACCTCCTCCACCCTCTGCTCCGTCAGCACGTCCACGGCCATGTCGGCGCTCAACACGACCTTCTCGTCGTGCTTCAGACACTCGAACGCCTTCTTGACGCCCAGGAGCCGGATCAGCGTGGTCGGCTTGGCCTTCTTCGCCTTCAGCACCACCCACCCGTCCAAGAGCCGGCCGACCCGCCGGTCCTCGGGAACCTGCTTCGCGGCCGCGAACATCTCCCGCCAGTAGGAGTCGGACCCCAGCCCGATCTCCAGCACGGTCGGGTCCACCCCGGCCAGATCCACGCCGGTCGCGGCCAGGAACGCGGCCCGCGCCGACGTGCGGGGGTCGAGGACGTTCACGCCGTCCCCCTCGGGCTGCGAGGCCCGGACCACCGCGTCGATCTCCTCCTCCGGTGTGGCGAACGTCCGGCGGGGGTCGATGAGCGGCTTGGTCGCGGCCGCGACCGCCTCCCTGATCGCCTCGTCGTAGTCCGTGGCGTCCTGCCCACTGTCGGCGAGAACCTCCCGCTTCCGCCGCAGGGCGGCCACGACCTCTTCCACGTCCGGCCGCAGGGCCGGCGGGCGGCCGTCGATCTCGGCCCGCTTCGCGAGCCACCACTCGTTGGCGGCCTGATAGGAGCCGAGTTCCGTCCACTGGTCGGGCGGGAGGTTGAGCGAGGAGCAGTACACCTCGTACCGCTCGCCCTTGTACATCTTGCGCCAACGGTTGGTGGCCTTCTCGAACCCCATGAGCAGCTTGCGTGGCATCGTGTTGACCCCGGTTACTGGCAAATCGAACTGGCAAAACTGGGGTCACTATAGGTAACTTTTTGCCAGTTCATCGTCAAAAAACGCTGGAAAATCGACACCTCACTGTCTTCCCAAGGCTGTGAGACGAGTTCGACTCTCGTATCCCGCTCTCGGTTCTTCCTCGCCGGCGAGCACGTCTGCCGGGTTCTCTCTGCTCGATTTGTTGCCCACGCGACCTGGTCAACGGGCGTTCGCCCGTTCCGGGCGATTAATCTGCCAGCCGGCGGATGATGCCGGCGGCCCGCTCGCAGTCGGCCCGGCTGACGTCGAGGTGGGTACACATTCGCAACACGGGACCGCCGAGGGCGGCCACGGTCACGCCGGCGGCCTTCAGGCGCGCCGCCACGTCCTTCGCCGTGCCGAGTTTCGGCGACACCTCCACCCAGACGACGTTCGTGTCCACCCGGTCCGGGGTGAGGGTGAGCCCCGGCACGTCCGCGGCCGCGGCCGCGAGGAGCCGGGCGTTCGCGTGGTCCTCGGCGAGCCGGTCGACGTGGTGGTCCATCGCGTAGAGGCACGCCGCCGCCAGGAACCCGGCCTGCCGCATCGCGCCGCCGAACAGCTTGCGCACCCGCCGGGCCTGCCTGATCACGTCCCGCGGCCCCGCCAGCGCCGAGCCGATCGGTGCCCCGAGCCCCTTGCTGAAGCAGACGGACACCGTGTCGAACTCCGCGGCCCACGCCTTCAGGGGCACCCCGCTGGCGACGACCGCGTTCCAGAGGCGGGCTCCGTCCAGGTGCATCGCGAGGCCGTTCGCCTTCGCCCACCGGGAGATGGCCCGCACGGTTTCCAGCGGGTAGACCGTGCCGCCGCCGCGGTTGTGGGTGTTCTCCAGGCACACGAGCCGGGTGCGGACCGCGTGCTGGTCGTCCGGCCGGATTTTGCCGTCCAGCTGCGCCGGGGACAGGATGCCGAAGGTGCCGTCGATCGTCCGGCACGTCGCCCCGGACAGGACCGCGGGGCCGCCGGCCTCCCAGATGTAGATGTGCGACGTCGATTCGAGCAGGATCTCGTCGCCGGGCCGGCAGTGGACGCGAATCGCGATCTGGTTGGACATCGTCCCGGACGGCACGAACAGGGCCGCTTCCATCCCCAGGTCCGCGGCCACCCGTTCTTCGAGGCGGTTGACGGTGGGGTCCTCGCCGAACACGTCGTCCCCGACCTCCGCGGCGAACATGGCCGCGAGCATGCCGGGGGTGGGTTTCGAGACGGTGTCGGAACGCAGGTCGATCATGAGGGGGACCGGGAGAGCGGCGGGGCGTCAGCCCGCCGTGGGATCGTCAGTGAATGCTCTGACGACACCGTACAGAATATGTTGGAATGGAAGATCGGATACAGGGGATGGGTCGGTCCGGAGCCACGGCGGGCTGACGCCCCGCCGCTCACCGCATCAATTCTTCGGCATCGGCGGGGCCGGGGGTTCGACCTGCCGGTCCTCGATGACCCATTGCGTGCCGATCTTCTTCAGGAAGACTTCGCGGTCCTTCACGTCGATGATCGTGAACTTCGCCGCGTCGCCGGCCTCGGTGACGGTCCCGTTGCGGAGGAACTTGGCCAGGTCGCGGACGCGGTCGGGGTTCTCGGCGAGGTTGGCGGCGATGTCCTTCGCCACGACCTTGAACGCCCGCGCCTGGGCCTCCCGGCCGACGGCGGCGGCGAACGCGGCGGGGTCGTCCGGCAGGCGGCGGATGCGCGGGATGGTCTCGTCGTTGCGCTGCACGTCCCGGAGGGCCCGCAGGTCGCGTTCGGCCGCGGCGTAGTACTGCGACGCCCGCTCCGCGACGCGGTCGTCGACGAACTTGGGGTCCAGCAGGTGCGCGGCGAGGTAGTCCGTCTTCCCCTTCTCCGCCGCCCGGATCACGGAGCCGAGCGCGGCCTTCGGCGTGTTCTGGGGGAAGGCGTCGAGGTTGACGGCGACGCCGTACCGCTCCGGGGGCAAGTTCAGCACCCCGGCCGGCTGGGAGTACGCGGCGACCGCCGCCCCGGCGAGCACGACCAGCGACAGGAGCTTCCGCATGGGGGGAACCCGGGTGTCAGGTTTCGAGTTGCAGGTTTCACGCGGCCGGCGATACCACTAAGGTAATGTCGGCGGCGGCGGGGCGGAACTCCGGACCTGAAACTCGAAACTCCCCAACCTGAAACGATCCGGGCATGGCAGGCAACACATTCGGCAAACTCTTCCGCGTCACCACCGCCGGCGTCAGCCACGGGCCGGGGTACCTGTGCATCATCGACGGCTGCCCCGCCGGGCTGGAGCTGTCGGTCGACGACTTGCTCCCGGACCTGCAACGCCGCAAGCCGGGGCAATCGAAGCTGACTACGCAACGGGACGAGTCCGACACGCCCGAGATCTGGTCCGGCGTCTTCGAGGGGAAGACCGACGGCACCCCGATCGGCATCTCGTTCCGCAACGGCGACCAGCGGAGCAAGGACTACGGCGACATCGCGGACAAGTACCGCCCCGGCCACGCCGACTACACGTTCGACGCGAAGTACGGCTTCCGCGACTACCGCGGCGGCGGCCGCAGCTCCGCCCGCGAAACCGTCTGCCGGGTCGCGGCCGGGGCGGTGGCGAAGAAACTGTTGGCCCGGGAAGGCGTGCGGGTACTCGGCTACGTCACGCGGGTCGGCAACGTGACGGCTGACATCCCCGACCCGACGGCCGTCACGCTGGAGCAGGTGGAGGCGACGCCGGTGCGGTGCCCCGTCCCCGGCAAAGCGGAGGACATGATCGCGCTCATCGACGAGGTCCGCAAGGACCGCGATTCCATCGGCGGGGTGTGCGAACTCGTCGCCGTCGGCGTCCCGCCGGGGCTCGGCGAGCCGGTCTTCGACAAGCTCAAGGCGGACCTCGGCAAGGCGCTGCTGAGTTTGCCCGCGGTGCTCGGGTTCGAGTACGGGGCGGGGTTTGAAGTGGCAGGAATGCGGGGGAGCGCGGCGAACGACGTGTTTCGGCCGAAGAACCCCTCCCCCTCGAGGGGGGAGGGTCGGGGTGGGGGTGAAAACTCCACCACAGGGGAAGCCCCCACCCCCCACCCTAACCCTCCCCCCCAAGGGGGGAGGGGACCAGACGGGCCGGCGAACCTCTTACTCCCTCCCCCTGTGAGGGGGGAGGGTGGGGGTGGCTTGGGTGGTGACGCTTCTACCCCCCACCCTAACCCTCCCCCCCAAGGGGGGAGGGGACCAGAGGGGTTGCTCCTTCGCACCGCCACGAACCGCCACGGCGGGATGCTCGGCGGCATCTCGTCCGGGATGCCGATCGTCTGCCGCGTCGCGATCAAGCCGACCAGTTCGATCCCCCGGTCGCAACCCACCGTGACCCGCGCCGGCGAACCGACCGAGATTCTCGTCAAGGGCCGGCACGACCCCTGCCTGCTGCCGCGGTTCGTCCCGATGGGCGAGGCGATGGTCGCCCTGGTACTCGTCGACCACCTGCTCCGGGCGAAGTGCTCGCGGGTGGGGTGACGGGCGGCACATCGGTTGCTCCGTCCGAACCGGGACAGTCCCCGGTTCGGTTCCCTTCCCTGGAGCACCCCCATGACCCTGCGATCCGTGACCGCCTTCTCCGTTCTCGCCGTCGCGACCCTGGCCGCGTTCGCCGACGACAAGGTGCCCGGCAAACCCATCGTTTCCCCGCTCGTGGGCGGGTACACCATCGTGAAGGGCGAGTCCGACGGCAAGCCGATCCCCGAGGACCGCATCGCCGGCGCGGTGGTCAAGTTCACCGCCGACGAGGTGATCGGCACGGACAAGGAAAAGAAGCAACTGTTCGCCGCGAAGTACGCACTCGACACGTCCGCCGAGCCGTGGAAGATCACCATGAAGAGCACGACGCCGAAGGAGTCGGAAGCGTTCGGGCTGGCGAAGAAGGACGGCGACACCGTCGTCCTGATCTACGCCCTGCCCGGCGGGAAAACCCCGACGGAGTTCAAGACCCAAGACAAGCAGAACATGTTCTGGCTGAAGACGGCGTCCAAGTAACACTCCGGCCGCCATTGTCGCACCGGGGGGCGGGGCTCCCGCCTCCCGGTCGCCCCGGTGCGTAGAATTCCTCGGGTTCCCGTTTCCGCCGGGGTGCGACAGGATGGTAGGCTGGCAGTTCGACAACACGTACTCGCGGCTGCCGGAAGACCTTGTCTCGCCGGCCACGCCCGCACCCGTGCGGGGGCCGCGGGTCGCGGTGCTGAACCACCGGCTCGCGGGGGAACTCGGCCTGGACCTGACCCGTCTCGACCCCGACGCCGCGGCCCGGCTCTTTTCCGGCCAGGCGATCCCCGACGGGGCCGCACCCGTCGCCCAGGCCTACGCGGGGCACCAGTTCGGCGGGTTCACGATGCTCGGGGACGGCCGGGCGATCCTCCTCGGCGAGCACCGCACGCCCTCGGGAACGCTGGTCGACGTCCAGTTGAAAGGCGCGGGCCGGACGCGGTTCTCCCGCGGCGGGGACGGCCTCGCCGCCCTCGGCCCGATGCTCCGGGAGTACGTCATCAGCGAGGCGATGGCCGCCCTCGGCATCCCCACCACGCGGAGCCTCGCCGTCGTGACCACCGGCGAGACCGTCTACCGGACGACCCCGCTGCCCGGCGCGATCCTGACCCGGATCGCGGCCAGTCACATCCGCGTCGGCACCTTCGAGTACGCCGTCCGCCGGGGCGAGCCGACCCTGCGGGCCCTCGCCGACTACGCGATCCGCCGCCACGACCCGGCCCTCGCGGACGCCCCGAACAAGTACCTGGAGTTCTTCCGCGCGGTGGTGGACCGGCAGGCGGCGCTCGTCGCCCGGTGGCAACTCGTCGGGTTCGTCCACGGCGTGATGAACACGGACAACGTCGCGATTTCCGGCGAGACCATCGACTACGGCCCGTGCGCGTTCATGAACGCCTACGACCCGGCCACGGTGTTCAGTTCCATCGACCACGCCGGCCGGTACGCCTACGGCAACCAGCCCGGCATCGCGCAGTGGAACCTCGCCCGGTTCGCGGAGACGCTGCTGCCGCTCGTCGACCCGGACCCGCAGCAAGCCATCGCCGCCGCCAGGGACGTGCTGACCGCCTACCCCGACCGGTTCGAGCACCACTGGCTCGCCGGGATGCGGCAGAAGCTCGGGCTGCTGACGGCCGAAGACGCCGACGCGGAACTGGCCCTGTCGCTGCTGGAGTGGATGCAGGCGACCCGCGCGGACTTCACCAACACGTTCCGCGACCTCTCGGCGGACGCGCTGCCGGAATGCGGGCCGTACCGCACCCCGGAGTTCGAGGCGTGGCAGAAGCGGTGGCACGACCGACTCGCCCGCAACGGCCAACCCGTGCCAGCCGCCCGCGCCGCGATGCGGACCGTCAACCCCGTCGTGATCCCGCGCAACCACCGCGTCGAGGAGGCCCTCGCCGCCGCCGAGGAGCGGAACGACCTGTCCGTTCTGCACGCCCTGCTCGACGTGCTCGCGTCCCCGTACGACTATGCCGCACGAGTCGGCCGGGACCCCTACCAGGAACCGCCCCCCGACGACGGCAGTTACCGCACGTTCTGCGGAACGTAGTGCGAGACGTCGAGCGTGGGTTAGGAGTGACGCAGTCGGGGTTCTGGGAATCGCTTTTCTCCCCTCTCCCCGCTGGGGAGAGGGGCGGGGGTGAGGGGTCAACCTCCATCCCGTTTCAGCGATTGCGAGTGGGTGAAGGTTTTCCCCTCACCCCTAACCCCTCTCCCCAGCGGGGAGAGGGGAGAAAAGCGATTCCCAGACACCAACTGCGTCACTCCTCTGGGTGACGAGTCCCCCTCCACTACCACGACCCTCACCCGCCCAGCAGCTTCGCGATCGGCCGGGTCGCCTCGATGTTGTCCAGCACCAGGACGACGACCACCGTCAGCGGCACGGCCAGGAACATCCCCGGCAGGCCGAGCGACAGCCCCCAGAGGGACAGCGCTCCGAGGACGACCAGCGGGCTCAGGCCCACCGCCTTGCCGAGGATCATCGGCTCGACGACCGCCGCCCCGAGGACGTGACAGACCGTCAGCAGGGCCGCGACCCAGATCGGCCGGCCGGGCTCCTCGAACTGGAGGAACGCGAACCCGATCGGAAGCGTGTACGCGATCACGCTGCCGAGGTACGGGATGAAGTTGCACGCGAACGTCAGCAGCGCCCACAGCAGGGAGAACTTCACGCCGCACGCCCAGAGGATTGCCCCGACCGGCACCGCGAGGAGCAGGCTGGACAGCACCTTCGCCTTGAGGTAGCGGATGACCGCCGCGTTGATCCGGCCGAAGACGTGGAGGATCTCGTCGGCCTTCTCCGGCGGGTAGGCGGCGCGGACCCGGTCCGGGAACTTGCCGGACTCCATCAGCAGGAACATCAGGTACAGCCCGGCCGACGCCGCCTCCAGGAACCCGAGGGCGGCGAGGTTGGCCAGCCACATGACGTTCTCGGAGATCTTGTCGGCCGCCTGTTCCTCCGCGGACCGCGTCCCGCTGGCGACGGAACCCGTGGCCCCGGGCAGGTACTCGTGCAGGAAGTTCGCCACGTCGTGAACGAGCCCGACCGCCCGCGGCCGGAGCATCGGGAGTTCGACGGACAGCCCGCTGAGGCTGACGTACATGCCGAAGGCGATGAGCAGGAGCAACCCCGTAGTCGCCCCGACGAGGACGCCCAGGGCCACGGGGACGGGCACGTACAGCCGCAGGCGGGAATAGTACGGCAGCAGGACGTAGCCCAGAAACACGGCCAGCAGCAGCGGCCGCAGCACCGTCGCGAGCTGCCCGAGGAGCCACCACGACCCGGCCAGGACGATCACGACATGGGCGGCCGTCCGGAGCGTGTTGGGGTTCGCCCAGCGTTCGAGGCCGCCATTCCCGGCGTGCATGATTCATCCCCCGGCGGAAACGCGGCATCCTCAGACAGCGTTGTAGCGTTTCGCCGCAGTTGCGGGCGGTCCCCGTCGGACAGGAATTCGGGGAAGAGGATTTCATCTGCCGCAAACGATTGCGGGTCATGGACTTGAAAAAGACACACGAAAGGACCGGGGTTCTGGTCCGGGGTTTGCGTACAGATTCACAATGTCCCGATGTGTCGCCCACCTGCCGTGTGCCTGACTGGTCGCAGACTCAGGCGAGCCGAACGGTGCTTCCCGCCGTTCCCCGAGGTCGGAAAAAAGGACCGATTGACAAAATCAGTGTCCGGAATTCGGCCCGACGACGTTTAGGAATCGGATGTGGGTTCTGACTCGGAGTCGGACCCTCGACCCTCGCATCCGCGAGCCCCCCAGGTGCCCCGTCCGGCTCCTGCGGGATGACTGTTTCCCGAATGAGGTTCCCGTGACCCCGACGCGCCGCCTGACGCGATCCCTCACGATTCCCGCGACGGCTTTCTTCACCGCGGTCGGCATCCTGCTGACGTACCCCGGCGGGATCTCCGCCGCTTACTCGGACCTCTGCTGTTTCGACGACGCCACCCACCAGCTCGAAGAAGACCGCGCGACCGGGGCCGACCTGTCCGTCCGGACGCACGCCATTGCGGAGCGGATCGCCCTGAAGGAGTCGCTGGTCACGGAACTGATCGACGGCCGGACGACCCTGGCCGCCGTCGCCGAACGGTTCCACGAACTGAACCGGGACGTGCCCGCCTGCATGACGGCCGTGCGGATGAAGTACCCCGACACCCCCGACGACGAGCGGATGGCGCTGAACGTCCTCGACTTCGTCCGGGTCCGGGACCTGACCCCCGCCCAGCAAGACGCCGTCTTCGACCGGCTGGCTGCCGAGTACGAACAGACGTTCGGCCACCGCCACCTGCCGCTGAACTGACCCTCACCGGACGCCGTACACCCCGGCGATCCGCTCCGCCTCGGCGGTGACCCGTGCGGCCGGGTACTGCTTCTTCAGCTTCTCGACGGCGGTTCGCAGGTTCTGAATCGCCGTCGCGTTCTCGATCTGGAACCTCCCGGCGGTCGGCTCGAAACTCCCCGGCAGGCAGGACAGCGTCTGGTCCAGCTTCGCGACCGGCTCGAAGAGTTTTCGGGCCTTCAACTCGTTCGCGACCGCCGCCTCCGCTTTCAACTCGCCGACCAGTTCCAGCGCCTTCGCGGCCGGGGGTGTGCCCCTGTACGCCGCGGCGATCTTTTCCGCCGCCAGGAAGGCCGCCAGCGGGTCGGCCTTGCGGAGTTTCTGCGCCGCGGTCAGCGCCTCCGTCACCGGGCCGAGAATCGCGGCCTGCACCGCCTTCGCGGCGGCCGCGAGTTCGGGGTCGGTCGAAGCGAGGAGCGGGGTCGTCGCGGCCAGGAGTTCCGAAACCGGCTCGCCGTTCGCGACGGCGTCCGCGACCCGGACGAACTCTTTCGCCTTCGGCTTGGGCAGCTCGGCGAAGAGTTTCCGCGTGACCGCCAGCCGGGCGTGGGCCGCGGCGTCGTGCCCGTTGCCGCGGAAGACGCAGGCCCCGGTCTGGTCGAAGACGAGGGCGTGCGCCACCGGCGGGGACGCGAGCCCTTCCTTCTTGCGTTCCGCGACGAGGGCCGAGGCGACGGCGGTGAACGTGACGCCGCGGCGGTCCATCTCGGCCTTCGGCCGCTTCGGGTCGGGGAACTCCTCCTTGCTGACCGCGACGACCCGCACGCCGAACCCGCCGAGTTCCTCGGCCAGTTGCCCGGCCCGCGTCAGGATGGTGGGGTCCTGCGGGTGCCAGAAGAGCACGACCACGACCCGCCCGGCCGCGTCCTCTTCCGTCAGCGGTTTGCCGGCGAGCAGGTCGCCGAGGGACACGTCCGTCACGGTCACGGTCAGGTCGAACTTTTTCGCCCCGCTGTCGGGCAGCCCCGCCGCCGCGTCCGGGCGGGCGGGGGACGCCCAGATCGCGTCCAGAATCTTGAAGCTGACGGGGTCGTGCTTCTTCAGTTCGGCCCGGTTCCGCGGGAAGTACGGCAGCCGGTCGAAGTACGCGCACGACAGTTCCGCGAAGAACTCGGCCTCGTTCGCGCCGGCGTACAGGCCCCGCTCGTAGAGCTTGCGCTCCATCGCCTGCTTGTACGCCGCGGCGACGTTCGCGACGCCGTCCCGCCCCACCTGTTGATCGTGAACCGCGTGGGCGAACTCGTGGAGCAGCACGGACCCGGCGTAGTCGTTTTGCGGCTGGTGCAGTGCCGCGAGCCGGGCCAGGCTGAGGACCGTGACGGTGCGGAACTTCGGGGAGTCGCGGCCGTCCGGGAGGAGCCCCGCCTGCGGCCCGCCGAAGTAGGCCGCCGACGCGAACCCGAGGTTCCCCGGCAGCGGCATCTTCTCGTCCCACTCGACCCACACCGGCAGCGTCCGCGCGAAGTCGAGGGGCTTCTTCGGCAGGGCCTTCGTCACCAGCTTCAGTTCGTGTTCCAGCACGTCCGCCGGCTTCCGCTCGAACCCGGTCGCGTCCGCGGCCGCCGCCTCCTTGCTGACGTAGACGGTGAACCCCTCGACGACCTGCTTCGTGTAGCCGGGCATGTCGCCGGTGAAGGGCTTGGGCTTGGCCGGCGACAGCGGGCGGACCGGCACCTGCGCGACCGCGGCCGGTGGGACCAGGAGCAGGGTCGCGACGGCGAGCCGAATCATGGCACGTCCTGCGGGGTCTGGCGAGCGGCGGGG
>CAYUHJ010000044.1:8903-34994 GCA_964444365.1 uncultured Alcaligenaceae bacterium | reverse complement strand
TTCCTGACGAACCCGACATTCCGACCGCTACCGGCGGCAACTGCGTAAGTCCTATCTTTGCCTCTCCCCATGCCCCGACCCGCGGGTTGAGTCTTTCGTGGGGTCAGAAAACGGTGATGCGTTCGGAGGAGAGAAAACTTAACGAAATTCGGTCGCGGTAGGGACGGCCCTCTCGGGCCGCCCCCCGCACAGATCCGGACGAGCGGAATTACCGCATCCGGCTCTTACCTCGGGTGCTTGGCGTCGAAGCGGACCGTCGGATACGGATGCGAGATCACGGGTCGCGGCAGCCAGAAGTCCACCAGCGGCCGGAATCGCTCCCAGTTCAGACGGCCCCTCTGGCCTCGACGCCGCGCGCCTGCAGCCAGTGGCGGGTGACGCCCGTCCGGAACGACTCCAATGCTGCCATGGTTCCCGGAACGGCGTGGTAGGCGAAGTACCCCCGCACCACCCGGCTCAACCATAGACCCTGCCGTCCGAGAGGGGCGTGACGGTACCTTCGCAACGTCTCGCCCACCTCCTTCAACTTGGCCCGCAGCCGCTTCTTCGCCGTCGAGCGTCGCAGCACGAACGCCGTATCCCGGCGGTTCCGCACCCAACGGTGCGTGAACCCCAGGAAGTCAAACGACTCCCGTCGCCCCTCCCCACGACGCCACCGACGCCAGGCCGCCAGGCGACCGAACGCGATGAGCCGCGTCTTCTCGGGATGCAGACGCAGGCCGAACTTCTCCAACCGTTCCCGGAGTTCACCCAGGAACCGCTCGGCTTCGCCGCGGTGCTCGAACCCCAGCACGAAATCATCTGCGTACCGGACGATGAGGACATCGCCGGAGGCGTTCGTCTTCCGCCACTGGTTGACCCACAGGTCCAGGACGTAATGCAGATACACGTTCGCGAGGATCGGGGAAATCACCGAACCTTGCGGTGTACCCACTTCCGTCTTGGACCACTGACCGTCCTCGGACACGCCAGCCCTCAGCCATTTCCGGATGAGGCGGAGGATCCGACGATCAGCGACCCGGTGCTCGACGAACTTCAGCAACCATTCATGGCTCACGGCATCGAAGAACCCTTGAATGTCTGCGTCGATCACCCAGTTCACCTTCCGTCGTGTCAGCCCGGCCGAGAGAGCGTCCAACGCATCATGCGGGCCGCGTCCCGGCCGGAAGCCATACGACAGGCCCAGGAAGTCTTCCTCCCAGATCGCCGCGAGAACCTTCGGCACGGCCTGTTGGACCACCTTGTCCTCCAACGCCGCAACGCCCAACGGTCGCAACCGCCCGTCGGCCTTCGGGATGAAGACTCGCCGAGACGGCAACGCCCGATAGGTTCCCGTGTGGACCCGCCGGTGCAGGTTCGCGAGGCGACCCTCGAGGTCGGCTTCGTACTGCTCCCACGTCACCCCATCGATGCCCGGAGCCGCCCCGCGCTTGAGCGTGAAGAAACTCTCGAACAACAGCGGGATGGTGATGTGGTGCAGAAGGGCGGTGAACTTCGCCTTCCTGTTCTGACGAGCCACTTCACGCACACGTTCCAGATTCGTCGATGCGAGGCCCCGGCTCTGCGTCCGGCTCGCAGCGTCACGGGACGTGTTCCCCTTGGCGGACGGCCTTCCCTCCCCCGTCTCCGCCGGTGGCACCAGCCCACCGTTGTTCGACGGGTTCTTCGGTACTACGCCGCCCTCCGACTTCCCAACCCCGTGCATACCAGACGTCCGGCTTGTGGCCTTCTCTGGCCGACCCGTGTTGCCCCCGGGTGAGGTTGGGACCCCCCGGTTCCCGTGCGAGGAGTTTCCACGCGTGTGCAGGGTCTCCGACTGCGCGGGATCCGACAGCGGCTCGCCTGTGACGCCGCTGCCGGTGTTGCCTTCCGCCTCGCTTAACGGCGTCGGCACCCCGGAGGACCTGATTTCGCAGCTCGATGGCTGACGCGCGTGTGCCCCCGTCAACGCTTCGCCGCCGGCCTTGCGACCGTCAACGCATGACTCGGGGTCGGGATGGCTGGCTGGGCCTTTCCCGTGTGACTATTGCATTCACAACTCCTCGCCGGTTTTAACCGGCGCACTAAACGTCCGGTGAATTGGCGTGTGTGAATGTCGCGTGCGGACGTGGCGGGCCGAAGGGGACGTTCACTGTCCGATCGGGCGGTGCTGTTGGCCCCAGACGTCGGGGAGCAACTGGGACAGGTCACTCGGTCGCTCCGCCAGACGTGACGGTCAACCCGGTCAACGACAAGCCGGTGGCCGAGGGGACCGAGGTCGCCACCCGCGAAGGAGAGTCGGTGTCCGGGTCGGTCACCGCGACGGACGTGGACGGCGACGCGCTGGCGTTCTTCGTGTTGAGCGGCCCGTTGCACGGGACCGTCGACCTCCTGCCGGACGGGACCTTCACCTACCACCCGGCCGACGAGTTCAACGGGGACGACGAGTTCTGGGTGGTGGCGACTGACGGCACGCTGGTGTCGGACCTGGTCCGGGTGGGCGTGAGTGTGGCCCCGGTGAACGACCCCCCAGGTGCCGGCAACCCTGGACCTGACCCTGACCGACGACCTGCGGGCGACGCCGACCCTCGCGGCGACCGACGTGGAGACGGCCGCGGCGGGCCTGACATTCACGGTCACGTCCCTGCCCGCGGTTGGCACGCTGCGGACGACCGGCGGGGTTCTCGTCCAAGTCGGGGACACGTTCACCGGGTCGCCGGCGTCGCTGGTCTACGAACTCGGCCAACTCGTCGGCACGACGGACGGGGCGGTGGTGGCCTCGTTCACCTACACGGTGACCGACACGGGCGACAACGGCGACGCCCTGCTGACATCCGCCCCGGCCACGGTCACCCTTCGCGCCCCCGCCAACTCGACCGGTGTCCTCCGGGTCGTCGGCACCGACGCGGCCGACACGATCGTCGTGAGCAAGTTCGGCACGAACCAGGTCCGGGTCACGGTCAACGGCGCGGTCAAGGGGACGTACCCGATCGCGTCGCTGACCGGGGTCCGGGTGTTCGGCCGCGGCGGGGACGACACCCTGTCCGCGACCGACTCGCTCACCGGGCTGACCGAGGTCCGTCTCGACGGCGGCACGGGGACCGACGCCGTGGCGCTGGTCGGGACAACGGCCGCCGACACGTTCCGCGTCACGGACGCCGGCATCGTCTTCGGCTCGCTGCTCGTCACCCCGGTCGACGCCGAGTCGGTCACGGTCGACGGCGGGGCCGGAACCGACACCTTGGTCGGTGGGGACGCGGGCAGTGCGTGGCGTGTCACGGGGGCGAACGCCGGGACGCTCGATTCTCTCGCCTTCCGCAACGTCGAGAACTTGACCGGCGGCGCGGGCGACGACACGTTCGCCCTGGCCGGCGGCACCCTGACCGGGAAGATCGACGGCGGCCTCGGGGCCGACATGTTCGTCGCGGACAACGGTGCCAACGCCTGGACCCTGAGCACCGGCGCGACGCTGAACAAGGTGACCGGGCTGACCGGGGCGACCGGCGGGTTCACCGGGATCGAGCGACTGGTTGGCGGGTCCGGCACGGACACGTTCACCCTCGGCGGGACGACGGGCGTCTTCAACCTGGCGATCGACGGCGGGGCCGGGGCGAACGCCCTGGTCGGCCGGAACGTCGCCACGACCTGGGCGGTGAATGGACCCGACGCCGGTAGCATCTCGACCCAGGGCGTGTCCTTCGCGCGGGTCGGCAGTCTGACCGGAGGCACCGCGGCGGACACGTTCGCGTTGACCGACGGCGGGTCGCTGTCCGGCACGCTCAACGGCGGGGCCGGGACCGACACCCTGGTCGGCGGAGACGCCGGGTACGCCTGGGCCGTGACCGGCGCGAACGCCGGAACGGTGGCGGGCGTGACCAACTACACCGGGATCAAAAACCTCACCGGCGGGGCCGGGGCCGACACGTTCACCCTGTCCACCGGGTCGGTCGCCGGCTCGGTGACCGGCGGGGGCGGGAACGACCTGTTCGTCCTCGGCGGGGCGACGGTCGAGGGCAAACTGGACGGCGGGGCCGGGACCAACTCGATCCGCGGGTCCGACGCCGGCAACTCGTTCGGCATCTCCGGCCTGGATGCGGGGACCGTGACCTCCGTCGCCGGCGGGTTCGTCAATGTGCAGAACCTCATCGGCGGCAACACCGGGACGTCGTTCGCCTTCACGACGGCGACGGCTCAACTGACCGGTTCGATCACCGGGAACGGGGGCTCCGACACCTCACCGGCCTGTCGGCGACGACGAACTGGCTGGTGAACGGGGCCGGCCGCGGGAGTGTCGACGGCCTGGCGGGCGGGTTCTTCGGCATCGAGAACCGGCTCGGCGGCGACCGACACGTTTGCGTTCACCGACGAGGCCAGGGTGAGCGGCACGATCGACGGCGGCGGCGGATCGGACTCCCTCACCTACTCGGGGTACACCACCGCCGTGGGGGTGAACCTGCAAACCGGCGCGACCACCGGCACGGGCAAGTTCCAGAACGTGGAAGGCTTCGGGGGCGGGGCGGGCGCGGACACCTTCACCGGGCCGAACGCCGACTCCGCGTGGGCCGTCACCGGGTCGAACGCCGGCACCGTCAACGGGTTCTCCTTCGCCGGGTTCGAGAACCTGACCGGGGGCAGCAGGGCCGACTCCTTCACGCTCGCACCGGGGGTGTCGGTCGGCGGCAAGGTGGACGGCGGGGCAGGGACCGACAGGCTTTCGTATGCGGGCTGGTCGGTCGGCGTGACGGCCAACCTGACGACCGGGCTTGCGGCCGCCGCCGGGTCGGTCGCCAACCTGGAGAACCTGACGGGCGGGGCGGGGAACGACGCCCTTGACGGCGGGGCCGGCAACGACACCCTAACCGGCGTGCTCGGCAACGACACCCTGACCAGAGGGTCCGGCACCGACACCATAGTCGAGTCCGGGGCATCTTTCACCTTCACGTCCGCTACCCAACTGGTCGGGCTCGGGACCGACACCCTGTCGGGGGTCGAGAAGGTGACGCTGACCGGGACGGCCGGGACCGACACCCTCGACGCGTCGAAGTTCACCGG
Source organism: uncultured Alcaligenaceae bacterium (assembly GCA_964444365.1). Lineage (GTDB taxonomy): Bacteria > Planctomycetota > Planctomycetia > Gemmatales > Gemmataceae > CAYUHJ01. Next base: position 29,963 of record CAYUHJ010000044.1, on the reverse strand, counting down.
GTCCGTCACCCTGTACGGCCTCGCCGGCAACGACACCCTCGTCGGCGGGTCGGCGGCGGACTTCTTGTACGGCCGGGACGGCGACGACGTCCTGCTCGGCGGGGCCGGGGCGGACCTGCTCGACGGCGGGGCCGGCCGAGACATCCTCGTCGGCGGCACCGGGGCGGACACCCTGATCGGCGGCGAAGGCGGCGACCTCCTGATCGGCGGCACCGTGACCTACTTCACCGAGGCGACCAGGGCCGTCAACTTCGCCGGCCTCACCGCCGTCGCGGCAGAGTGGTCCCGCACCGACCGGACCTACGAGCAGCGGACCGCGGCCCTCACGTCCGGCGGCGGGTTGAACGGAACGAACCTGCTCAAGGCCGGCGGGACGGGTTCGACGGTGACCCACGACACGTCGGTCGACACCCTGACCGGTGGTCCGAACGTCGGCCTGCCCGCCGAGCGGGACTGGTTCTTCGTGCTTACGTCCGGCACCGCCGCGGACGCGGTCACCGACGGCGAGTCCGACGAACTGGTGAACTGAGTTCCCACTGCCCCGGCGACGAAGGTTGTCGCCGGGGCGGTTGTGACCGATCAGCCTTCTCGGGTCTCATTGTCGCATCCAGAGCTTCTCAGTGCTGAGAACGGTTGTCGATAAAATGTCAAACGTCCGTCACCTCGTTGTTCGCCTTTGGCATCCCTCACCCCGGCTCAGTCTCGGTTTGGACAAGCCGCCCTTCACGCGAGCGGGTTGAAAGTCTTCCTGCTCGGCAAAGGTAGGGCACGCGACTCGTTCCTCAACCAAGCGTGGCGTCTCGTCAAGACGTGGCCCAACGTGGTCGAGGCCGCCTACAACGCCCGCGGGGACATCCTTGAGGTGTCCTCGGGAAGCCGCTTGAAAGTGAACCGAAGCGGGGGTAACTCACCGCTTCGGTTCACTTTCCCCCGTAGCCGATTGCTGCGCCGCGTGCGGCGGGGTAGACTGCATTGCTGTCCCGCCTCTGCCCGCCGGTTCTCCTTCCCTCCACGCTGCCAGGAGTCGTTCGATGGGTCCGTTTTCGCGTCGTGAGTTTCTCCAGCGTTCCGCGATTCTCTCCGCCACCGCCGCCCTCGGGGCGGATGTCGCCGTCGGCCGGGCCGCCGAAAAGGCCGCCGCCAACGCCAAGGGTGCCGCCAGCGACCGCCTCCGGGTCGCCGTGGTCGGCGTCCGCGGCCGGGGCATGAGCCACGTCGGCGGGTTCCTCGGCAAGAACAACTGCACCATCGATGTCGTGTGCGACGCGGACGAAGGCGTCATCGGCAAGGCGATGGAGTCCATCACCAAGGTGCAGGGCGAAGCGCCGAAGTTCGTGCAGGACTTCCGCAAGATTCTCGACGACAAGACCATCGACGTGGTCTCGATCGCCACGCCGAACCACTGGCACGCGACGATGGCCGTGTGGGCGATGAAGGCCGGCAAGCAGGTCTACTGCGAGAAGCCGCTGACGCACAACGTGGCGGAAGGCCGCGTCATCGCGGAAACCGCGGCGAAGACGGGCAAGATCTGCCAGACCGGCACGCAGTCGCGGTCGAACCCCGGCATGCGGGCCGCCATCGAGTACATCCAGACCGGCAAGATCGGCAAGGTCACCCTCGCCTACGCCAGCTGCTACAAGCCGCGGAAGAGCATCGGCAAGGTGGACGCCGCGACCCCGCCGCCGAAGACGATGGACTACAACCTCTGGTGCGGCCCCGCGAAGGAACTGCCGGTCCAGCGGAAGCAACTGCACTACGACTGGCACTGGATCTGGGAGTACGGCAACGGCGACCTCGGGAACCAGGGCGTCCACGAGATGGACAAGGCCCGCTGGGGCATCCAGAAGGACACGCTCCCGAAGTCGGTCGTCAGCATCGGCGGGCGGTTCGGCTACGTCGACGACGGCGAAACGGCGAACACGCAACTCTGCCTGTTCGACTACGGCGACGTGCCGATGGTCTTCGAGGTCCGCGGCCTGGACACGAAGGACTACAAGGGCGTGAAGGTCGGCAACGTCTGGTTCGGCGAGAAGGGGTACGTCGTGTGCCCGAGCTACAGCACCGGGGCCGCCTACGACCTGGACGGCAAGAAGCTCGAAGACTTCAAGGGCGGCGGCGACCAGTTCCACTTCGACAACTTCGTGAAGGCCGTCCGCGAGAACAAGACGTCCGTGCTGAACTGCTCCGCGAAGGAAGGCCACCTGTCCGCGTCGCTGTGCCACCTCGCGAACATCAGCTACCGCCTCGGCGCGGAGACGGCGTTCGACAAGGACATCACCGCGTTCGACGGCACCAAGGACGCGAAAGACGCCCTCGGCCGGATGCTGGAGCACCTGAAGGACAACAAGGTCGATCTCAGCAAGGCCGTCGGCCGCGTCGGGCCGAAGCTGACGATCGACACGGAAAAGGAAGTCTTCACCGGCGGCACGGCCGACCTGGCGAAGGCGAACGCGATGCTCACCCGCGAGTACCGCAAGGGGTTCGACATCGCGCAGGGGTGGTAAGGCAACCGGACCGCGTATTCCCCGGTTAGCCGCGAGGCGCAGCCGAGCGCGGGAGTCCCCCACTCGGCTGCGCCTCGCGGCTAACCCACAACCGAAACTGCCATGAACCTCACCCAACTCCAATCCCAAACCCGCCGGCAGTTCCTCGGCTCCGCGTCGCTCGGCATCGGGGCGGCGGCGCTCGCGTCGCTGAACGCACCGGCCGCCGTCGAGAACCCGCTCGCGCCGCGGGAGCCGCACTTCAAGCCGAAGGCGAAGCGCGTCATTTACCTGCACATGTCCGGGGCCCCGCCGCACCTGGACCTGTTCGACTACAAGCCCGAACTCGTCAAGCGCACCGGCCAGAACTGCCCGGATTCGCTGTTGAAGGGGAAGCGGTTCGCGTTCACGTCCGGGGTGCCGAAACTGCTGGGCACGCCGCGGAAGTTCGAGCAGTACGGCAAGGGCGGCGTCTGGCTGTCGGACGCGCTGCCGAACCTGCAAAAGGTGGCGGACGAACTCTGCGTCATCAAGTCGATGAAGACCGACGAGTTCAACCACACCCCCGCGGAACTGCTCCTCTTCACCGGTTCCAACCGTCAGGGCCGGCCGGGGATGGGGACGTGGGTGACGTATGGCCTCGGGTCGGAGAACGCAAACCTACCGGGGTTCGTGGTGCTGATCTCCAGCGGCGTCCAGCCGAGCGGCGGGCAGAACGTCTGGGGCAACGGCTTTTTGCCGAGCGTCTACCAGGGCGTGCAGTGCCGCGGCCAGGGGGACCCGGTGCTGTACGTCTCCGACCCCGAAGGGTTCGACCGCGCCACCCGCAAGAAGACGATCGACGCCCTCCGCGACTTGAATGAGATGCAGGCCGCCGACCTCGGCCACCCGGAGACGGCCACCCGCGTCGCGCAGTACGAACTCGCCTTCCGGATGCAGACCGCCGTCCCGGAGGTGATGAACATCAAGGACGAGACGAAGGAAACGATCGCCGACTACGGCGCGACCCCCGGCGGCGCGAGCTTCGCCAACAACTGCCTGCTCGCCCGCCGGCTCATCGAGAAGGGCGTCCGGTTCGTGCAACTCTTCGACTGGGGCTGGGACTTCCACGGCACCAACCCCGGCGAGGACATCCGCGACGGCCTCACGAAGAAGTGCGCGACGATGGACAAGCCGGTCGCCGCCCTGATCCGCGATCTGAAGAAGCGCGGCCTGCTCGACGACACCCTCATCGTGTGGAGCGGCGAGTTCGGCCGCACGCCGTTCCGGGAGGGCCGGACCGCCGGCGGGCAGGTGCTCGGCCGCGATCATTACCCGGATTGCTACTGCGTCTTCCTGGCCGGTGCCGGCGTAAAGCACGGCTATTCCCACGGCGAGACCGACGAACTCGGCTTCGCCGTCGCGGACAAGCTCGTCCACGTTCACGACCTGCAGGCGACGATCCTCCACATCCTCGGCATGGAGCACACGAAGCTCACGTACCGCTTCCAGGGCCGCGACTACCGGCTGACCGACGTCCACGGGCACGTCGTGAAAGACGTGCTGGCGTGATAGGCACCCGTTGTACTCACCCACTGTTTTCCCGTTACTCCTCTTCGTCACCTGCGGTCCGGACAAATGCATCTTCCAGGACATGTTCGATTGCATCGCAAATGAGTTCGGCACGCGTTCGTATGAACGCCTCGGCATTTGCAATGTCAAGTGCCTGAATCATTTGCTCGCGATCAGCCGGTAGAGCGATACATGCCTTTCGGAGCGATTCAAGCCGCCGCCGGAGGGTGCTTGTGTTACGCGCCTCGTCGATCAGTTTCACCAGATAATCTTGGGGCAGTCGGTCGCCCAACATCTGGTTGGTGGCCGCCGAGACGAGGAGGCGATTGCTCACCGAGTCAAGCAGCGGCCTCGGGATGCCGTGCCGTTTTGCGAGTGCCGCCGGAAAAATGTGGTGATCATGTTTCACTGTCATCGGGTCGAGTTCTTCCTCGGTCCACAAATCAGTTCCAAGTTGCCACCGCAGAAACGCCATGATCGTGCGATAACGCCCATCTGTTGATCGGAGTGACAAAACTTGATCGGGAGTGAGAAAGACTTTGGGAACGTTCGGGGGTGTGCCTACCGTCCGCCATCGCATGAGCTCGACGGTCGCTTCCGCGATCCGATAATTCGAGGCCTGTCGAGCACCTTGCTGAAGGCACGAGGCAAAGTACCATTTGTCGAGTAAGGATTGATAGCCGGGTTGTCTCCGCTTCCAAACCGAGTCAGCTTGGGAGAAAAACACCGCAAGCGGAACCATGAGCGCTTCGTTCGGGAAAATGCCTCGGGCAACTCCTCTACTCTCGGCCCAACTGTATGCAGCGACCAAGTACTCGACAGCAGGCCCCCAACGCTCTTTGACAACTGGTTTTGGAAGCTTCAGCAGAACGCTTCGCGTGACCTCAGTTACAGTTCCCTGCGCGACCGAATCGAGCATCGCGACGACTTGAAGTACGCGCTCACCATCAACTTCGTAGTTTCGGAGAGTAGGGTGATCCCTTCGGCTTTCCTCCCAGACGGCCTGCAAATCGGGTTCAGGGAAGAAGCGGGCGACTGCGAGGTCGAACGTCGTTAGTCGCGTGCCTGTCGAATTGATCGTCTCGAAGATCCTGCAAATGCCCTCAAGCGACTCGCTTCGATCAATCACCACATAGGGAATCTGGTAGTTGCGAATAGTCTCGAAGACACTGTTCACCCGCGCACTGGCCTCCCGCTGGAGGGGGCGGTTCCCACGCAGATCATCGTCAGACGATTCAAAATATTCCTCTACGAGAACCTGACACCGCTGCCGGTCTATAATAACATCTGATCGAAGGTACTGATTCGGAAGTCTCGCAGTCTGAGACCGCTTGATTAACCAATCAGTTTTCGCAGTCACGTCGCCGAATTCGCGCAACTTCTTCAGGTCAAAGTAAAACACTTCGTCAGGGGACGCCTGGAGAAAAACACGCACGATTGATGTCAATCGTTGCTGCCCGTCGAGGACGTAGAACTGATTGGGAAGATTCTCCTCCGCTGCTGTGTCCAGCTCGTTATCAGGCCGTAAAGTGGCCTGAACCCGACGCGACTTCAACAGCGGGTCATTAGGGTCCGTTTCAGCTAATAGGAGCAGAGAGCCGATGGGATAGTTTCGGGCAATCGAGTCGATCAGCAGCTTGACCTGCCCGATCGTCCAAACGAACTCCCGTTGGAAACGGGGGATCATGAAGGCGTGCCGCTTTGCGTCTGCCAGTAACTTATCCATCTTGAACGAGGAAGTTTGCATCAGGAATTCTCTGCTGAGTGCCTTTGTGGTTTTGCTCAGTATACGCGCGTTGACGATGTCTTCATGACACTGAGTCGTCGATCTGGTTTTCAAGTCGGCGAAGGGACGAGGACGACATGCCCGAGTGCCTGTTCGAGGGCGACATCGAGTGACGCTGCCGGTTTGCCGTGATCCGCGTATGCCACAAGCAACCCCTTTTCCCCCGCGGAGGCTCGCCGTGCGGACGTTCCAGTTCAGCGACGCGAAGTCGCACAAATTCTGGTCGATCGAAGTCACGGGCACGTCCTTCACCGTGACCTACGGCAAGGTCGGCACGGCCGGGCAGACGTCGACGAAGTCGTTCCCGACGCCCGAGAAGGCCCAGGCCGAGGCGGACAAGCTCATCCGCGAAAAGACGGGCAAAGGCTACGTGGAGATGACGGCCAAGGCCCCCGCGTCGGACGAGGAGGCGATCGAACGGGCCGTCATCGCGAACCCGCACGACCTCGCCGCGCGGTCGGCCTACGCGGACTTCCTCACCGAAAAGGGCGACCCCCGCGGCGAGTTCATCCGCGTGCAACTCGCGCTCGAAGACCCGTCCCTGCCCTCTGCGGAACGCAAGAAGTTCGCCGCGAAGGAAAAGGACCTGATGGCCCGGCACAAGCTCGGCGACTGGGCGAAGGCGATTCCCGAAGTGACGGAGAACAACTGGGACCGCGCCGAGAACAACGACCCCACCGGCGGCAAGAACCTCATCTTCCAGGGCGGGTTGCTCACGACCATCAACATCGGTCGGCTGTCCGTCCCGATTGCGCGGGCGCTGTTCCGCTCCGGGCCGGAGACGCGGTTCGTCCACAACCTGTTCGTGGGCGCGTTCGCGTACGACGACGAGGAAGAAGGCGAGGAGGACGCCCCCGCCGAGCCGGGCGTTCCCCCGGTGCCGGAAGGCGTCGAGCGGCCCTCGCAGCACTTGCTCGTCCGGTGGCCGCAACTCCGGCACATCCGCCGGTTCGTCTGGGGCTGGCCCGCGGACCCGTCCGACGAGTACCCGAGCTGCCACATGGACGGCGACCTCGTGTACGACTTCGTCAAGCAGATGCCGGACATCGAGGAGCTTCGCATCTCGGCCCACGTCCGGGAGCCGGTCGCGAACAAGCTGTTCGCCCTGAAGATGCCCCGGTTGCGGGTGTTCCAGCTCGACCACGGGTGGAGCTTCCCCTACGAGAAGCTCGTCGCGCAGCCGCTGCCGTTCCTGGAGGAAATCTCCAGCCACCCGCACGGGCTGGAGCACGGCGACAAGCCGTACCTGACGATCAAGCAATTGAAGGCGATTTGTGCGGCGGACCTGCCGAGGCTGCGGCTGTTGCGGCTCCGCAACTCGACGGTCGGCGACGCCGGGGCGAAGGAACTCGTCTCGTCCGGGAAGCTGAAGACGCTGAAAGTCCTCGACCTCCGCAACGGCTGCCTGTCCGACGCCGGGGCGAAGCTGCTCGCGGACTGCCCGGACTTCCAGAACCTGCAGTTCTTCGAGGTCGCCAACAACGCCCTGACGAAAGCCGGCATCAAGCTGCTGGAAGCAACCGGGGTGAAGATTGAGGCGAAAGGCCAACACACGCAAACCACGTTCGACCCGGAGGACGGCGAGAACGAGTTCCTCTGGGCCGGCGACGCGGAGTGACCGGCGGTCAGCCGGCGGGCGGGCCCCCGGCGGGGCCGCCTTCCAGCCGGTAGAAGTACTCGAACAGGGCGAACGTCGCGACGGCCCCGAACGTGTGCCAGAGCCAGTGGGTGCCCATCGGCCAGTCGACGGCGAGGGTGTTGTCGGCGAGCCGGCAGAACCACGCGATCAGGAACGCGACCAGCCCGCCGGCCACCCATCCGGCGTTGCGGAACCCGGTCCACGCCAACATCCCCGCCAGCGGGAGCAGCACCACCAGGGCCAGCGAGGCATACGACAGGTTCACCCGCAGGTTGGGGTTCGGGAACTCGACGACCCGGAACAGCAAGCCGTTCACGAACAGGTAGAAGACGACCAGTCCCGCCGCGGGCACGCCGACCCGGACGCCGCCGGCGGAGGCCGTCAGCCGGACGATCAAGTAGATCGCGGCGGCCAGCCCGAGCACGGAAATCGGGATCACGTCCAGCAGGAAGTAAACCTCCCGCGTCCGGGTGGCGTGGTAGAGCGTCCCGCCGACGGCCCCGGCGAACAGGACGGCCAGGCACGCGGTCAGGAACGGGAACCGCCGGTACCGGCCCCGCAGCCGCCAGCCCCAGAACCCCACCAGCACGACGAACAGGAACGCGGTGGCAGTGTTCCACGGCTCGGCGATCGCTGCGGCCGTCGGGGCGTAGGGGTCGGCGGGGGTTTCCTTGTACCGCGGGCCGCGGTCGGGGAGTCGGTTCGCCGAGTCCGCGAGGAGAAAGTGGTCCGGGCCGTCGGGGCCGGTCGAGGCGGTCGGGTCGGGCATGACGGCTCCAGGATCGATCCGGGGCGAAACGGCCCGCAGAATCAGATCTTACGGCGCGACCGGACGACCGGAATTCGCGGCCGGACACCCGGTCGGGAAAATCCGCGGAAGTGACTTGACTCCCCAAAGAGCGGGCCGTAAGAACCCCGTACCTTGGGCCGGCCGGATGGCTTTCGGCCCACGGTTGCTGGGATTTTTCGCCTGAACCCGGACCCCGGACGGGCTGTCGTGTGATGACCGGGCCGGGCCGTTCCCCCGGTCCGTTGACGGATGAATAGGCCCCCGCGGTCGTCGCGGGGTTGGGACTGGAGTTTCTTCCCGCGGCCGCCGAAAACGACTGGGACCGCTCCCCGCCGAGCCCCCGCGGCCGCCCGTACCCGAGGACCCCCGAATGCTCACCCGTTGCCTCACCGCCGCACCGGCCCCCGACGCGGCCGAGGAACCCCTCCTGGGGCGGCCCTCGACCGACTCCGGCCTCCGGTTCGCCGCCGTCGACGACGAGGACGACGACCTCGACGACGACGACGATGACGACGATGACGACGACGACGACGATGACCTGGACGACGACGACCTCGACGACGACCTCGACGACCTGGACGACGACGAGTTCGACGACGACGAGTTCGACGACGACGAATTCGACGACGACGACGACGATTTGGACGACGACGACGACGATGACGACGACGACGAAGACGACCTGGACGACGACGAGGAGTAAGGCACGCCCGGCCGCCGGTGTTTCCGGCGGCCGCTTTCGTTCCCGCTGCGTGCGTTGCACGGGCCCGCGGCGGGGGTACAATCGAATACGTGCCGTCCGCCGCCACCCGGTGCCCGGCCGGCCGGCCCGCCCATCATCCCTTCGGGGGTTTCCGATGCCGCACCCCAACAAGCGTCCCCACCCCTCTCCCGACCCGACCCCGCCGTCCCCGGCCCTCGCCCTCCTCGCCGAGCGGCCGCAACTGGACTTCGAACTCGAGTTCTTCGACGCCGTCCTCCGCAAGGTCGGGGACTTCGCCGACGTGCTCCGCGCCCAGGCGTGCAACCTCACGGAAAAGGGGCTGCTCAAGGAAGGCTTGAAGGTCGACCAGCAACTGGTCCGGCTGCGGCCGGCCGACCCCACGGCCCACTACAACCTCGCGTGCCGGTACGCCCTGCTGAAGCAGCCGGACCTCGCCCTGACGACACTGCGGCATGCGATCGAACTCGGCTACCGCGACTTCCGCTACATGACCCAGGACCGCGACCTGGATTCCATCCGCAAGGACCCGCGGTTCCGCCAGCTGCTCAGGGACTTTGCCAAGTAACGGGGGACGACTCCATGCCGGCGATCGACTGGATGTACGACCGGAAGTCGTGCAAGACGTGTCAGCGCGCCCGCGGCTACCTGGGCGCGTGCGACCTGGCCGCCCGCGAGACGGTCGACGCCACCAAGGTGCGGATCGGCCCGGCGGAGGCGTTGAAGCTGATCGCGGGGCTGGATCGCGTGATCGCGGCGAAGGGGAAGAAGGTCGTCACGTTCGACCTGACCCACGCCCGCCCGGACGACGAGACCCTTCTGGCCGCGGTGATCGGGCCGTCCGGGAACCTCCGCGCCCCGGCGGTCCGCGTCGGGAAGACGATGCTGATCGGCTTCACCGACGAGATGTACCGCGACGGGCTCGGGGTGTGAGCAGAATACCGAGGACGCTCGCCACTCGGGCAGAGCGTCCTCGTATCTTTTCTCCCCTCGTTGACCCCGACGGAAACAGGGTCAGAACTCGGATCGGGTTCTCAGTCCTTCTTCGGCTCCGGCATCGGGGCGGCGGGCGGGGTCATCAGCGGGTTGGGGTACTTCGGGATCAGCCCGACGATCTCGTTCGGCGTGCCGACGAGGATCTGCTGGAGGACCAGCAGTTTCCCCTTCAAGTCCCCGACCTTTTCCATCTCGGCGGCCGGGGCGATGGCGGCCGCCTGGTTCGCCGGGATCAGTTTGCCGAACGCCTGAATGTGGAGTTGAGCCCGGTCGGCGGCCCGGAAGCGGATCTCCGCCGGGCGGGTGCCGGCCAGCGCGACGTTGAGCAGGTCCTGCTGGGCGTCCGCGGTCGGAATCCGCGACAGCGCGTCGATCGCCGGTTCGGCGAGTTCGTCCTCCCGAAGAGCGGTCTTGAGCGCCGGTTCGGCCGGCCGCACGTCGTAGCCGGGCACCTCGTTCAGCGCGATGCGGCGGAGCCATTCGACGGCGTACTTCGCCGCGAGCCGCTTCTCGGCCGGGTCGCGGGGCATCGCGCCGGGGTCCTGCACCGCGGCCTTCACGTCGTCCTCGAACCCGACGAGACTGTACGGCTCCGGGATGACGGTCATGCCCTTCTTCTTCCCGACGAGCCGCGCGAGCCGGTCTTCGAGGAGCAGGTCCCGGCCGCTGTTCGGCGGGAGCCCGAGCGTGGCGGGGGGGATCCGCTTCCGCATCGCGTCGAGCCGGGCGAACCGCTCGGCGTCCATGTTCGTCTGAATCTGCTCGATCAGCCGGACGACGCCGTCCGTGTTGACCTTGTCGGACATCCCCGTCAGTTCCGGGCGGGACAGCACGACAGTGTTGATCGCCTCGAACCGCTTCACCGTTTCCGGGGCGGATTCCGGGGTGACGAGGTACTCGGCCATGATCGCGGCCCAGGTGAACTGCGGGAGCCGCAGGTCCAGGCGGGCTTGCAGGTTCTTGTCCGCGGGGAGGTTCGCCGCGTTCACCAGCCGCTTCAGCCGGGCGAGCCGGGACAGGAAGATCCCTTCGAACTCCTTGTCCCGGGCGGCGGCGATGCGGCGCTTCTCCTTCTCCAGGTCGTCCGGCAGCGGCTTCCGCGGGTCGATGCTGAACGGCGGCGTGATCGCGGGCTCGTCCGTTTCCGTGACCGCGACGAGACCGGCCAGCCGCAGGATCATCTGGTCCAGTGGCACCGGCACGGCTTTGTCCGTCGACGCGACGACGAGCACCGGCCGGCGGGCGAGATTCGCGTCGTCGCTGAGCTGCGCGAGGATGTCGCCGAGTTCCGGGTTCGCGATGTGCCGGTCCAGCACGACGAGGTCGAAGTCCGACGCCCGGTGGATCCGGCGGATCACCTCGCGGCCGGACGTGAACCGCTCGGTCACGAACCCGAGGTCGACGAGGTACTTGCTGACGCGGTCGGCCCGCATGTCGGAGGGGTCGACGACGAGCGCCCGGCCGGTGTTCGAGGTGCCGGCGGCGGGCGGCTCGGCCCCGGCGGCCCGCTTCAGGATGTCCACGACGCGGGCCTGCTTGCCGTGCAAAGGCGGGCCGGGGATGCGGAGCAGCCCGATCGCGGCGACGAGTTGCACCCGCGGTTCCGGGTAGTCGAGCGCCCGCACCAGCACCGCGGGCTTCTCGATCTTCTTGCCGTCCGGAAGTTCGACGACCGTCGGGTTGACCGCGGCCTTCTCCGCCCGGTCGGCCAGCCCCTGCGCGAGGGCGAACGCCACGGCCGTGTTCTGGTCCTTCATCGCCTGGTCGAGCAGACGGATCAGCATCGGCGACGGCGTCGCCGCGAGGAGCTGGTACGCCGCCGGCTCGGACTTCGACAGCACCCCGAACTTGCTCCGTTCGACGGCCCGCTCGGAGGCGAACGTCAGGAACAGTTCCTGGGCCGGGACGTTACCGGGGTTCCGCTCCAGCGCCCACCGCAGGTAGCGGTAGCCGTAAAACTCCTCGGCCTGCGACTTCGTCGTGACCGTCGGGAAGACGTTCAGCTTGGCGGCGTCCCACGTCCAGACGGTCACCTTGTTCGCCACGGCGTCGAGGGACTTGAGCTCGGCCTTCTTCTCGGCGAAAGGCTTCGCAAGATTGTACAGTTCCACATCGGCCGGACGCTTCTCGATCGGCCCGATCAGGCTTCGCAGCAAGGCGGACGTCTCGGCCTTCACCGCGGGGCTGTCGGACGAGGCGTAGTACCACAGCCACGGCCGGGGGTCGGACTCGGCCGAGTTCGTCAGGGCCAGGGCGTCGGTCCGGTTCACGATCGCGGTGAGCAGGCTGCCCTTCACGTCGTCGGGCAAACCTTCCAAAGAGGCGAGGAAGCCGGGGACGATTTCCGGCCCGAGGCGGCGGACGGCCCCGAGCACGCCGGCCCGGAGCGTCAGGTCGTTCGAGCCGCGGAGGATGTCGACCATCGGGGCGACGACCGCGTCGCCGCTCGGGTAAAGTTGCTGTTCGGCGTAGATGCGTTCCTCGGTGGTTTCGCCGAGGTTGCGGACGAACTTCGCGACGCGGGCCGGGTCGCGGTAGAGCTTCCGCCGCGCCTCCCGGTCCTTGGCGAGGATGTCGTCGACGATCTTGACGTACTCGGCGTTCGCCTTCGGGTCTTCGGACCACCGGGGGACGAGCTTGAGCTTCTCGAACACGGTGACCCCGAACTTGGCTTCGAGGTCGAGCAGGTCCTTGTCGGTCGGGTTGCCGGCGAGGAAGTCGCGGAGCTGTTCGCCGGCGAGGTCGAACCGGCCTTCGAGGATCAGGTCGCGGGCCGCGCGGAACCGCTCGACCGAGGTCTGCGGCTTGACCGGGGGCTGGGCGACCACCACGGGGCCGGCGAGCAGGAACGCGGTCCAGGCGGCCCCGAGGGTCGCGGTACGGAGTCTCACCGGGTCATCCTCCCAGAAGCCTTGCGCGCGGTTCTAGGGTGATTGTGAACGCCCGGCTTACCGGACGCAACTTTCTTCGCACGCCGTCAGGTCCGCGAACGTCTCCCGGCGACGGATCAAGCGGTGCGTACCGCCTGTGACGAGGACTTCGGCGGCGCGGAGTCGGCTGTTGTAGTTCGACGCCATCGCCATGCCGTAGGCCCCGGCGCTGAACGTCGCCAGCAGGTCGCCCCGCTTCAGCGGCGGCAGGTTCCGCGCCTTCGCCAGAAAGTCCCCGGACTCGCACACCGGCCCGACCACGTCCTGCTTCAAGGTGCCGGGAATCTCCGCTTCGAAGTCGTCCGGCGGCGTCGGCACCCCCGCCGCGGGCGCGACCGGCCAGATGCGGTGGAACGAGTCGTACAGCGTCGGCCGGATCAGGTCGTTCATCGCGGCGTCTTGAATGACGTAGTGCTTGCCGCCGGTCTCCTTGTTGAAGATCACCCGGCTGACGAGCACCCCCGCGTTCCCCACGACGAACCGCCCCGGTTCCAGCACCAGCCGGCACTTCGCCTGCTGCACCGCCGGCAGAATCACCTCCGCGAACGCCGACGCCGGGAGCGCTTCCTGCTTCCGGTAGTGGATGCCGAACCCGCCGCCCATGTTCAGGTACGCGATCGGGTGCCCCTGCTTCCGCAGTTCCGCGATCAGGTGCAACCCCTTCGCCGCCCCTTGCTGGTACGGCTCCGCCTTGAGGATCGGCGAGCCGAGGTGCATGTGCAGCCCGACGATCTCGATCCCCGGATGGCCGACGGCCCGCTGCGCGACTTCGAGGACCGTCTCGATGTCGAGGCCGAATTTGACGCCCTTGACGCTCGTGTCGGTTTTCGCGTGCGTCTTCGGCGGCAGGTCCGGGTTCACCCGCAGCGCGACGGGGGCCTTCCGCCCCATGCCCTGGGCGACGGCCCCGAGGGCGAACAGTTCCTCTTCGGATTCTACGTTGAACAGGAAGACGTTGTTCTCCAGCCCGTACCGCATTTCCGCGTCCGTCTTGCCGACGCCGGCGAAGACGATCTTCGCGCCGTTGCTGCCGGCCCGGAGGGCGCGGTACAGTTCGCCGCCGGAGGTCACGTCGAACCCCGAGCCGTGCTCGGCCATCAGCTTGCAGATGCTGAGGTTGCCGTTGGTCTTGACGCTGTAGCAGATGACCGGGTCCGCCGGGGCGAACGCCTTCTGGATCTCGGTCAGGTGGCGAACCAGCGTCGCCTCGGAGTAGACGAACAGCGGCGTGCCGTACTCCGCGGCGAGGGCGGGGACGGGCACGTCTTCGCAGTGGAGGACGCCGTTGCGGTAGGTGAAGTGGTCCATTGGGGTCCGGAAAACCAGGGTCGGGGACGAATCGCGGTACTGCGGAGCATGTCAGCAGATCAATCTTACTCCCTCCCCCTTGAGGGGGGAGGGGACCAGAAGTCGAAGTCATCAGCCAGGATTCCGGCGGTATACAGCTCCCCGTGACGGGCGGGTAGAATCGCCGGAAACGAGTGGGAACAGGAGTGTGCCGTGGCCGCCACGCGGATCGTCGCCGTCTGCAACCCGAACGGCAAGCGGTGGGACCTGTACCGCCGGGAACTGCTCGCGTACTGGCGGGAACGCGGCGTCGAACAGGACGTGACCGCCGTCCCGTGGGCAGACGTGATCCCGCGCGACGGCGTCCTCGACGACCTGCCCGCGTTCGATTCCCCGACGATTGTGCGGCTCGAATCGCCGGGGAAGGACGACGACGTCACCCGCCTGCTGCTCGAAGCGGGGGCCCGCGACGACCCGGCCGAGCCGCGAAAGGTGTGGCGCGACCTGGAGATTCCGAAAGGATTGCTCGTCCGGCCGGGGCTGGTGTACCGCGGGTTTCATCGGGTGTTGCGGGGGTTGAAGGCGAGCTTCGACACGCGGCCGCACCTGACGCCGACGGCGTGCCCGCTCGCGATCGCGGAGATGTTCGATAAGACGGCGACGTGTCGGAAACTGGCGGCAGCCGGGGTGCCGGTGCCGGAGGTGCTCAAGGAACCGCGGGCGTTTACGAGTCCAGCTGATCCGTTCATCCCTTGCTGGGAATTGCCGAGCGAATGGAAGCTCGTTTACGCCAAATTGAATAGTGGATCCTCGGCAACGGGGATCGTCGCGATCAGGGCGACGGACACGACCTGTCAGGGAATCACGACACTCGCGGCGATCGGGTTCCAATTCTTTAACACCCGACGACTTCGGCGGGTTGAGGACGACGACTTACAGCGGTGCTTGAAGTTCCTGGAACGAGAAGGCGTGATCGTCCAGCGCGGCATCCCGATGGCCCAGATCGACGGCCAGAACTTCGACGTGCGCGTCGTGTGCGTGAACGCGAAGCCGGTGGCGACGATCTTCCGGCTCAGCCCGCACCCGATGACGAACCTGCACCTCGGCGGGCGGCGCGGGGAGTGGTCGCATTGCCGCGGCACCATCCCCACCCGGCAGTGGCTCGACGGGCTCGACGCCGCGTCCGACGCGGCCGCGTGCTTCGACTCCACGATCGCGGGCGTGGACCTGCTCTTCGAGCGCGGCTCGTACCGGCCGTACATTCTCGAAGTGAACGCTTTTGGCGATTTCTTCCCCGGCTGGACCGACTCGAACGGGCGGACGATCCACTCCTTCGAGCTCGAGGCGCTGGAGCGGTTGCACGAGTAACGGTTGCAGTAGGGAATGCGTGATCCCCCGGCACGCAGAGCGTCACTTCTTCTTCGGCGGCGGGGGCACGAATTTCGTCGGCTGGCCCGGCGAGGCGTTGAAGCCCGTCACCGGGGTGCCGTCGGCGACCCTCCACACCCGGACTTCGCCGTCGTAGCTGCCGCCCGCGACGAGGGTGCCGTCCGGGGAGATGGCCACCGCGAAGACGTGGTCCGTGAGGCCGGTCAGGGTCTTCGTGTTCGCCAGCGTGGCCGCGTCCCAGAGCCGGACGGTCTTGTCCCCGGACCCGGTGGCGAGGACGGTGCCGTTCCCGACCAGTTTGAAGACGTCCTCGGCGTGGCCGCCCGCGTTCTTCACCTGTTTGCCGTCGCCGGTCGGCTTCCACGACCGCAGTTGCCGGTCCGCCCCGACGGAGAACCCGAGCGTGCCGTCCTTGTTGGCGGCGACCCCGTAGGCGACGTTCTGGTGCTCCGCGAACGTGAGGACGGACTCCTTCGCGGCCAGGTCCCAGACCTTCACCATTTTGTCGCGGGCGCTGGAAAACAGGTGCTTGCCGTCCGGCGACAGGGCGACCCCGAGCACCCAGTCGGCGTGGTTCTCGACGGTCTGCTCCAGCTTCGCGGCGGCGACACCGCCGCTCAGATCCCAGACGCGAATCGCCCGGTCGCACCCGCCGGCGGCGACCCGCTTGCCGTCCGCCGACACCGCGACGCAGAGGACGGAGTCGTCCGTTTCGGCGAGCAGTTTGAGCATCACCTGGGGGTCGCTCACGCCGTCGAGGAATTCGACGCCGCCGTCGGACTTGGCCGGCTTCGCCCCGAGGTCGTAGACGCGGACGTCCCCCTCCTGGCCGGGCCGCCCGCCCGCGACGACGAGCTTGCCGTCCGGGAGAAAGGCGATCCTGTAGGCGCGTTCGGCCCGGGTGTGCAACCGCTTCACCAGCTTCGGCTCGCCGTCGAGCGACCACACCGCAATCTCGTGGTGCCCGCCGACGACCACGGCTTTCCCGTCCGGGGTGAAGGCCAGTGCGTTGACGATGGCCGGGAACGGGTACTTGGCCGGCGGCGCGGGCGGCTTCCACCGGGCCCGCAGTTCCTTCCCGATGTCCGCCTTCGGGTCGAGCCCGGCGTCGATCTTCGCCCCCTGCTTGATCCACCGCTCGATGACCGCGGCCTTCTCCTTCGGCACCGCGTCCCCCTTGTCGCGCGGCGGCATCCGGCGGTCTTCGGCCGTCACGAGGAGCGTGTAGAACTCGCTGTCGGCCGGCTTCCCGGCGACGATCGGGTCGCCGTTCGCGCCGCCGGCGAACAGCTTCTCGAACGTCGTCATGTCGTACTTCCCCGCCTTCTTCTTGGACTCGTGGCAGCCGAAGCAGTTCGCGTCCTTGAGGATCGGCACGACGTCGGTGATGAAGCTGACCGGCTTCTCCTGGGCGACCGCGGGCGAACTCGCCCCGAGGAGCAAGGCGGCCACCACGGCCGCGGTGACGGCGCACAGAACGCACAGGCAGAGGCGGGGCATGGGGGAAACTCCGGCGAGCGAACGGGAAAGGCGGCCGAGGCGGGAATTGAAGTGTACGCGGTCGGGTCCGGATCGAGAAGCGCGAAAATCCCGTGACCGGGGGCAACGCAGCGTTGCCCCCGGTCACGGGATGAAGCGGGTTGGTGCGTCCCGGTCAGAACCCCGGGCCGGACCCCATCCCCATGCCCTGCCCGCCGCCCATCGCGCCGGGGTTCGGCTTGAACTCCTTCTTGGGCGGCGGCTTGCGGTACCCCTGTTCCTGCGGGTTGTTGAACCGCGCCTCGTCCGGCGGGGCGCGGAACTCCTCCACCATCGGCACGCGCGTGTCGTACTGGACCGTGTGGCACCCGGCGACGCCGACCGCCCCGATGACCCACCCCGCGCACCCGGCCAACCTGCGGCGCATGACGACCCCCCTGCCGAACCGGACCTTGCCGTGAGCGGGCAATACGCTCGGCGGTCGGACGTGTCAAGCGGTATCGGCAGACTCTTCGGCCGCTTCAAGCACCGTGGTGCCGGACAGAGCCACCGATTCCGCATCCCGCGGGTTCCACCGCTCACGGCAACAGCTCCGCCACCCGAATCGGCCGATCCGGTGCCGCCAGCGGGGCGACCGACGCTTCCGGGCCGTGCGACGAGTGCGTGCGGTACGCCGTCGCGCCCAGCCCCTGCGGCAGCGGTTCCGGGTCGCGGAAGACGAGCAACCGGCGGCCGGACAGGTCGAGCACCCAGTAGTCGGGCACGCCGGCCGATGCGGACAGCTCGGCCTTGGCGGTCGTGTCGGTGAACAGCGTCGTGTCCGCGATTTCCACGACCAACGCGGCCGTCGTGGGATGGACGCCGCGCGGGCCGGGGGCGACGACCGCCAGATCGGGCATCGGGTTCGTGTACGTGCCGACATCGAACGGGGACTGGTTGCGGAACCGCCAGCCGGTGCCGAACGCCGCGCGAATCGCCGTATCGACGAGTTCCAGGGCGTCGGCGTGCGGCGGGTTCATCGGCCCTTGCTCCAGGATGACCCCGTCGACGAGGATCGGCCGCCGGCCCGCGAAGACGCCGCGGTCGCCGAGGTCGTTGAACGCGGCCGCGGTCCACCGGAACGGCGGCAATCCGGCGGCGGGAAGCGGTAGTGTCGGCGTCAGAACGGCGGACATGGGAACCTCCGCGTGCAGTCTACCATCAGCTCTTCCCCAGCACGAGGTCGACGACCCAGCACCCGCGGACGTGCGGCCCCGGCCCGCGGAGGTGGTCCAAAATGTCGGCGTTCTCGCAGCCCGCGTCCTGGAGCGCGTCCGCGAGGACGGGCAGGTTGCCGAACTCGCGGGAATCGTAGGCGAGTTGCGCGATCGCGACGGCGGTCGAGGTCCGCCAGTCGGGGTCGAACGCGACGGGGCGGAAGGGGTTGCCGAAGATGTCACGGAGAAAGTCGGCTTGAAGGGCTTCTTCCGCAGCAACTTTCGTGGTTGAAATTCCGCCATCATCAGGGATAAGTGTGCCTTCAACGACTGTTGCCCACGCCGAGTTCCCTGCCGCGGCGTCGTCGAATCCCTCGGAAGATTCCGCTTCGATGATGTTTTGGAATGCGAAAGTCGCACTACGGCGGGCCATCATCGTTGGGTAGAAAACTCCTAATTCACTGTCATTCGCCATCCCATCTGAGTGCAGTTCTGCTACGTCGATTGCCCGTTGACCTGAAGGGTCGATACCCAGGACTTCGCACATCCTCCGAACGCAGGCCACCGCGAAGAGTCGTCGCTTTCGTCCAAGACGACGCTGTCCGAGAAATTTGAGCAATCGGACAATGTCTCCGGTCGTCATCCACTCCGTCTCCGTCATCGTCACGCCCTCGCGATGACCACCGTGTAGCCGCGGTTCTCGATCGACTCCACTTGCCGGAACGTGTCGACGACCTCCGGCAGCGTTTCCACCGGCATCCGCGTCACGAAGTAGAACCGGCCGCCGCGCTTGAGGAGTGCGTTGCCGGACGACACGAACAGCCGGGCGACCTCGGACTTCGCGTAGTACGGCGGGTTCGCCAGGATCACGTCGAACGAGTGCGGGTCCAATCCGCCGAGCGTCGCGGACGTGACGAAGGTCGCGTTCTTCACGCCGTTCGCCTCCGCGTTTTTGCGGGCGAGGGCCACCGCGCGGGCGTTGCTGTCCACGAACGTGACCGACCCCGTCGGGCCGACGCGCGGGCTCGCCAGGCAGCCGACGGCCCCGTTGCCGCAGCCCATGTCGAGGACGCGGTCGCCCGGCCGGATGTCGGCGACTTCGAGTATCGCCCGGGAACCGCCGTCCATACGGCCGTAGCTAAAGGTCCCCGGCCACGACGCGATGCTCATCGACGGGGCATCGCCGATGCGGGCGTGGAAGGTGATTTCGTGGCGGCGGCGCGGCTGGTCGCCGGTGCGGGGGCTCCAGAACGCCATCCCGATCTTCGCCTTGGGCGACTCGCCGCACTTGCCGAAGACTTTCTTCTGCCACTTCGCGATCTGCGTGTCCTTGCGGTACTCGGAGAGCGTCACGAACAGCCCCCCTTCGCGGAGGACGTGGAACCCCTGCTCGATCATGTCGAGCTTCAGGTCGCGGTCGGCGTGGGCGGCGGCGGGAAAGATCGCGGTGCCGAACTTCGCGGGCAAGTCCCACAAGTCGGCGGACGCGACGACCTCGGCGGACACGCTGTTCTCGGTGAGTTTCTCGCGGAGCCGGTCGGCCTGGAAGACGTCTTGCTGGTAGCACACGGTTTCCACGCCGAGGGCGGCGACGATCTGCGTCACCGGCCACGGCGAGCCCATCACAACGAGCACCGGCGGCTGGACCTTGTCCGCGACGACGGACAACAATTCGGGGAGGTATTTCATGAAGGAGTACTGGCTTACCAAATCTGGGTGATGGGATAGCGAAGGATGTCTTGATCGCATGTCACGAGTGGGACATTTTCAACGAGTGCCTGGGCGACCAGAATCCGATCGAATGGATCTTTGTGGTGAACCGGCAGGCTCAGAAGTCGTTCAATGTGATCCAGTCCGATCGGCACAAGCTGAAACCCGTTGTCGTGTACTGCGTGCTGAACCAAGTCGTGAAACGGCTCACTCAGCGATAGTTTTCCCTTGGCGACTTTGATCGCGATCTCCCAGAGCGAGGCCACACTCACCAAGTTGATCGTCCCTGGGGCCTGGATAGAAGTCAGCGCAATCACACTGATTTGCGGATCGGTATTGTAGAACCAGATGAGAGCATGGGTATCGAGCAGCAGTCTCATCACATATACTCCGCGAAATCCTCCAGATGGCTGTCGTCATCCGCATGAATAATGACCTTGCCTTTTCCGCGACCGTAAACCGGTCGCGGAGTCTCGACACCGGTCAGTTTTGCGACCGGCTTCTCGTCGCGGGTGATGACCAGTTCCTCGCCGGGTGCGAGCGTTTCGATCAACTCGCCGAGCTTGGCTTGCGCCTCGGTCAATGTCACAGTCGCCATGTCGAACCCTCCTCACCCCGATTGTACCCGCTAGACGCCGTCCTTGCCGCGAATCTGAGCCTTGAGAACGTGCCGCAGGCGGCCCTCGATCTTCTGGTGGGCCTTGTCCACTTCCTTGTCGCCGAGTTGCCGGCCGGGGACGCGGTAGGTGACGGCGTAGGCCAGACTCTTCGTTCCGGCGGGGATGCTGTCGCCGCGGTAGACGTCGAATAGCCGCAGGTCTTCGACGAGTTCCCCGGCGGCGGCGCGGGCCTCGGACTCAACCTTTTCCGCGGGAACATCCTCGGCCACGACCACCGCCACGTCGCGCAGCACCGGCGGGAACGGGCTGATCGGCCGGTACGCGAACCGCTCGGGAACCGCGGCGAGGATCGCTTCCAGGTCGAACTCGCCGACGAGCACGGCCCGATCGGCGAGCTTGAACGCGGACGCAACCTTCGGATGCAGTTCGCCGAACGCGCCCACTTCTTGGCCGTTCACGAGCAGTCGCGCGGCCCGGCCGGGG
>CAYUHJ010000044.1:0-8893 GCA_964444365.1 uncultured Alcaligenaceae bacterium | reverse complement strand
CGGCCGGGGTGCAGGTGGGGTACGTCCTTCGCCGGGGCAAACGTCACCGCGGGCAGGTGTAAGTCGGACGCGAACCCTTCGACGATTCCTTTCAGGTCGAAGAAGTCGTAGCGCGGCGGCTCGACGCCGAGCGGGTCGTCCCACGCGGCCTCGGTGCGGCGGCCGCTCAGCACGACGGCGAGCCGACGCGGTTCGTCGGGCAGCTTCTCGCCGGGCTTCGGCAGGAACACGGGGCCGAGCTCGAAGAGCGCGACGCCGGGGGCGTTTTTCAGGTTCTCCGCGGCGATGGCAAGCACGCCGGGGATTAGCGTTCGCCGCAGGGTCGAGCGTTCCGGCGAGATCGCGTTCACAACCGTCACCGGTTCCCCGAGTGTACCGTTGAGTTTGGCTTCGTCCGCGGGGCTCGTCAGCGAATAGGTGATGACCTCCGACAACCCCGCATCCGCAAGCAGGTCGCGAACGGCCTCCTCCAGATCGAGCGAGCGGTTCGCCCGCTGCACCGGCAATTCCAGCGGCAGTCGGCGTTCCGGCAGGCGGTCGTAGCCGGACACGCGGGCCAGTTCCTCGATCAGATCGGCGGCCCCAGCCTGGATATCGAGCCGTGTCGTAGGGACCGTCACGGTCCAGCCCCACAGCGACGGTACGACGCGGAATTGCAGGGCCGTCAGCACCCGCTCGACCTCGCCGTCCGGCAGGTCGAAGCCGAGCAGTCGCGTGATTTCCGAACGGTTCAGCGCGATGACTTGCGGCGGGACCGGGGCCGGGTACGCATCGACTATTCCCGATAGGACTTCGCCGGCCGCGTACTTTTGCAGCAGTTGAGCGGCCCGCAACGCTGCTGGCTTCACGACTTCCGGGTGGACGCCGCGGCTGAAGCGGTTGCTCGCCTCGCTGAAGAGCGTGAATTGCCGGGCCGTTTTGCGGACGCTGACGAAGTCGAAGCTCGCCGATTCGAGCAGGATCGTCGTCGTGCCCGCGTGGACTTCCGTCTCGGCCCCGCCCATCACGCCGGCGAGCGCGATCGGCCCGACCGCGTCCGCGATGACGAGGTTGTCCGGCGACAGTTCGCGGTCCTGGCCGTCGAGTGTTTTGAGTTTCTCGCCGGCTTTCGCGGGTCGAACGGTGATCGAAGGTGCCGTGCCGCCGGCCCGCTTCGCGAGCACGTCGTAGTCGAAGGCGTGCAGCGGCTGGCCGTACTCGAGCATCACGTAGTTCGTCACGTCGACGACGTTGTTGATCGGCCGCATGCCCGCGTATTGCAGCCGCGTCCGCATCCACCGCGGGGCCGGGCCGACCTTCGCGTTGCGGATGACCGTCGCGGAATAGCGGGCACACAGCTTCGGGTCGGCGATCGAGACCGTCACCTTCCCGTCCACGGATTCCGATGCGACCGGGACGTCGAGCTTCGGTTCGCAGACCGCCACGCCGGTGAGGGCAGCGACCTCCCGCGCGATGCCGAGCATCGCCAGGCACCGGGCCATGTTCGGCAACACGTCGAGGTCGACGACGATTTCGCCGAGCAATTCCGCGATCGGCGTGCCCGGTGCGGGGTCGGAGTCGTCCAGGATGATGATGCCTTCGTGGTCGTCGGCGATCCCGAGCTCGTAGTTGGACATGACCATCGCGTCGTTCATGATGCCGCGAAGGTCTTTCGGAACGAGCGTCGCCGTCGTCTTCGTCCCGTCCTTCGTCTCGGTGTAGTAGACCGTGCCCGCATTCCCGAGCACGACTTTCATCCCGGAATCGCCGACGGCGATGTTCGGGGCACCGGTCACGACGGTCTTTTCCTGGCCGCCGAAATCCAGCGTGACGAGTTTCAACTTGTCCGCGTTCGGGTGCTTTTCGATCCTCGTGACCTTCGCCACCAGCACCTTGTCCGCGTCCCAGACGAGCCCCGCCTCGTCGGGCTTCACGCGGATTCCGGCGGGCACCGGCAGGCCGAACACGCGGACGCCCCCCGCCTCCAACCCGGCCAAGGTCAGCCGTTCGACGAGTTCCGCCGGGTTCGCGGGGAGGGGGACGTAATCCTTCAACCAACTCAGCGGGACGAGCATGTTCGGTTCCTGCGGGTGAATAGCCATCGTAGAAGAGCCCGCCGACCCCGGCACGGGTTCGCGTTGGACCCGACCCGCGTCCTCCCGTACTCCTGTTCCTGTCGGAAGCCGATCTTCCCCGAGGGTCCGCCGTGCCGCCGACCGACCCGCCGATGCCCGCGTTCGCGTCCGCCGACGAACAGACGATGTTCGACTGGGTCTGGCACGAGATGGCCGCGGGCGACTCCCGGCCGGCGACCGGGAAACTGCGGCAACTCCTGCTTCTCGCCATGACGCTGGCACTGTTCGTGTGGGCGGCCGACGGCTGGGCGGACCCGTTTTCGCTCGCGGTTCTCGTCGGGGCCGTACTGGTCCACGAACTCGGCCACTATCTGGGGATGCGAGCCTTCGGCTACCGCGACGTAAAAATGTTCTTCATCCCGTTCATCGGGGCGGCCGTCTCGGGTAAGAAGCACGCTGCCCCCGCGTGGCAGCGCGGCGTCGTGTCGCTCCTCGGGCCGCTCCCCGGCATCCTCCTCGGGGCGGCGGCGTATGCCGTCACCCGGCAGCCCTTCTACGACGGCGTCGGCCTCGCGATTCTCATCGTGATCGGGCTGAACGTGCTGAACCTCATCCCGATTGAACCGCTCGACGGTGGGCGGCTCATGACGACCGTGATCTTCAGCCGCAGCCCGCCCGCGGAAGCGGCCTTCGGCGTCGCCGCCGCCCTCGTCATCGGCGTCACCGCCTGGCTGGCGGACCTCTGGCTGCTCGTCGGTGTCGCGGCGTTCGTGCTGCTGTCGACCCGCGCCCGGTGGACCCAGTCGAGCCGTGCCGCCGAGTTCCGCCGGGCGTACCCGCACCTTCCCCCCCGCCTCGACGCCCTGGGCTTCGACGACCGGCTGACCCTGTTCCGGGCCGCGGTCGCGCGTTTGGGCGGTTCCAACGGCGCGTGGCCGAACCCGACGCAGACGGCGAGGGTCATCCGCGCCCTGCACGAAGGGGCCGTCGTCCGCCCGCCGGGAGTGGCCGCGTCCGCCGCCCTGCTGACGGCTTACGCCCTGGGGTTCGGGCTCGCCCTCGGCGTGAGCGCCTGCTGGCTGCACGACCGGAACGCGATCCGGGAGCAAGCGTGGGACGACTACGAGCGCGGCCAGCACCTGATCCGCGACCCGCACCCGGCCCGTCGCCAGGACGGCATCCGCCTGCTGGAAGCCGCCGCAACGACCGCCCGCCACCTGTCCGCCGGCCTCCCCCCGGCCTCGGCCGCCCGCGACCTTCCCCCGTTTGGGGAGAGTTTTCCCCCTTGAAAGGTCGGCCCCCACCCCTTTTAATGCGAGTGCCGCCTCTGTAGCTCAGTTGGTAGAGCAGCTGACTCTTAATCAGCGGGTCCTCGGTTCGAGCCCGAGCGGAGGCACTGAAGTAAGTCCTGTCTGCCGAAGCGTTTAGCTTACCCTTCGACGGTCGAAGGCGAGCGGCTGAGGGCCCTAATTCTGCGGTACTCCTACCGCACAATGCAGGGGTACCGGCATGTCTCGCCGTTCCAATCCCGTCCCGAAGTACCGTCACCACAAGGCCAGCGGGCAGGCCGTCGTCACGGTCAACGTGAACGGCCGCCGCAAGGACGTCTACCTGGGCGTGTTCGGCTCCGAGGAATCGAAGTCCGAATACGCCCGCGTCGTTGCGGAATTCCGCGTCTCGACACTCGACCCCACCACGGCGAAGAAAAGCCTGACCGTCGCCGAGGTCCTGCTCGCCTTCCGCAAGCACGCCGAACGGTACTACGTCCGGCCCGACGGCACCCCGAGCGGGGAGTTCCGGGAGTACGGGCTCGTCATCCGCGTCGTCCGCCAGCTCTACGCCCACACGCTCGCCGCCGACTTCGGGCCGCTGGCGCTGAAGGCGTGCCGCCAGGCGATGGAAGAAGCGGGGCTCGCCCGCGGGGTGATTAACCAGCGGGTCGGCCGGATCAAGAGGATCTTCAAGTGGGCGACCGGCGAGGAACTCGTCCCGCCGCACGTCTTCCAGGGGCTGACCGCGGTCGCCGGGTTGAGGCGCGGGAAGACCGCGGCGAGGGAGACGGAACCCGTCCGCCCGGTGCCGGACGCCCACGTCGAACTCGTCCTGCCCTACCTCACGCCGACCGTCCGGTCGATGGTGCTCGTGCAGCGCTACACGGGCATGCGTCCCGGCGAGCTCTGCGCCATGCGGCCGCGGGACATCCTCCGCAGCGGCGAGACGTGGGTCTACCGGCCGAAGGAGCACAAGACGGCCCACCACGGCCGGGAACGGGTCGTCGCGATCGGGCCGCGGGCCCAGGCGATCATCGCCCCGCTCGTCGAGGGCCTCGCCCCGGACGCCCACGTCTTCGACCCGGCAAAGTCGGTCGAGGAGTGGTACGCCATGAAACGGGCCGTCCGGAAGACCAAAGTGCAGCCGTCGCAGGCGAACCGGAAGAAATCGACGCGGGACAGGAAACTCCCGGCCGCGGTGAGGTTCGAGCGGCGGACCTATGCCGCGTCCGTCGCGTCGGCGATCCGCCGGCAGAATCGCGACGCCGCCCGGCACGACGTTCCCGCCGGCCAGTGCGGGCCGAACCTCTTGCAGTGCCCGCACTGGCACCCGCACCAGATCCGCCACACGCACGCGACGGAGGTCAGGAAGAAGTTCGGGCTCGAAGCCGCTGGTGCAGCCCTGGGGCACGCGAGGATGAGCGCGACGGAGGTGTACGCGGAACGCGATCAGGGCCTCGCCGAACGGGTGGCCGCGGAGGTGGGTTGACAGGTGTGTACGTGGTAACATCATCGAACCGGAACCGGCGGGAGTAGCTACCCGCCGACCACCGGGGCCGGAGCGTCGGGGTTGTACTCCCCTCGGCGATCCGGCCCCGGCTCGTTCCGGGAACCCGGAGTACAACCCGATGGACAAACCTACCCAGGCGGTACCTCGCCGCCTCACACAACCTGGAAGCGCCGCGCATTCCGATCGGCCCTTCGCCGAGGATGCGGTCGATCAGCTCCTCGATCGTGCTGAACGGGAGTGGGTAGACGACCCGCTCGGACCCGACGGGGGCAAACGAAAGACCCGCGCTCATGCTCGACGCCCTCGGTGGTGAGGATCACGTCGAGCATCATCGCGGACGAGGGCGGACGTTGTACGGACGCGCCGCGTCCTATTTTTGTCCGGTCTCGGTTCTCGGCGGGACGTAGCGGTATCCGTCTCCAACTCGCTCGACCTCGCCGTAGCCGTTCAAAGTCTTGTTCAGGCGGTCGATCAGCTTCCTGATCGCTTCGCCGGTGGCGTTGACGCTTGGCCCGTACACGGATGCCAACAGGGCCACACTGGTGACGTGGTCAAGGGGTCGCCCGCAGTCCGACCGGTGGAACATCGCTCGAAGGGCACGCCACTGCATTGGCGGGATGCCGACGAGAGGATTCGCCATTCCGGGCCACCCGAAACAGCCGTTCGCGTATGGGCCGACCCTTGGGGCCTCTGGCCCGGGCCTGGGCTCCCCCGACCCGCGGACCTTCTCGGCGATCCTCGCGATGGTCTCGTCGTCGAGTTTTTGAGGTGCCTGGGCGTTGATCGCGTTCCAAAACTCGACATCGCAGGTAGCCGGAGCAAAGTCGCCCGGTTGGATCTCGGTTCCGGACTTGATGGGGGTCGCCATCTCAGCGGCGAGCCACTGCAAGTAATCCGCTTCAGGATCGTCGGGCAGCACTCGGCGAGTCTCCAGCGTCAGGCGACGCAAGGGCTGCTCCTGCCGGACGGCTCGCGGCTCCGGCTTGAAGCGATCAAGCACGGCGGCCGCATTCTAACTTCCAAGCAAGCGTTGCGGCGATTCATTGCCGCACAGAACAACCCGCCGGCCGCGTCCCCCGAGGACGCGACGCCGCGGAGCCCGGCCGCGCGGAGCCGGGCTTCGGAGCGGGCCGCGGCCGAGTTGGAAAAGCTCGGGTGCTGAGAGGGGCGGCGAGGAACAAAACGCCGACGCCGCACGGTCCAGGTGCGGCGCGGGCGGACGATGGGGATCGTCTAAACGGGGAAAGCACCATGATACACGGCTCTGATCGAGCGTGCAACGGGCCGCCGATGCGACCCGGCCCGCAACCTGAAAATCAAATCGCCGCTACTGCCGCGGAGCAGCTTCGCCGAGTCCACCAGCGGCGGCAGCCGTCGGGCCGGCTGCGGTTCGAGATGATCCTCGCCCGGCTCGCACACCTCGAACGCCGGCTCCGCGCGGCGGGGGTGCCGGCATGACACCACACCTTCAGGCACCGCCTCCGTCGGCGAGTCATCACGCTCGCACTTTTTACATCATCGACCTGCTGCGGGCCGGGGCTCGCGTGGTCCCGCTGGCGACCGCCGCCCAGCGGCTCGGCGTCCCGCTGAGGGATTTATTCGGCTCGCGGCTGTCCGTGGCCCGAGTCTGCACCGGCCGGTTGTGGGTCACGTCCGAGGCGGAGGTTGAACGACTCCGCGGCGTCCTCTCGACAGGAGGCCGCCACTGATGGGTTCCCCCGTCGTCTCCCGCGCGACCCGCGCCGCCCCGTGCCCCGTTTGCGGCTCGCCATCGAAGGGGTGTAGCCGGACGGAAGACGGCTTGCACCTGTGCCGCGGCGAAGCCCGTCCGGGGTGGCGGCGGATTTCCCGCGGGCCAGACAACGCGGGGTTCTCGCACTTCAGGAGGGAAGACGACCACGGCCCCGAGCGTAACGGCCACGGCCACCACAACGGCGAGCCGACGCAGCCCCCGAAGAGCTGGAAGCCCGAAGCAGAGCAGTACGCGAAGCGGTTGACGCCCGATCTTCGCGCCATCCTGGCCGGGAAGCTCGGTTTGCCCGTTGAGGCCCTCGACGCCATCCCCTTGCTCGGCTACTTCGGCGAGATCAAGCCCGGCACCTTCGAGGGCGACGACGAGTTGCCCGCCGGCCCGTGCTGGACGTTCCCCGAGCACGACGCCTTCGGCCGCGTGACGGGCATCAACCGCCGGTTCGCCAACGGCCGGAAGAAGGCCATGTACGGCCACTCCCGCGGGCTGACGCTACCCGAAGGTTGGCGGGACCGGCCCGGGCCGCTGCTCGTCGCCGAGGGCGCTTCGGACGTGCTCGCCCTGACCGCGTGCGGCATCGCCTGCATCGGCAAGCCGTCGAACACGGGCGGGGCCGGACACTTGGCCGACCTTCTCCGCACCTTCCCCGAAGGGACGGACATTGTCGTCGTCGGCGAATGGGACGAGCGGCCGTCAAAGGATGACCCCACGAAGACCATCTGGCCGGGTCGTGACGGGGTCGCTTCGACTAAGGCGAAACTCGGTCGCCGCCTGAAGCGGAAGATCCTCGGAGCATACCCCGGCGGAAGGCTCAAGGATTGCCGAGCGTGGATCCTCGATGCCATCGCCGGGGCCGGTGAAGAGTTGGACATGGCCGCGATCGGCCGCGAGTTCCTGGCCGCGTTGGAGTATGACACGCCACCGGAACCGGAGAAGCCGAAGCGGTTCAAGTTCCTCAGCGCCGAAGACTTCTTCGCCGCCGACTACCGCCCGGAATGGATCGTTCCGCGGCTGCTCGTCCGGGGGCAACCCGGCATCATCGGCGGCCCGTCGAAGACGTTGAAGACGTCCGTCCTGA
This sequence comes from uncultured Alcaligenaceae bacterium, assembly GCA_964444365.1. GTDB lineage: Bacteria > Planctomycetota > Planctomycetia > Gemmatales > Gemmataceae > CAYUHJ01. The sequence continues at coordinate 1,230 of CAYUHJ010000044.1, read as the reverse complement.
TCGACCTGGCCATGAGCGTGGCGGCCGGGGTGCCCTTTCTGGGCGAGTTCCCGGTCCCGCACCGGATGCGGGTCGCGGTGGCGTCCGGGGAGTCCGGCCTGCACACCTTGCAGGAGACCGCCGTGCGGGTTGCGAAGGCCCGCGGGATCGCCGACCCCGGCCGGGCCCTGAAGGGGTGGTTCCACGTCTCCGGGACGCTGCCGACCCTTTCGGACCTCACGCAGATGTCCGAGTTCGAGGAGGCGCTCGCCGCCATCGACGCGGACCTGATCCTGATCGACCCCCTCTACCTCTGCCTCGGGGCCGACGTCGACGAGAAGAGCATGTTCAGCATGGGCAACGTGCTCCGCTCCGTCACGGAGATCATCCAGCGGACCGGACGGACGTTCCTCGTCGCCCACCACTCGAACGGCCGCCTCCAGGTCGGCGAGCCGATGGAACTGTCGCACTTGGCCTACTCCGGCGGGAGCCAGTTCGCCCGGCAGTGGATCCTCCTGAACCGCCGCGAGCGGTACGCCGGGGCGGGCGTTCACGACCTCTGGATGAACGTCGGCGGCTCCGTCGGCCACGGCGGGCAGTGGTCTTTGCACATCGAGGAAGGCGTTACCGGCGACGACTTCAACGGCCGTCGCTGGGAAGTGTGCGTGCAGTCGCAGGACGAGGTGAGGGCGGAAGAGACCGTCGAGAAGAAGGCCGCGAAGTCGGACGCGGTTCGCCGCCGCTTCCGGGAGGAAGAGACGGAGCTCTTCAAAGCCATCGACTCCGAGACATCGAAGGGACAACCGGGAGCCACCCGCACCGCCATCAGCGGGCTTCTGGGGTGGTCTCGGACGAAGGTCGCGGATGTCGCCGGCCGGTTGATCGAGGCCGGGGCCGTCGAGGAATTCACCTTCGAGAAGCCGACCGGGAAGAACGCGCACCTCGACGTGAGGGGGTTCCGAAGGCTGGACCAAGATGATGAACAGTAGATCACTCGTAACACCCGGATATCCGGGTGATCCGTCCGGGTGTCCGACGACGCCAAGATCACCCGGACAGACAACCCCCGTAGGGGGGTTGTCGTCCGTCCGGGTGATCGGCGTCGGGATGATCGGCCAACAGGGAGACCGGGCAAGAAACTGTCCGGGTGATCGGGATGAAGACCGCAGACAAGACCCACCGCCGCGACCACGAGGCCCGACGCCTCGCCGACCTCCGGGCCGCCGTCGTCGCCGCGGTGCGCCGCTGTCG
>CAYUHJ010000043.1:0-35479 GCA_964444365.1 uncultured Alcaligenaceae bacterium | reverse complement strand
ACCGGGAACGTGAACTCGCAGTTTCTGGCGTTCCCCGGCAACTTTTACGGCGGCGTCCGGGTCGCCGTCGGCGACGTGACCGGGGACGGGGTGAACGACCTCGTCGCCGCGGCCGGGCCGAGCGGCGGGCCGCAGGTCACCGCCTACGACGGGCTCACCGGCGGGGTCGTGACCTCCTTCCTGGCGTACCCGTCCACGTTCACCGGCGGGGTGTTCGTCGCCGTCGGCGACGTCAACGGCGACGGCCGCGGCGACATCATCACCGGGGCGGGGGCCGGCGGCGGGCCGCAGGTGTCCGTGTTCGACGCGCTGTCCCGCCAGGTGCTGACGAGCTTTTCCGCCTACGCGCCGGACTTCCTCGGCGGGGTCCGCGTCGCGGCCGGGGACTTGACCGGCGACGGCCGGGCCGAGGTCGTCACCGCCCCCGGCTTCGGCGGCGGCCCGGACGTGCGGGCGTTCTCCGTCAACACCGCCACGAATTCCATTGTCAAGGTGGCCGGCTACTACGCGATGGACCCGAACTTCTACGGCGGGCTGTTCGTGTCCGTCGGCGACGTGACCGGGGATTCGACCCCGGAGATCGTGATCGGGGCCGGGCCGACCGGCGGCCCGCGGGTCGACGTGTTCACCGCGGCCGGCGTCTCCCTGACCTCGTTCTTCGCCTACGGCCCGACGTTCAACGGCGGCGTCCGCGTCTCGACCGCCGACCTGACCGGCGACGGCGTCGACGAGATCGTCACCGGGGCCGGGCCGACCGGCGGGGCGCAGCTGAACGTCTACTCCCTCTCCGGCGGGGGCGTGTCCACGCTGACCACGCTGTTCGCGCTCCCGACGAGCCAGATGACCGGCGTCTGGGTGGACGGCTCGCCCACCGGGTTGAACATCGCGGAAACGCCGGCGAGTGAGGTCGCCGCGTCCTACGCCGGGCTGCGGGTGCTGGACCAGTCGGCGGCCGCGATCAACAACAACTACGGCTTCTTCCCCGGCCCGTTCTGGGGGTGGGGGCCGTTCCTGCCGTTCGGGTTCGGGTTCTACGACGGGGTCGGGCTGTTTGTCGGCTTGAACAACTTCTACGGCGGCGGGTTCTTCGGCAGCCCGTACTACTACGGCGACCCGACGTTCCTCCCGGACGCGGGCTTCTACGGGGCCGCGCTCGACCCGAACTACTTCGACAGCTTCGGCTACCCCTACGGGTCGGACTATTTCGACCCGAACGTGCTGCCGCCGTGGGACTACCTGCCGGGGTACAGCGGATTCGACTACCTGCCGGGGTTCAGCGACCCGGGCGGCTCGGGCTTCGGCGGGTTCGACCCCGGCTTCGTCGACCCCGGCTTCTCGGACTTCGGCGGGTTTGGCGGCGGCGGCTTCGACTTCGGCGGGTTTTCGGACTTCGGCGGCGGGTTCGGCGGGGGGTTCTTCTAAGCCGTCCGTCGAACACCGAGCGCGGAGCGGCTGACTTCCTGCCCGGTGACGCGGCAACTGTGCCCCAAAAAGGTGAGCCGCTCACTTGCGTTCGCGGCTCGTGAAATCGCAGACGTCGGTTCGGACCTGGACTTAGTTGTGCGGGATCTCGACGCGGCACCAGCCGAGGTCCAGGAAGGTGGCCTTGGAGCTGTCGTTGGTGAAGTGCTTCGGGTGGAGGGAGTACACCACGAACCGGCCGTGCTTTTCGTCTTGAACGAGCCCGGCCTGCCGCAGCACGCCCAGGTGGTGGGACACGTTCACGATCTCCACGTTCAACAGCTTGGCGAGTTCGGTCACGTTCTTCTCGCCGGTCCGGAGGGCGTCGATGATCCGAATCCGGTTGGGTTCGGCGATCGCCTGGAGGAGTTCGGCACACTGCTTGGCTTGCTTGGGGTCCGTCATGGCATGAATCCCTGTGGCGGAAGATGAGGACCGACGACGCGGGGGGGGCGTGTCTGTCCCGGAACGATATCACGGATCCCGCCGGACGGTACCGGCGAGCGACGGGCGGTCCTATTATCATTCCTATATTCCGGAGCGCCGGCAGACAAGTCTTTTTTGGTGATCGATTCAGCAAACGGCCAAGATTGTGGGGCCGGTCCACGGTGCCGCCTGGATTTTCAGCCTCGGCCGAACGCCCGACCGATCACTTCCCCTTCCCCCCGGCCGGTCGCGACGGTACACCCGCCGCCCCACACGGAGGGCCGGCGTGACCGACGAGTTGAACCCCGACTGGGAAGAACCCCTCGCCCGAGTGGAATCGGCCGTCGCCGGCTGCTTGGCGGCGCTGGACCGGTACGAGGCGACCTTCGCGGACGTGCTGTCCGCCCGGCCGGTGCCGGCCGGAAAACCCCTCGCCGGGGCCGACCGGGAGTGGGACGACCGCCTCGCCGCGGCGCGGGCCGTGGCGAACGGCCTCGAACACGACCTCGCCGGCACCGAGGCCGAGTGGGGCCGCTGGCGGGCGGCGTTCTCGGCGTGGCGAACCGGGATAGAACAGGGGTAGTGAGGAGGGATAGGGATAGGTCCCGAACCCCGAGTCCTTGTTTGACTGTCCCTCTCCCTATTCCCCATCCCTGCTTATGCCCCGCGTCGCCGTCATCCTCCCGGCCGCCGGTCAGTCGTCGCGGTTCGGCGGGCCACAGAAGAAGCCGTTCGTCACCCTCGACGGCCGGGCCGTCTGGCAGCGCGCCGCCGAACTCTTCTGGACCCGCCCCGACGTCGTCCGCACGCTCGTTGTAGTCTCGCCGGACGACCGCGAGGAGTTCCTGTCCCGGTTCGCCGGGGTGGTCGCCTTCGCGAACGCGGAAGTCGTGACCGGCGGCGCGGAGCGGTTCGAGTCGGTGGCGAACGCCCTGGCCCGCGTGCCGGACGACGCGGACCTCGTGGCGGTTCACGACGCCGTCCGCCCGCTGACGCCGGCCCCGCTGATCGACGCGGTGTTCGCCGCCGCCGCCGAGCACGGGGCCGCGATGCTCGCGGTTCCCGTCGCGGACACGCTGAAGCGCGTCGACCCGGACACGAACCGCATCGCGGGCACCGTCCCCCGCGCCGGGTTGTGGCAGGCGCAAACCCCGCAGGTCTTCCGCCGGGACTGGCTCGTCGCGGCGTATGCCAAGCGGTCCGAGTACGGCTCCGCGATCACGGACGACGCCCAACTCGTCGAGGCCGCCGGGCACGCGGTGGTGGTCGTGCCGGGGTCGCCGGCGAACTTCAAGGTGACGACCCGCGACGACCTGTTGCTCGCGGACGCGGTGGTGAAGCACCGCGCCGCGGTGCCGGCCCGACCGAAGGTCCGGTTCGGGGACGACGCGGAGTGGTGACCGGGTGCAGGCGCGTGTCAGGCTGAATTCGTGCGAGCGGCGGGGCGTCAGCCCGCCGTGGCCCCGGCGGGCGCTCTCACGGCGGGCTGACGGGTGCGCGGCCCGGCACCGGCGGATTCGGTGGTCCCGGCGGGCGCTCCCACGGCGGGCTGACGCCCCGCCGCTCGCCGGACTCGAATTACCCCACGTCGTCCAGCATCCGCCGGGTCGCGGTGAGTTCGTTCGCGAGGCCCGTCACGAGGTCGACCGGTTCGTCCCCCGGCAGCACGTTCCAGGTGTACGTTTCCACTTCGACGTGCGGGGCGTAACTCAGCGCGCCGAGTGCCGCCAACGCCGGTTTCAGGGCGAACCGCGTCGTGCCCAGCGGGCCGAGGCGGTCGACGTTCACGGGGACGTGGAAGTGGACCCGCCACGAGTCGGCGGCGTGGAAGTCGGGGCCGGGGGCGTCGAGGAATTCGGCCGTCAGGTCCGCGGTGCCGACCGTGCGGCCGTCCCGGCTGCGGGCGAACAACTGGTGCAGGTACCGCGGTTCCACGAATCGCCGGAGGGCGGCGCGGCCCTCGGGGCTCTCGGCCGGGTGCGTCAGTTCGACCGCGCAACTCACCTGCACCTTGTTGATCCGCACGCCGGCCCGGTCGAGGGTCGCCACGCACTCGGCCGGGTCTTCGAACTCGACGGCCTGATGGCACACGTCGTAGCAGACGCCGACGTGCGTCCGCACCGCGTCCTCCGCCCCGCGGGCCGCCGCGACGCCCCACAGGACGCGGAAGAACCCGATCGTTTCTTCGGTCGTTTCCAGCAGGCAGAACGGCTCGGGCTCGATCGCCAGCCGGATCGTGCGGCCGGTTTCCGCCGCGAGTCGGGCGAGGGCCAGGGCGCAATCGGTCAACCGTTCCGCGGACGGCAGAAGGCCGGCCGAGGGTTGCGCGGCCTTGAACCCGAGCGGCAGCGTGGAGACGGAGCCGTCCGTCCCTTGCGGCAAAAGCCCGGCCAGGACGGCGGCGCACCGCACCGTGTAGTCCATCCGCTCCGGCGCGGTCCAGTCCGGCAGGTAGACGCTCTCCTTGACTCGCGCGGCGTGGAAGTCGCCGTAGGGAAAGGCGTTCAGCGTGTACGTCGCCAGCCCGCGGGCGGTCAGTTCGTCTCCGAGGCGGCCGACGCCCTCGGGGTGCGACAGAATCTCGTCCACCACCGGTCGGGCGAACCACAGCCCCGCGGCCATCGGCGTCCCGAGCCGGTGCATCACGGGCACGGCGTACCGGTCGAGCCCCTGATACAGCTCCGCGAGCGTCCGGGCCGGGTGGACGTTCGTGCAATAGCCCAGTGGCAATCGGCTGATCGTCATGGCGACGAACCTCGTGGCGGAGATAAAACGATACCAGACGCCGGTGCCGTTCGCGCCGGAATCCGGAGGGACTTCGCATGCCGATCCGATTCGCACTCGCCCTGACGGTGGCGGCCACGACGGGGAGCCTCGCGCTCCGGGCCGACGACTGGCCGCAGTGGATGGGGCCGAAGCGCGACAACGTCTGGCGGGAAGACGGGGTGCTGGACAAGTTCCCCGCCGGCGGGCCGAAGGTCGTCTGGCGGACCGACATCGCCGGGGGCTACGCCGGCCCCGCCGTCGCCGACGGCCGGGTGTTCGTGTCGGACTACGTGACCAAGGACAACGTCAAGGTCGACAACTTCAAGCTCGCCGAGTTCAGCGGCACCGAGCGACTCCTCGCCCTCGGCGAGAAGGACGGCGCGGTCCTGTGGAAGCACGAGTACCCGGTCAAGTACAAGATCTCGTACCCCGCCGGGCCGCGCTGCACGCCGGTCGTGGACGACGGCAAGGTCTACTTCCTCGGCGCGGAAGGGATGCTCTCGTGCCGCACCGCGGACAAGGGGACGCTCGTCTGGGAAAAGGATCTGAAGGCGACGTACAAGGCCAAGACGCCGCTCTGGGGCTACGCGGCCCACCCGCTCATCGACGGGAAGAAGCTCATCACCCTGGCCGGCGGCGAGGGCTCGCACGTCGTCGCGCTCGACAAGGCGACCGGGGCGGAAATCTGGAGGTCCCAAACGTCCCCGGAGCAAGGCTACTGCCCGCCGACGATCATCACCGCGGGCGGCAAGCGGCAACTCGTGCTCCTGCGGCCGAACGCGGTCACGTCCCTCGACCCGGAGACCGGCGAGAAATACTGGTCCGTGCCGTATGAAGCGACGAACGGCTCGATCATCATGTCTCCGGTCGTGTCGAAGGACTACCTCTTCGCGGGCGGCTACCTGAAGAAGAACCTGCTGCTGAAACTCGACGCCGAAAAACCCGCGGCGGAGGTCGTGTGGCGGGACAAGAAGGGGGCCGGGATTTCCCCGGTGAACGTGCAGCCGTTCGTCGACGGCGAGACGCTGTACGGGTTCAACGAGGACGGCGAGATGTTCGGCGTCGAGGTCGCCAGCGGCAAGCGCGTCTGGACCGGCACCGGCCCGCTGCCCGAGAAGCCCGCCCCGTCCGGCACCGCGTTCATCGTCCGCCAGGGGGACCGCTACTGGCTGTTCGCCGAGACCGGGGATTTGGTGATCGCGAAGCTCTCGCCGAAGGGGTACGAGGAGATCGACCGCGCGAAAATCCTCGACCCGACGAACAACGCCTTCGGCCGGAAGGTCGTGTGGTGCGCCCCCGCGTTCGCGAACAAGCGGGCGTACCTCCGCAACGACAAGGAGATCGTCTGCGTCGACCTGGCGAAGTGACCTCAAGAGCCGCGACCGCGTGGGAGCGGCCGCCCCAACGGTGAGGCGGCTGGTTGAATATGATGAGATTCGACCGGTGAAGTGGCCGCTCCCTCGCGGTCGCGGCTCTTGTTGTCACCCGAACGGCCACGCGGTGCCGAGGGCCTTCTTCTGAAGGCCCGAAATCTCCGCGATGCCGGCGGTGCCGAGGTCGAGCAGGGCATCGAGTTGTTTTCGGGTGTAAGTGGATTCCTCGCCGGTGCCTTGCACTTCGATGAATTTCCCGTCGCCCGTCATGACGAGGTTCATGTCCACCTCGGCGTCGCGGTCCTCGACGTACTCCAGATCGAGCCGCGGTTCGCCGTCGACGATCCCGACGCTGACCGCCGCGAGGCTGAGCGTCACGACCGCGGCCACCGGGTGCGGCAAGTCCTTCCGCACCGCGTGAAGCGCGTCCACGAGGGCCACGAACGCCCCCGTGATGCTCGCGGTGCGGGTGCCGCCGTCGGCCTCGATCACGTCGCAGTCGATCCACAATGTCCGTTCACCGAGCTTCGCCAGGTCGACGACGGCCCGCAGACTGCGGCCGATCAGCCGTTGAATCTCGACGCCGCGGCCGTCGACTTTCCCCCCTTTATCGCGCGGCTTCCGGCTGCCGGTCGAACCGGGGAGCATCCCGTATTCCGCCGTGAGCCAGCCCTTCCCTTTCCCGACGAGAAAGTCCGGCACCTTCGGCTCGACGCAGCAGGTGCAGAGGACCGTCGTCCGCCCCGCCTTGACGAGCACGCTGCCGGGGGCGGAGCGGGTGTACTTCCGCTTGAAGGAAAGGGGCCGGAGTTCGGACGGTCGGCGGTTATCGGGGCGGGGCATGTACGGTTCTCGGGTGGCCGACTCGCTCCGCGAGTCGGCACGCTGGGGGTAGAGATTGGACGTGGACAGATGAAGCGTAGTCACTCGCTCCGCGAGTGACCCACCCGATCGGAAGTATAGCGGGTCCGCCTCCGCCGCCGTTCTTCGCCTACACTACACCGTATCTTCATTTACCCCTCGCCGGGCTGGGCCATGGCCTTCCACCGCTACCTCACCTCGTTCGACGCCCGGCGGTCGGTCCACCGGTTCGCGGACGTGCTCGTCATCGGGGCCGGCATCGCGGGGCTGCGGGCGGCGCTCGAAATTCCGGGAACCCGCACGGTTCTCGTCGTGACGAAGGACCGCCTCACGGAGAGCAACAGCAGCTACGCCCAGGGGGGCATCGCGGGGGTGATGTCCCCGGAAGACCGGTTCGAGAACCACGTCGACGACACGCTCGTCGCCGGGGACGGGCTGTGCGACCGGGCCGTCGTCGAGCACGTCGTCCGCGAGGCCCCGGCGGAGATCGAGAAGCTCGTGGCGTGGGGCACGAAGTTCGACGTGGAGAACGGCAGCCTCGCCCTCACGCGGGAGGGCGGGCACAGCCACCGGCGGATCGTCCACGCCCTCGGCGACGCGACCGGGCACGAGGTCATGCGGGCGATCATCGCCAAGGCCCAGGCCGCCGAGAACATCACCCTCTGGGACGACACCTTTACCGTAGATTTGCTCACCGATTCGGGGGCGTGCGTCGGCGCGGCGGTGGCCCGCGAGGGCATGGGGCGGGTGCTCGTGTGGGCGAAGCAGACGGTGCTCGCGTCCGGCGGGTGCGGCATGGTCTACCGCGAGACGACGAACCCCCCGGTCGCCACCGGGGACGGCATGGCCGCCGCGTTCCGGGCCGGGGCGCAACTCCGGGACATGGAGTTCATGCAGTTCCATCCGACGGTGCTGTACGTCGCCGGGTCGGCCCGGTACCTCGTCAGCGAGGCGGTTCGCGGCGCAGGGGCATACCTGCGGGACGTCCACGGCAAGCGGTTCATGCCGGACTTCGACCCCCGCGGGGAGCTCGCGCCGCGGGACGTCGTGTCGCGGGCCATTTTCCGCACGATGGAAAAGACGCAGCACCCGAACGTGTACCTAGACCTGTCGCACCTCGACCCGGCCCTGGTGAAGACGCGGTTCCCCGGCATCGGGAAGGTGTGCCGGGGGTTCGGGCTCGACATCGCGACGGACCGCATCCCGGTGCGGCCGGGGGCGCACTACATGGTCGGCGGCGTCGCGGTCGACGTGCGGGGCCGGACGACGCTGCCGGGACTGTGGGCCGCCGGCGAGGTGACCGCGAGCGGCCTCCACGGCGCGAACCGGCTCGCGTCGAACAGCCTGATCGAAGGGCTGGTGTTCGGCGCGGCGTGCGGCCGGGGGGCGGCGGAAGCCCTGGACGGGATGCCCGACCACCTGACCGCCCCGCCGCTGCGGAACGCCGTCCCGCCGATGGACAACCCGAACGGCCCGCTCGACGTGACGGACCTGACCAACTCGCTGCGGGCGCTGATGGTCCGCAAGATGGGCATCGTCCGCGACCGCGGCCGGCTGGACGAGGCGACCCGCGACGTGAGCTTCTGGTGCAAGTACGTCCTGGCCCGCGAGTTCGACGACCGCGCCGGGTGGGAGCTCCAGAACCTGCTCACCGTCGCCCGGCTGATGATCGACGCCGCCGTCCGCCGGGAGGAGTCGCGCGGCACGCACTTCCGCAGCGACTTCCCGAACCGGGACGATTCCGCGTGGGGTCAGCGGCACCTCACCAGCCCGCCGCTGGAGGCGATGCGGTAGTAGCGACTGGCGGGAACCCTCGCCCCTTGGGAGCCGTCCGGTTTCATCCCCCTGTTTTTCGTCGGGACTTTTTGCTTTGTGGCACCGGCCTCGGGCCGGTGCAGGCTCCACCGGCCCGAGGCCGGTGCCACAAGTCAACAAACGATGTCGGTACCGGACAGTTCCCGACTGGACGCTTCGTCAGGAAACGACACCAGCCCGAAGCGCCAGCGAGGGAATGACAGGAACCCTCGCCGGCGCTTCGGGCTGGTGTTCGGAGGACGCCCCGGCGTCTGGCCGGTGCCACACCTCGAAACACGGCGTCGTTGCGGGACGCTTCCTTACTTCTTCTTCCCCTCGACGCCGCCCTCGCGCGGCTTGCCTTCGAGTTCCTTGATTTCGCGCACCCACAGGTTCCGGAACCGGACCGGGTCGCCGTGGTACATCAGCGTGATCGGCCCCTTCTCCGGGTGCTTGACGTACTTCGTCGGCTTGTCGAAGTACGTCAGGCCGAGGATTTCCGTGTGGTTCTGCACGACGACGCCGTTGTGGAACACCGTCACGAACCCCGGCTTCGTCACCTTCCCCTCCGCGTCGAACCGCGGGGTCGTGAAGACGATGTCGTAGGTCTGCCACTCGCCCGGCTTCCGGGAGGCGTTCACCATCGGCGGGCGCTGGTTGTACACGGACGCGGCCTGGCCCTCGGGGTACGTCGCGTTCTCGAAGGAATCCAGCACCTGAATCTCGTACTTGCCGCCGAGGATGCCGATGCCGTTGTTCCCGCGGCCCTGGCCGCTCCCCTTCACCGTCTTCGGCGAGGCGAACTCGACGTGCAGTTGCATGTCGCCGAACTCCTTCTTCGTCGTGATCGCGCCCTTCACCGTGAACCCGCCGTCCTCGTCGGGCTTCCAGTCCTTCGCGTTGTTCCACTCGTCGAAGTTCTTGCCGTCGAACAGCACGACCGCGTCCGACGGCGGGTCGCTGTTCTGCGTGCCGGGCGTGACCACGGTCGGCACTGGCCATTCCACGGGGTTGAGGAAGCGCTGCCCGAACACCTGATAGGCCAGGGCCGACAGCGCGAGGACGGACAGGGCGGCGAGCGAGCGGCGAAGCATGAGAGGGCTCCGGGGTGGGGTAGAATGACTCCGTTGTCGGGAAAACCGCCCGGAAAAGCAAGCGCCTCGGGAAGCGAATTAGTAGGTCACTCGCTCCGCGAGTGACGGGCTCCTTTCCCGAAAGCGCAACACTCGTTTCTGTCGGTGGAAGCGCAGTCACTCGCGGAGCGAGTGACCTACTCATCGGAAGCATCTCCCATGAATCCGATCCTCTGGACCCCCACCCCCGAAGCGGTCGCGGCCGCGAACCTGACCCGATTCCGCGGGCTCGCCCGCACCTTCGGCGGCCCGGCCGACGACTCGTACCCGGCGCTGCACGACTGGAGTCTCGCCGACCGCGGCGCGTTCTGGTCCGCGGTGTGGGACTTTTGCGGCGTCGTCGGCGACAAGGGGGACGCGACGAAGAACCCGTCCGCGGCGTTCGCCCCCGGCCCGCACATGACGGACACCGTGTGGTTCCCCGGCTCGTCGCTGAACTTCGCGGAGAACCTGCTCCGCCCCGGCCTCGACCCCGGTTCCGTCGCGATCGTGTTCCGCTCCGAGACGGGCGACCGCCGGACGCTGACGCGCGGGGAACTGGTCCGGCAAGCCACCGCGTTCGCGACTTTCTTGCGAAACCAGGGCGTGAAGCCCGGCGACCGCGTGGCGGCCGTCGTGCCGAACGTCCCGGAAGCGGTCGTCGCGATGCTCGGCACGACGGCCCTCGGCGCGGTCTGGTCCTCGTGCTCGCCGGACTTCGGCGACGACGCCGTCGTCGACCGCTTCGGGCAGATCGAACCGGTGGCGCTCGTCACGACGGCGGAGGCGAGCTACGCCGGGAAGCGGATCGCGGTCGCGGACAAGGTGCGGGCCGTGCTGCCGCGATTGCCGAGCGTGCGGACGGTCGTCGCCGCTGGTGACACCCCGTTGTCACCGGGCTGGGTGCCGTTCGCGGACGCCGTCGCGAACCCGCCCGAATCCTTCGATTTCCCGTGGTTTCCGTTCGCGCACCCGGCGTTCGTGCTGTACTCGTCCGGGACGACCGGCGTGCCGAAGTGCATCACCCACGGGGCGGGCGGCACGCTGCTGCAACTGCTGAAGGAGCACCAACTCCACTCGGACGTGCGGCCCGGCGACCGCGTCTTCTACTTCACCACGACCGGCTGGATGATGTGGAACTGGCTGACGACCGCCCTCGCGTCCGCCGCCACGATCGTCCTGTACGACGGCTCCCCGTTCCACCCCGACGGCCACGCCCTGTGGAAACTCGCAGAGGAAGAGCGGGTCACGCACTTCGGCACGAGCGCCAAGTACCTCGCGCACCTGGAAAAGCAGGGGGTTCGCCCACGGGAATCGCACGACCTCGGGCCGATGCGCGTGCTGCTCTCGACGGGCTCGCCGCTGCTGCCGGAGGGGTTCGAGTTCGTCTACCGCGACGTGAAGCCGGACGTGAACCTCGCCTCCATCTCGGGCGGAACGGACATCGTCTCGTGCTTCGCGCTCGGCTGCCCGACGGAACCCGTCCGCCGCGGGGAACTGCAAGTCAAGGGTCTCGGCATGGACGTGCAGGTGCGGGACGCGGACGGCAAGCCGACGGTCGGCGAGCCCGGCGAACTCGTGTGCGGCTCGGCGTTCCCGAGCATGCCCGTGGGGTTCTGGAACGACCCGGACAGGAGCAAGTATCTCGCGTCGTACTTCGGGGTGGACCCGAACGTGTGGTACCACGGGGACTGGGCCGAGGAAACCCCGTCGGGCGGGCTTGTCATCTACGGTCGGTCGGACACGACGCTCAACCCCGGCGGCGTGCGGATCGGCACGGCGGAGATTTACCGGCAAGTCGAGACGTTCCCGGACGTCGCGGAGTCGCTGGCGACTGCGTTGCGGCACGACGGCGATGAACAAATCGTGCTCTTCCTGCGGATGAAGTCGGGCCAGGAATTGACGGCCGAACTGGTGGCCGCGATCAAACACCGCCTCAAAACGCGGTGTTCGCCACGACACGTTCCGGCGTTCGTGGCCGCCGCCCCGGACTTCCCGCGTACGGTCAGCGGGAAAGTGTCCGAGGTCGCGGTGCGGAACGCGATCAACGGCCAGCCGGTGAAGAACACCGCGGCACTGGCCGACGCGGGGGCCCTGGAGTTCTTCGCGAACTGGTCGCCGTCTGCGGGCTGAACCCGCGACCGGCTCCGGTTCCAGGTGCCCGGGCGGGGGGTTACGGGCAGGCCGACGGACACGCCGGCGGGGCGTACGACACGACCGGCGGGGGCGGGGCCATGCTGCTCGAACAGCACCGGCTCCGGTTGCCGCAGCCGACGACGACGGCGAACAATGCCGCACACGCGGCAGTCAAGGCAAGGCGTTTCAGTTTCATGGCGGGTCTCCACGCGGGGCAAGTCTCCGGCCGGGAACCAATCGCCCCGACCGCTCGTTGAGACAAACTACCCTACGCTTTCGGCCGGTTCGCTCTCAATGGCCGGTTGAGGAAATCCCGCACATCCGCCGCGATTCCCGGCCGCTCGTGCCGGTCCCGCGGCCGGTGACGGTCGGGCAAGCCCGGCGAGCTCTGGCGAACGAGCTGACGGCGAGGGTTACGCTGACCCCTATTCGGCTTCCGCCTCCCCGCGTTTGGGCAGCGTCGCTTCCGGCAGGAGGTCCAACCCCAGGTGCGTGCGGGCCTCGTTGACGCGGTTCATCAGGTACAGCCGCGTCGCGAGGTGGTCCGCGAGCACGTCCGGCGGGACGGCGATCGGGGCGGAGTACCCGATGGATATGAGCCGGCGGAACTCCTTCGGCTTGTTCTTCGTCGGCGAGCCGTTCTTGAAGGAGAAGTAACTCCCCCAGCCCCCCTCGATCCAGCACGCGACGACGGGGGTGTCCGGCCGATCCTTCAGGATGTGCCAGACGCCGCGGCCGAACCGCCGCAACGGGACGTCCTCCGAGCGGCGCAAGAACCCCTCCGGGAAGATGACGACGCACTTCCCCGCGTCCAGCGCCTCGACCGCCTCCCGCAGTTCCGGGGCGTCCTTCCGTACGGCCACCTCGCGGACGCGGATCGTGTCGTAGAAGTAGACCATCAACTGCCGGATGATCGGCCGGTCGTAGAAGAGGGCCGTCATCATCGCGGTGATCGGCCGGGGGATGTCCTTCGCGAGGAACAGCGGGTCGAGGTACGCCGCGTGGTTGGACACGACGAGCACCGGCCCCCGCCGCGGGAACGCCGCCACCCCCGGCCCGACGCCGCGAATCTTGTACCGCGGCGCGAGCAGGAATTCGAGCGACGCCTCGATGATGGGGCGGGGGAGCAATGCCCAGGAAACGAGGGCGATCACGCCGGTGAGCACAAGGAAAACGACCGCGGCGTCAGATGGGACCAACGCCGTTTGCCAGTTTAGCGCAAGCCCGATTCCGCCGAACAGAGCCAGCACTTCGACCCATCCGAACGGCGGGCGACGAAACGCCGCGACAAAGCGCAGACCTGCCACGAGAATGAGCCCGCCGAAGAAGCCGTCGGGCCAACCCGCTCGCCAACCCAGTCCGACAGCGATTCCACACACGATCGTCCAGCCGAGGGCGGCATAGGGGATGACACCGGCCACGCGGTAGGGATGCCTGCGACTGACGGCGAGGGCGGATCCAACGAACAAGCCGAACGCGAAGGCGTCGAACACATCCGGGGACCGCGGCTGCGTATCGCCGAGTGCCCGAAAGGCGATTCCCAAGCCCAGCCCACTTGCGAGAACGGCAACCCGCCCCGCGGCAAGCTGCGACATCGGCACCGCCGGGGGGTAGGAACTCGGGTCGCGTCCAGGCATCGTCGCACCGGAAAGGTCGGGGTCCGCGGTGATTCTACGCCCGAACCCGGCCGCGTCCGAGGGCGTCAAATCCCGGAGGGCGAATCACCCCCCTGCTCCTACATTACGCGGACGGAGGGCACGGCGATGAACGGCTGGCTGGTGGTGGACAAGGCGGCGGGCATGACCTCGCGGGACGCGGTCAACCGGGTGCAGCGGTGGTTCCCGCGCGGGGCCAAGATCGGCCACACCGGCACGCTCGACCCGCTCGCCACCGGGGTACTGGTGCTCGGCGTCGGGTCCACGACGAAGCTCGCGCACGTCGTGCAGGGGATGGGAAAGTCGTACACCTCGACGTTCCGCCTCGGGGCGACGAGCGACACCGACGACGCCGACGGCACCGTGACCGCCACCCTCGACGCCGCCGACCCCGGCGAGGAGCGGGTCCGCGAAGCGCTGGCCGGGTTCGTCGGCACGATCGAGCAACTGCCGCCCGCGTTCTCGGCGTTGAAGGTCAACGGCCAGCGGGCCTACGATCTGGCCCGCAAGGGGACTGCGGTGACGCTGGCCCCGCGGCCGGTCCACGTGGAGGCGGTTCGGCTCGTCGCGTACCAGTGGCCGTTCGCGGAGGTGGAAGTGGATTGCGGGAAGGGGACGTACATCCGCTCGATCGCCCGCGACCTGGGGGCCAAGCTCGGCGTCGGGGGGCTGGTCGCCACGCTGCGGCGGACCCGCGTCGGCCCGTTCACCGCGGACATGGGCGTGACCCTGGACGTCGAGCCGAGCTACGCGCGGGAACGGCTGCTGCCCCCCGCGGTGGTGAAGGGATAAGAAGTTTTGGCGGGATTAACAGGATCAACAGGATGGTATGCAATCATGTTGATCCTGTTAAGAATTGCTGGGCACTTATCCGCCCTGCAATTCCTTGAGGTTCCCTTCCAGGATTTGAACCTGCTTCTCCAGTTCGGCCGCCTTCGCGCGGGTCTCTTCGACCACTTCCGGCGGCGCGCCCGCGACGTACTTCTCGTTCCCGAGCTTCGCCGCGACGCCCGCGAGTTGCTTCTTCGCGTCGGCGATTTGCTTCTCCAGCCGCTTCGACTCGGCCGCCACGTCGATCAGCCCGGCGAGGGACACATAGGCCTCGAAGTCCGGGCGGACGATCGTGCCCGCCTGCTTCGGCTTGGGCACGGCCGGGCCGACGGTGATCGAGCCGATGCCCGCGAGGCTGCCGATGAACACTTGTAGAGCGCGGAAGTCGTCGCCCACGGAATCCGCACACTTCACCGTCAGATCCAGCTTCGTGCGAGGCTCGACCTGATAGCGGTTGCGGATTTCTCGCACGCTGCGAACGAGTTCCTGCATCCGCGCGAACCGCGTTTCGATGTCCGGGCTCGGCCACGCCGTGGGGTACGCCGGCCACTTCGCGATGACCACGCTCTCTTCCGCGGCGGTCGGCGTCGGCAGCCCGCGAACCGGGGCGGCCTCGTTGAGCGCCTGCCACAGCGACTCGGCCACGAACGGCATGACGGGATGCACGAGCCGCAGAATCCCGTCGAGCACGCCGACGAGCACCCGCTGCGCCACCGGCCGTGCGGCAGGGTCGTCCATGCGGCCCTTGCTCATTTCAATGTACCAGTCGCAAAACTCCGACCATGTAAAGTCGTAGATGAGACGCGCCACGTCCGCGAACTTGTAAGATTCAAGGGCAGATGTCACCGCTTGCGTGGTGGTGGCCAGCCGCGACAAAATCCATTTATCCTCGGTCGGCAACTCCGCGATGTTGATGGGACCGGGTGTATAGCCTTCGAGCTTCATCATCGCGAATCGCGTGGCGTTCCACATCTTGTTCGCGAAGGTCTTGCCCACCTCGAAGCGGTCGGAGCCCTGCTTGGCCGTGGGCATCTCGGGGTCATCGGCCGGCCACGGGCCGCCGGGGCGGAACGCCTGCTTGCACTTCGGGCAGGCGAGTTTCTTGGTCCGCATGTACATGTGCTCTTGCTTCACGGGCACTTCCGTCCCGCAGTGAGGGCACACGTTCGTCACCGGCATCCGGCTGTCTTGCGTCTCCGTAGCGAGTGCCACCACCCCATACCGCAACGCATCGGTGCCATACAATTCAATAATGTCCAGCGGGTCCACGCCGTTCCCCTTGGACTTACTCATCCCCTCGCCGAAGCCGTCCATCACTTTGGGGTGGATGTATACATGCGAGAACGGAATGTCCCCCACGTTGTACAGCCCCGTGAGCACCATCCGCGCCACCCACAATGTGATAATGTCCCGGCTCGTGCAGAGCACGCTGGTGGGGTAGTAGTACTTCAACTCCGCGGTTTGCTCCGGCCAGCCGAGCGTCGAGTGCGGCCAGAGGGCGGAACTGAACCAGGTGTCGAGCACGTCTTCCGACTGCGAAAACCCGTCCGCTTCGAGGGCGCGAACGAGGTCCGCGTCGTCCCGTTCGAGGCAGACGTGGATCGTGTGCGTGTCGTCCTGCGTCGACCAGGCGACGTGTTTCAGCCGGCTCCACCCGCCCGCCTCGGCGGTCAGCGTGGCCTCGTAATCCTCGGAATTCGTGAAGGTTTTCGACCACACGGCGATGCGGTGGCCCCACCAGAGTTGCCGGCTCACGCACCAGTCGCGCTTCTCGCCGAGCCACGCGAGGTAGCCGTCCTTGTACCGCTCCGGGAAGAACTTCACCCGCCCCGACGTGGCCGCGTCGATGGCCATTTGCGCGAGCCCCGGCTTGCCGTCCGAGCGGTCGCCCATCTTCACGAACCACTGGTCGGAGAGCAGCGGTTCGATGGGTGACTTACTGCGGTCGCTGTATTTCAGCGGGATCACGCGGTCTTCCTTGCCTTCAAAGAAGCCGAGTTCCTCCATGTCCTTCACAACGGCCTCGCGGGCCTTGTAACGGTCGAGACCGGCATACTTCCCGCCCTCGGCATTGATGGTGCCGTTGGGATTCAGGATGTTGATCATCCCGATGGACGGGTTGCGTTGCCAGCAGGCGTAGTCGTTCGGGTCGTGGGCCGGCGTCACCTTCACGCACCCAGTCCCGAGTTCGGGGTCGGCGAGGAGCGCGTCCGCAATAATCGGAATTTCCCGGCCCACGAGCGGCACCGTCACGGTCTTGCCGACGAGGTGCTTGTATCGTTCGTCCGACGGGTGAACGCACACGGCCGTGTCGCCGAGCATCGTTTCCGGGCGGGTTGTGCTGAAGCGAATGAACGTGTCCGGCACCCCGGTCACGGGGTACTTGAACGTCCAGAAGCCGCCCTTGGTGTCCTCTGTGTATGTCTCATCATCCGCGACGGACGTTTGGAGTTGGGTGTCCCAGTTGACGAGCCGCTTGCCGCGATAAATGTACCCGTCGCGGAACATGCGGAAGAAGGTTTCGCGCACCGCCTTCGCGCAGGTTTCGTCGAGCGTGAACCGCGTCCGCTGCCAGTCGCACGACGCGCCGAGTTCGCGCAATTGCCCGAGAATCCGGGCCTCGTACTTCTCCTTCCAGTCCCAGATGCGCTTCACCAACTCGTCCCGGCCGAGGTCGTGGCGGGTCTTCTTCTCCGTCGCATATACCAATTTTTCCACCACCGCCTGGGTTGCAATCCCGGCGTGGTCGGTGCCGGGCATCCACAGAGCGTTGTAGCCCTGCATGCGACGCCAGCGGATCAAGACGTCCTGTAATGTGTTGTTGAGGGCGTGCCCCATGTGGAGCGCGCCCGTGACGTTCGGCGGGGGGATGACGATCGTGAACGGCTTCCGGGCGGCGTCCGGCTCGCTGTGAAAGTACCCCTTCTCGGCCCAGAATTTCAGCCACTTTTGCTGGGCTTCCTTGGGGTCGTATGCCTTCGGCAGTTCGGTCGCCATGACTCACTTCCCTTCTTCGGCGTCCTTGAAGAGCTTGTACTCAATCGCGTCGCTGAGCGCCAGCCAGGAGGCTTCGATCACGTTCTCGCTCACGCCGACCGTGCCCCAGACGTCCTTCGTGTCCCGCGACTCGATCACCACCCGCACCCGCGCCGCGGTCCCCTCGCGGGCGTTCACGACTCGCACCTTGTAGTCGACGAGGCCCAACTCCCCGAGCCGCGGGAAGTGCGGCAGCAGCGCCTTCCGCATCGCCCCGTCCAGCGCGTTCACCGGCCCGTCCCCCTCGCTGACGACGTGCTCGACCCGGTCGCCGACGCGGACCTTGACGGTCGCCTCCGTGGTCGCCTCGTTCTTCCCGTCGTGCTCGATGTTGACGCGGTACGACAGCCGCTCGAACCACGGGGTGTACGCGCCGGTTTCCTTCTTCACCAGCAGGTCGAAGGAGGCTTCGGCCGCCTCGAACTCGTACCCGGCGTACTCCAGGTCCTGCACCTTCCCGAGGATTTTGGCCATCACCGCCTTGTCGTTGGCGATCGCGTACTTGGCCGCCTTCGACAGGATCGTCGACTGCCCGGACAGTTCGCTCACCAGAATCCGCCGCTCGTTGCCGACCAGTTCGGGGTCGATGTGCTCGTAGCTCGCGGGGTTCTTGGCCACAGCGTGGGTGTGCATCCCGCCCTTGTGGGCGAACGCACTCGCCCCCACGAACGGCTGGCCCGGCCGAAAATTCATGTTGGCCAGTTCGTAGACATAGCGCGATGCTTCTGTGAGGCGACGGAGACTCTCGGGTGATAACACCTCGTATTGATACTTCAGTGCGAGGTTCGCCACGACGCTGACGAGGTCCACGTTGCCGCACCGCTCGCCGATGCCGTTCATCGTGCCCTGCACCTGCGTCGCGCCGGCCCGCACCGCGGCGAGGGCGTTCGCGACCGCCAAATCGCAGTCGTTGTGCGGGTGAATGCCCACCTCGCACCGCACCCGCCGGCGGACCTCCGCCACGGCGTCCGCGACCCGCTCGGGCATGGTGCCGCCGTTGGTGTCGCACGGGATCACCACGCTGGCCCCGGCAGACTCCGCGGCCGCCAGGGTTTGCAATGCATACTCGGGGTTGGCCTTGTATCCGTCGAAGAAGTGTTCCGCGTCGTAGAACACCTCGCGCCCCTGCGACCGGCAGTACGCCACCGAGTCGCGGATCATGTTCAGGTTTTCCTCCAGGGTCGTGCCCAGGATTTCCTTCACCTGGAAGTCCCAGGTCTTGCCGACGATCGTGACCACCGGCGTCTGCGAGTCGAGCAGCGCCTTGAGGCAGGTGTCCGTCTCGGCCGGCGCGTTCTTGCGGCGGGTCATGCCGAAGGCGACGACCTTGGCGTGCTTCAACTTCAGGTCGCGGGCGGCGAGAAAGTACTCGGCGTCCTTCGGGTTCGACAGCGGGTAGCCGCCCTCGATGTAGTCGACCCCGAGGTCGTCGAGCCGCTTCGTCAGCAGCAGCTTGTCCTGGAGGGAGAAGTTGACCCCCTCGCCCTGGCTGCCGTCGCGGAGGGTGGTGTCGTAGACGAAAACGCGTGGCATGGAGAAGACCTCACGGTGGGAAAAGGAACGAGCCCCGAAGCAGGTGCTCCAGGGCTCGGAACGCGGTCGGTCGGTTCGCCCTGAAACTACCCGGAAATCGACGCGACGACCGCGGTGCGCACTCCCTGCGCGGCGGTAATCACGACCGGAATGGCGAACGACGCGGGCCGCATGGCGGAAATCCGTGAGGGTGAGACACGCAAAATCTACGGCCCGCCCCGACGATTGTCAACGTGTCGCGGCCAACCGCCGGCCCCCGGCGTATCCTCTGGGTACTCCTCTCCGCACCCGGAGTTCCCCGATGCGCGCCGTCCGACTCGTCCCCTTGTTCGTCCCCGCGGTCCTGCTCGCCGCCGTCGCCGCGGAACCGGCCCAGCCCGTGCCGACCTTCCCCGCGTTCGTGGACGAGTACTACCGGGCGGCGTTCGCCTGGGACCCGATGCAGGCCACCTACGCGGGCGTCCACGACTCCGACGACAAGCTCGCGGACCTGTCGGCGGGTGCCGTCGCGAAGCGGGCGGAGCACCTCAAGAAGCAGCACGCGGCGCTGACCGCGATTCGTGCCGGGAAGCTGAGCGACGCGGAGGCGATCGACGCGGAAGTGCTCGATTCCGCGATTCGGGCGGAGTTGCTCGAACTGGAAACCGTCAAGGACTGGAAGCGGAACCCGGTCGGCTACCTCAGCAAGCCGGCGGAATCCATTGACCTGCTGATGAAGCGCACGTTCGCGCCGCCGGCCGAGCGCCTGAAGCTCATCGTCGCCCGGCTCAAGGCGGCCCCCGCCCTCCTCGCGGCGATGAAGGCGAACGTCGAGAACCCGCCGAAGGAATTTGCGGACCTCGCCTTGATCGTGGCGAAGGGGTCCGTGTCGTTCTTCAAGGACGACCTGCCGCCGTGGGCCAAGACCGCGGCCGGGGACGACGCGAAGTTGCTCGCCGAGTTCGAGGCGGCGAACAAGCCGGTGATCGCGGCGTTCGAGTCGGCGGCGGTTTGGGTCGAGAAGGAACTGCTCCCGAAGGCGAAGGGAAGCTACGCGATCGGGGCCGAGGCATATGCGAAGAAGCTGGAGTACGAGGAGATGGTGGACATCCCGCTGCCGAAACTGCTCGAAATCGCGGAGGCCACGCTGAAGCGGGACCGCGAGGACTTCGCGGCGACGGCGGCGAAGATCGACCCGAAGAAGACGCCCGCGCAGGTGCTCGCCACGCTGACCGACGACATGCCGAAGCCGGACGACCTCGTGGCGGCGACGCGGGGGACGATCGAGCGGACGCGGAAGTTCCTGATCGACAAAAAGATCGTCACGGTGCCGTCCGAAGTGCGGCCGACGATCGCCGAGACGCCCGCGTTCATGCGGACCGGCGGGTTCGCGTCGATGGACACGCCGGGGGCCTACGAGACCAAGGCGACCGAGGCGTTCTACTACGTCACCCCGCCGGAAAAGGAGTGGGACAACATGCGGAAGCTGGAGCACATGCGCCAGTTCAACCGCACCGCGCTGGACGTCATCACCATCCACGAGGCGTACCCCGGCCACTACCTCCAGTTCCTGAACGCGAAGCAGTACCCCACGAAGGTCCGCAAGCTGTACACCTGCGGCACCAACGTCGAGGGGTGGGCGCACTACACGGAACAAATGATGATCGAGGAGGGCTACGGGGACAACGACCCGAAGGTCCGCCTCGCGATGCTCTCGGAGGCGCTGCTGCGCGACTGCCGGTACGTGGTGGGCATCAAGCTGCACACGGCGGGGTGGACCGTGGAGGACGGCAAGAAATTCTTCGTGGAGCAGGGGTACATCGAACCCGAAGTCGGCTTCCAGGAGTCGAGGCGGGGGACGTACAACCCGACGTACCTGTACTACACGCTCGGGAAGTTGCAGATCTACAAGCTCCGCACGGACGTGAAGAAGGCGAAGGGTCAGGCATTCGAGTTGCAAGCGTTCCACGACGAGTTCGTGCGGCAAGGCGGCCTGCCGATCAAGCTGATCCGGAAGATCATGCTGCCGGGCGACACCGGGCCGTCGTTGTGACACCAAAGGCAACCCCTCCCCCGGCCCCTCCCCGAAACGGAGAGGGGAGAAAGAACGCATTTCTGGTTCCCCCTCTCCGTTTCGGGGAGGGGGTTAGGGGGAGGGGTTGAGCCGGGCAACCGACGGGGACGCTGGATATGATTTGGCCCGATTCCCGGCGCACGTCCGGCGTTCTGCTGCACCCGACTAGCTTGCCGGGGCCGTTCGGCGTCGGCGACCTCGGGCCGACGGCACGGGACTGGGTGCAGGCGCTGGCGCGGGCCGGGCAGCGGTGGTGGCAGGTGCTCCCGGTCGGGCCGACGGGGTACGCGGACTCGCCGTACCAGTCGCCGAGCGCGTTCGCGGGGAATCCGAACCTGCTGAGCCCGGAGTGGCTCGTCGCGAATCGGCTGGCGTCCGCCCCGGACGTGTCCGCGTGCGAACTGCCCGCCGGGGACGTGGACTTCCCCGCCGTCATCCCCCGGAAGCAGCGGCTCGCCCGCGCCGCCTGGGACCGCTTCCGCGCCGGGGACGCCCCGCAACTTCGCCCGGCGTTCGAGGCATTCCGCGCGTCGCACGGCTGGTGGCTCGAAGAGTACGCCCGGTTCGCGGCGGTGAAGCTGCACTTCGACCGCAAGCCCTGGTGGGAGTGGCCCGCCGACCTCGCGGACCGGCGCGAACCTGCCTTGGCCTGCATCACCGCCGACCTTGCGGACGAGATCGCCGGCCGGCGGTTCGAGCAGTTCCTGTTCTTCCGCCAGTGGGCCGAGCTGCGCGACCACGCCCGGAAAGCCGGCGTGCGGCTCATCGGCGACTTGCCGTTGTACGTCGCCCACGACAGCGCGGACGTGTGGGCGAGTCGCAAACTCTTCGGCATCGGGGCAGACCGTAAGCCCGCGGCAGTGGCCGGGGTGCCGCCCGATTACTTTAGCCCGACCGGGCAGCTGTGGGGTAACCCGATCTACGACTGGCCCGCGATGCGGCAGACGGGGTTCGCGTGGTGGGTCGACCGCTTCCGCGCCGCGCTGGAACTCGTCGACGTCGTCCGGTTCGACCACTTCCGCGGCGTGGAGGCGTACTGGTCCGTCCCGTGCGGCGACCCGACCGCCGAGAACGGGACGTGGGTGCCGGGGCCGGGCGCGGAACTCCTCGACGCGCTGCGGAACGCGGTGGGGTCGCTGCCGATCATCGCGGAGGACCTGGGCGTCATCACGCCGGAAGTGGACGCGCTGCGTGAACGGTTCCGCTTGCCCGGAATGCGCATCCTCCAGTTCGCCTTCGGCGGCGCGGTGGAGGACCGGTTCCGCCCGTACTGCTACGAAACGGGCGTGGTGGTCTACACCGGCACGCACGACAACGACACCACCCGCGGCTGGTTCGAGAAGCTGACCGCGGATGAACGCACGGACTTCGTCCAGTACGCACCGGAAGCGGCCGCCGACCCGGTGCGGGCACTCGTCCGGCTGGCGTGGGCGTCCGTTGCGGACACGGCCATCGTCCCGTTCCAAGACGTGCTCGACGTGGGAAGTTCGGCCCGGTTCAACACCCCCGGCACGACGAGCGACAACTGGCGGTGGCGGGCCGACGCTTCCGCCCTGGCCGACCGCGAATGGGTGGCGTGGCTTCGCGAATTGACGCAAACCTACGGTCGCACGGGTGTGGTAGAATGACCGCATGACCGACCGCGAAGCCCTGATCGCCGCCATCGCCGCGTCCCCGGCCGACGACCTGCCGCGGCTGGTGTTCGCGGACTGGCTCGACGACAACGGCGACCCGGCCCAGGCCGAGTTCATCCGGGCGCATGTGCGGCTGTATCGGACGCGAACGGGGACGGGGGAACACTTCGCGATTGCGAAGAGATGCGATGAACTGATGCGAGCGAATTGTGGGGCGTGGCTGAAAGAGGCTAGCGAAGGTTTTGGAGTGCCTGTTCCACTCTTTGCAGCAAAGTCGCCGCTTTCATGGTTTACTCGTGATCGGAGTTTACACCTCAGGTCCGTTCGTTACTCCGAAACGGCCGTCCACGCACGTCATGCACAGTATGTGATCGAGTTCACTCATGGGAATCACTGTGGACCTTCATCAAAGTACATACAGATTCACCGCGGTTTCATATGCAAGGCTAGGATAGGAGTTGGACGTGATTCCCTGGTGCCTGTGCCAGATGCGTCGCAATTCGCCTCCACGTTCCGTAACTGCCCAATTCTCGCTTTGGAAATCGATGTTGCTGACGGAACTGACCGATGGGATTCCGTAACGGGGTGTCACGTCAATCGCCTTCGAGCGATGACTGTTGTTCACGACCGGTACTTCAGGAGACTTGTAGAGCCAAATGAGGCGCTATACTCGAGACTTTTCCAGGATCCACACCTCGCGAGACTGAACTACTTGGGCTTACAGCCTGGCATGGAGCTTGAGAGTTTTGGGTATTGCCATCTGTCTATGTCGGCCCTGACCAAGTCTCCTCTGATTCATCAATTAAAGGTGTTGCGTCTCAAACTCTGTGCGAGGGTCCTCGAAGCTTTAGCTGATTACCCTGCAAGTACACCCCTCGAAGAGATCGCGGCACATGAAAGCGGAGGGCAAACCCCTGATACCTGGGCCGTTCTGGCCACGATCCCACTCCGTCAATCACTTCGCCGCTTATCCTTAAAGTCCTGTCTTCTTCACGATGAAGAAGTGCTCGCCATCACCCGCGTGCGGCGGTGGGACAAGCTCACGCACCTGCGGCTCGACCAGAACCAGATCGCGGACCGCGGCGTCGCGGGGATGTGCCGGACGTGTGTCTTCCCGGAGGTGCGGTTCCTGAACCTGGCCGACAACCAGATCGGCGACCTCGGGGCCGTCGCCATCGCCCGCTCCGGGATCGCGCAAACGGTGCGGTTCCTCGACCTGACGAAGAACTGCCTCACAGCGACCGGGGCGATCCCCCTGGCGGCCGCCCTCGCCGAGGGGCCGTTGGAACTGCTGAAGCTGACCGCCCGGCCGCTGGGCCGCCGAACCGTGCGGCGAGTGTCGGAGATGCTCGGCCGCCGGGTGCGGTTCGAGTGAGTCGGTCACTCGCTCCGCGAGTGACCCCGCTTCATCCCTCGAAACCAAGTGTTGGCTTCTCGGGACACGAGCCTGCGACTCGCGGAGCGAGTCGCAGGCTCATCGCATCGGGTGAGAATTCTGGTTGGGAATCCGGGGCGAATGTGGTACAAGGGTGATACCTGCCCAAAGCCGCCTTGCCTGCTTGGCCCGAAATCGTCCCGCCTGCCCCGCTCCCGCCGCCCGCGGTGTCCCATGGTTCGGCTCGTTTTCGCACCCGTGTGCCTGCTCGCGGCCGTCTGCGTGGCCCGCGCGGAGCCCGTCTCGGAACTGATCCCGAACCCGCCGGCCGTGAAGCTCGACGGCCCGGAGGCGCGGTACACGCTGCTGATTTCCGGCAAAACAGCTACCGGCCGCATCATCGATCTCACCCGCACCGCGAAGTTCACGCTCTCGGATTCGACCGTGGCATCGGTGTCCGCCACCGGCGAGGTGCTGGCCAAAAAGGACGGCATCGCGACGCTCACGGTCGAGGCGGAAGGCCAGTCCGTCCGGGTGCCGGTGACGGCGGTCAACACCGCGAAGACGCGCGGGTTCGACTTCGAGACGGACATTTCCCCGCTGCTCGGGCGGTTCACCTGCAACATGTCCGGCTGCCACGGCAAGGCCGAGGGGCAGAACGGCTTCAAGCTCTCCGTGTTCGGGTTCGATCCGAGTGCCGACTTCAACGCGATGGTGAAGGAGAGTCGCGGCCGACGGGTGTTCCCCGCGTCGCCGAGTAGCAGCTTGCTTTTGACGAAAGCGTCCGGGCAGGCTCCTCACGGTGGCGGGACGAAGATGCCGGTGGGGTCGGAGGCCTATCGCACACTCGAATCGTGGATCGCGGCGGGCACCCCCTTCGGCGACGGCACCGCCCCCCGCGTGACCGGGTTGCGCGTCGAACCTTCGGAACGAACGCTCACCTTCCGCGACCCGCAACAACTCCGGGTGATCGCGACGTACTCCGACGGCCGCGACGTGGACGTGACCCGGCTCGCGCGGTTCCAGTCGAATCGGGAAGTCGTCGCATCGGTGGACGCCGACGGGTTCGTGCGAACCGACACCGTCCCCGGCGAAGCGGCGGTGATGGCCGCGTTCATGAACGAGGTCGCGATCTTCCGGGTGCTCGTGCCGCGGCCCGGTGCGAGCGTCGCGGTCAAGCGGCCGGCGGCGAACTTCATCGACCCATTGGTCGACACAAAGCTCGCGAAGTTGAACGTGGAAGCGTCGGGTGCCGCGGATGATTCCGAGTTCCTGCGGCGGGTGTACCTCGACATCATCGGCACGCTGCCCACGGCGGACGAGGCTCGAAGTTTCCTGGCGAGTAAGGATGCCGACAAACGGGCGAAACTGGTCGATGCGTTACTGGCTCGCCCGGAATACGCCGACCTGTGGACGCAAAAGTGGGCCGACGTGTTGCGCGTCGACCGCGGCGTGCTCGGCCACAAGCGGGCGTACACCTACTTCAAGTGGGTGCGGAAGTCTGTCGCGGAGAACAAGCCGTTCGATCAGTTCGCCCGCGAACTGATTGCCGCGGAAGGCCCGCTCGACGAGGTCGGCCCGGCGAACTTTTACAAGGCTGTCACGAAGCCCGGCGAGGTCGCGAGCGCCATTTCGCAGGTCTTCCTCGGGGTGCGGATCACCTGTGCGGAGTGCCACCACCACCCGTTCGACCGCTGGAGCCAGGACGACTATGCCGGCATGGCCGCGTTCTTTTCCCCCGTCTCCGTGAAGAAGATCGGCACCGCGGAAGCCACGATCGCGGCCGGCAACTTCACCGCGATTCACCCCCGCACGAAGGCAACCGTCCCCGCGACGCTGCTCAACGGCAAGCCCGTCGAAGTACTCCCCGGCAGCGACGCCCGCGAAAAGCTCGCCGAGTGGGTCACGGCCCCGGAGAACCCGTACTTCGCCCGCAACCTCGCGAACCGCGTCTGGGCCTCGATGTTCGGCAGCGGCATCGTCGAACCCGTGGACGACGTCCGCAGCACCAACCCGCCAACGAACCCGGAACTGCTCGACGCACTGGCAAAATTCCTGGTCGAGAACAAGTACGACGTGAAGAAACTGATCCGCGCGATCGCCCTGAGCCGGACGTATCAGACGACCGCGCACCCGACGGAGTCGAACGCGAAGGACGACCGCAACTTCTCGCGGGCACTGTTCCGGCCCGTGCCTGCCGAGGTCTTCTGCGACATGCTCTCGCAAACCTCCGGCGTGCCCGAAAAGTTCGACGGCGTCTCGGCCGGCGTGCGGGCGATCCAGCTGTGGGACAGCCGGGCACCCAGCTACATCCTGCGGATCTTCGGCCGACCGGTGCGGATGTCGGCGTGCGAGTGCGAGCGCGTGACCGAGCCGACGCTGACCGGCGTTCTGCACACGCTGAACTCCGAGGAACTGTCGAACAAACTCCGCCACGACGCCGGCACCGCCGCGAAGTGGGCGAAGGACTTTTCCGACGACAAGAAACTCGCCGAGGAACTGACGCTCACCTTCTACGGCCGCCCGCCGACGGCGAAGGAAATCGAGACGATGACCGGCCACCTTCGCAAGTACAGCAACGACCGCCGCCGGGCGGTTGAGGATTTGATGTGGGCGGTGCTGAACACGCGAGAGTTTCAACAGAACCACTGACTTCTTGTAGGGTGGGTCGAGCCGGCTTTGCGGCGAAGACCCACCAGCCCCACAAGAAGCTGCACCCAAGTCAAGTGATTGCGAGTTCGGTGGGTCTTCGCGAAGCGCTCGACCCACCCTACAAGACAGAGGACCTTCCGATGACACCGTTCTGCGATGGCCGCACTCGTCGGGACTTCCTCCGCGTCGGCGCGGCGTCCGTCTTCGGCGCTCCGATCGCGCTGCAATCACTCCTCGCGGCGTCGCCGAAGAAGGAGATGTCGCTGATCTACGTCTTCCTACAAGGCGGGCTCAGCACCATCGACACGTTCGACCAGAAGCCGGACGCGCCGGCCGAGATTTGCGGCGAGTTCAAGTCCATCGACACGAACGTCCCCGGCGTTCGCGTTTGCGAGCACCTGCCGAAAACCGCGAAGGTGATGGACAAGATCGCGCAGGTCCGCTCGTTCCGGCACCACAACTCGGACCACGGGTTCGCCGACCACTACATGCTGACCGGCTACTTCCCCGCGCCCGGCTTCAACCCCAGCGCCAGCCCGAACAACCAACGGCCGTCGTTCGGGTCCGTCGTCGCGAAGAAGCTCGGGCCGAAGGGCGCGGTGCCGCCCTACGTGTGCCTGCCAAAAGTTCACCCGAGCGCGGGGTCGTCGTTCCTGGGGGCGGCCCACGCCGCGTTCGGGATCGAGACGGACCCGAACGCCCCGAACTTCTCGGTGCGGGATCTGGTGCCCCCGGTGAGCGTGCAGGCGGATCGTCTCGCGGATCGTCGCAAGTTGCTTTCGGATTTGGACCGGTATCAGAAGTCGACCGAGGAATCCTCCAACCGCTCCGCGGAAACCGTCGGTACGTTTCAGGCGAAGGCGTTCGACCTGATGACCTCGCCGGAAACGAAGAAGGCGTTCGACCTCGCCTCCGAGCCCGAAAAGCTCCGCGACGGGTACGGCCGGCACTCGCTGGGGCAATCGTGCTTGCTCGCCCGGCGACTGGTGGAAGCGGGCGTCCGCTGCGTGACGGTGAACCATTCCAACTGGGACACGCACGACGGCAACTTCGTCACGCTGAAGAAGCAACTCCTCCCGCAGTTCGACGCGGCAATTCCCGCCCTGTTCACGGACCTGGCCGAGCGCGGGCTGCTGGACACGACGCTGGTCGTCGTCACCGGCGAGTTCGGGCGGACGCCGCGGATCAACAACAACGCGGGCCGGGACCACTGGGGGCCGTCGTTCACCGTCCTGCTCGGCGGCGGCGGTGTGAAGGGGGGCACCGTCGTCGGCAAGTCCGACGCGAAGGCCGAGCGCCCGGCGACCGACCCCTACGGCCCGGAAGACCTCGCCGCGACGCTCTACACCCGTCTCGGTATCGACCCGAAAGAGGAGTTTACTTCCCCGGACGGCCGGCCACTGGCGATGGTCAACAACGGGAAGGTGATGCAGGAGTTGTTTTGATCAGTAGGTCACTCGCTCCGCGAGTGACTTCGCTCCCACCCCGAAACGACTCCGTTCAGATTGAAGCGAATTCGGGCTGCCTGCCGCGACTCGCGGAGCGAGTCGCCTACTTAGCCGAGACCCGCCATGCCCCGCCGTCTCCTCGCCTGCATCGCCCTGTTCGTGGCCGCCCCTGCCTGCGCCGACCCGCCGGTGGCGGTGTACGTCTTCCCCGCGGGCGGGCAAAAGGGCACGACCGTCAAGGCCCACGTCGGCGGGCTGCACCTGAACGAAACCTGCCCGCTCGAAGTCCTCGGCACCGGCATCGCCGCGCCGTCGCAGATTAAACGCACCAAGTCGCTCTGGTTCGACGGCCCCGTGTTGCCGCTCCCGGAATCGCAACGGCAGGAAGACTACCCCCGCGCGATGGCCGCCGACCTGAAGCTCGCGTCCGACGCGACGCCCGGCGTTCGCCACCTGCGGATGTGGACCTCGCAAGGCGTGACGCAGCCGCTCAAGTTCGTCGTCGGCGACTTGCCGGAAGTCGTGGAGGAGGAACTCGACGGCAAGCCGATCCCGGTGCCGGTGACGCTGCCGGTCACGGTCAACGGCCGGGCGTTCCCATCGGAAGATGTCGATGTGTGGGCGGTCATGCTGAAGAAGGGGGAGGTGCTCACGGTCGCGTCCGAGAACGACCGCATCAAGACGCCGATGGAACCCCACATCACGCTGCGAACGCCCGACGGCCGGGAACTGGCGGAGGCGGACCCGCGGTCCACCGGCGACGTGCTGCGGTTCACCGCCCCGGCCGACGGCGTCTACCACGTCCAGATTCGCGACGCCGCCTACAAGGGCGGGCCGGGGTTCGTCTACCGGTTCACGATGACGACGGGGCCGTGGGCGGACTCGGCATTCCCGCTCGGGGGCAAGCGCGGCTCGACGGTGAAGGTGCAACTCGCCGGGCCGGGCACGGCGAAGGAACCGGTCGCGGTCGCGATTCCGAAGGAAGCCTCCGGGCCGTTCGCGGCGAAGCTGGCGACGAACCCCGTGTGGCTCGACGCGGACGACTTGCCCGAAGTGCTCGAAACCGAGGCGACGAAGTCGGACGCCGGGCAGGACGTGCCGGTGCCGGGAATCGCGAACGGCCGCATCGCCTCGCCCGGTGACGCGGAAGTGTGGGCGTTCGACGCGAAAAAGGGGCAGTCGTTCGAGATCGAACTCCGCGCCGCCCGGCTCGGTTCCCCGCTGATCGGCGTACTGGCGGTGCTCGACCCGACGGGGAAGGAAGTCGCCGCCGCCGAACCGCGCGACGTGGCGAACCCGGACCCAGAAGTTCGCTTCACCGCCGCCGTTGACGGCAAGCACCGCGTGCGGGTGAAGGACAAGTTCCGCAGCCGGGGCGGGCCGGGCTTCGCGTACCGGCTCAAGGTGCGTGTCCCGCAGCCGGGGTTCGAGCTTTCCATCCCACAGGCGTCGTTCGCAGTCGTTCGCGGCGGGCAGGTGCCAGTGAAGGTCAACGCCACCCGGCTCGGCGGCTACAACGGGCCGATCACGCTGAAATTCGAGGGGCTTCCCGAAGGCGTCGCCCCCGCCGTGCCGCCGGTGATCCAGCCGGGTCAGAACGGCATCGACGTGCAACTGAAGGCCGACGCCGCCGCGAAGATTGCGAGCGCCCGCGTCCGCGTCGTCGGCACCGGCTGGGCGAACTCGCTGCTCCCCGGCCCCGCCGCACCGATTCCCGGAACGACCGAAGTCCCCACTCCACTCGGCGAGACGACCATTTCCGACATCCGCGTTGCGGTCGCCCTCCCGACGCCGTTCAAGATCGCCGGCGACTACTCGCTGGCCCTCCACCCGCGCGGCAGCCGGCTGACGAAGCGGTACCGCGTCGAGCGGAAGGGGTACGACGGGCCGATCCTCGTCGAACTGGCGGAGAACCAGAGCCGGCACCTGCAGGGCGTCACCGGGCCGGCGGTCACCGTCCCCGCCGGCGCGACCGAGTTCGACTACACGATCGAACTGCCGCCGTGGATGGAAACCGCCCGCACCTGCCGGGTGTGCGTGATGGGCACCGCGACGGTCAAGGACGCGGACGGCACGGAGCACGTCGTCACGTACTCGTCGCGGGAGCAGAACGACCAGATGATCGCGGTCGTCGAGCCCGGCAAGCTGGGGATCGAACTGGACTCGTCCACCGCCGCCGCCTCCCCGAACGGGACGGCTCGCGTCGGCTTCCACGTCACCCGCGCGAAGCACGTCACCGGCCCCGCGAGGGTGGAAGTTCTCGTCCCCGATCTGGTCAAGGGCGTGACCGCCGACCGCGTCGAGGTGAAAGACGCCAACGGCCGGGGCGAACTCGTCGTGAGGTTCGGCCCCACGATTTCCGGCGACTCCGCGGCCCCGCTGCTGGTGCGGGCGACGGTCGAGACGCCGGCCGGCCCCGTCACCGCGGAGGCGAGGCTGGAACTGGTGCGGCGGTAATCGTCAGTTCGTGATCCCCTTCGTGATCCGCATGAACACGTCTTCGAGGTTGATTTCCTCCTCCTTGAATCCACGCAACTTGTAGCCGTCGGCGATGAGCCGCTCCGGGATGAAGCTGCCGTCCGTCTGGCCGTCCTTGAGCGTGACCTTGATCGACTCGCCGGTGGCGTCCACGTCGACGGACTCGAACTCGGGATAGGTGAGGAGTTTCTTCGCGGCGGTCTCGTTGTTGTCCCGGCCGACGGAGACGTGGAAGACGTGGTTCTGCCGGACCTGCCGGACGGCCGCGTCCACGTCGCCGTTGTAGAGCAGCTTGCCGCGCTCGATGATGCCGATCTTGTTGCAGATGTCCGCCAGTTCCGGCAGGATGTGCGACGACACCATGATCGTCTTGTTCATCCCGCGGAGTTCCTTGATGAGTTCCCGCATCTCGATCCGGGCCCGCGGGTCGAGGCCGGACGCGGGCTCGTCGAGGAGCAGCACCTGCGGCTCGTGCAGCAGCACGCGGGCCAGCCCGAGGCGCTGCGTCATCCCGCGGGACAGGCTCGTCACGAGGGCGTCCCGCTTGTACCCGAGGTCGACGAGGTCGAGCACCTGGTCGCACTTCTTCCGCCGTTCCGGCCCCTTGATCCGGTACGCGGCGGCGAAGAACTCCAGGTACTCGATCACCTTCATGTCGTCGTAAACGCCGAAGAAGTCCGGCATGTAGCCGATGCTGCGGCGGATGTCCTTCGCCCCGGTGTAGATGCTGTACCCGCACACGCTGGCCTCGCCCCACGACGGGTTGAGCAGCGTCGCGAGGATGCGCATCGTGGTCGTCTTCCCGGCCCCGTTCGGCCCGATGAACCCGAACACGTCGCCCTTGTCGAGTTTGAGCGTGAGCCGGTCGAGGGCGTACAGGTCGCCGTACTTCTTGGTCAGGTCGCGGCACTCGATCATCGGCGAACCTCGGCAGGGGTCGTTGTCTCGCTTCTTGGCGAGCGTCACTCGTAAGAGTGACGAGTCTGGTGCGGTGAAGAACTCGTCACTCTTACGAGTGACGCTCGCCTAACCTATCTGGGGTCGGTGACCCGCCCCATGAACAGGATGTTTCCGGCAACGGTGTCGCGGATCAGGAACAGGAACGGGTGGTCGGCGATGAACAGCGGCTCCCGCTCGATGCGAGCGATGGCCAACCTGAACGTGACGGCGGTGGCGGCAGCAGCGACGGTTCCCGATTCGTCCACTTCGATGTCGGCAGCATGAAGAACGTCTTTGATAATCAGTTGCTCGCGCGTGTAGATCCCGGAAAAGTTGGCTGTTCGGTCGTCGAAGGCGTCGGTCATGCCTAGCTTCTTGAGCGGTTCGACGAGACTTGATTTGCTGTTGAACTTGAATCGCGGAACCTTGGCGGGTCGGCTGGAATCATGAAGCTTTTCCAGTCCCTCGTTCAGTTCCGTAATTGTCAACCCGCCAACCGCCTCTTCCGACCCGTGCCGCTTTTTCGGGAGCATGAACACCATCGCGAGTTCGTCGCCCTGATATGGAAGTTCCAGGAACATCCAGTTCGCGGTGGACGACTCCCGGTGCAACGGCTTTTTCGGGTCGTGCTTTTCGCCATCCTTCAGCTTGTGCTGCATCATCGGAACTTTGAAGTTCACGTCGGGGCTGGGCTCGAATTTCAGGTCGATCGTGTCCTTCTTGTCGAACCCGACCTTCCACTGTCCCCGGAAGTAGATGGCGTTCGTCAGCGTCAGAACGACTCGTATGAGGTCGTCGGGCTCCAGGATCTTCTTGATCCGCCCTTTCGTCTCGTCGGCGACCCAGCCGTTGATCGTCTTCGCAGCCTGGACCCGATCAAGGTAATCGATTTCGCGGAAGCCTGCCTTGTAGTGCCGGTTCGTCGTCGCGACGAAATCCGGTTCCAGCCCCAACCCCTGCTGCACCCACAGCGCGTTCGCGATGCGCAGTTCGTAGGGCTTGCGGCCCTTCGTCAGCCAGTTCGTGGTGCCGCCGAATGCGGCGTGAAGGCGTTCGTCGGGCAGGTCGAAGTGCAGCGTCTTCCGCATCTGGTCGGCGGTGTTGCCGCGGGCCCCGGCGTAGGCCATGCCCAACGCGGACGACACGCTGTACGGCGACAGGATGACGTTGCCCTTCTCGGTCTTCGCGACTTCCTTGAACAGGTCGACGGCGAACGCCGTGTTCCCCTCGGCGAGCGCCTTCGCCTCGGCCGGGGGCGGGACCGGCGGGTCGAACAGGTCCGGCAGGAACGCGAACCCCAGCCCGCCGAGCAGGGCGACGGTCGCCAGGGTTCCGAGCACCATCGGCCACCGGCGGCGGCGCGGGGCGGGCGGGGCGGGTTCGGGTGCGGTACTCATTTCCCCCCCGGAGTGGTCGCGGCCACGGGCAGGAACACGCGGATGTACGTTTCTTGTCGCAGCGTGCCGGGAACGGGGGTGCGGGGGTCGCTGCCGCTCGGGACGGCGCGGAGCCAGAGGAGCGTCGGCGACGGGCCGGTCGGGTCGGTCAGCAGTTGTTCCGCGTCCGTGCGGCCGGGGTCCGTCTTGCCGTCCACCTTCGCCAGCAGGATCGCCTGGTCGAGGAACTCGGGGCTCATCCGCCAGGACTGGTCGAGCGGCCGGAGGGCGGAGTTCATCGGCGAACTGCCCGAGGTCAGGGCCTTCTCGTGGAACAGCAGCGGCCACAGGTTCAGCGCCGAACTCGCGGTCGCCAGCGCCGGCGGGTTGCGGTTGCGGCCGCCCCAGCCGGTGGGGTCCTGCTCGGGGACGCCGATCGAGCCGAGGCTCAGTTCGCGGGACATCCAGTCCGGTTGCAGGCTGGACGTGTCGGTGACGGCGGCCACCTGCTGGCCCGGGACCAGCGTGCCGAGCTTGTAGACGCGGCCGCCGTAGACCAGCACCGCGTCGCGGAGCTCCTTCACGGGGAGGTTGTTCACGAAGCTGCCGCGGAGGGCGGTCGCGTCGCTCCGGGGGTGGTACAGGCGGCTCTCGACGAGCGGCGCGGCGGGGTCGAGCGGGGCCGTCCAGTTGGCGGAAAACGCCTTCGTGGACCAGACCTGGATCGGCACGGAGATCAGCCCGTCCGCGACGCGGCGGGGGCTCGCAGTCGGGTCCGTGTGGTAGCTGTACCCCCGGCTGACGATGTTCCCGCCGCCGCTCTGGCCGCCGGCCAGCCAGTCGACCAGCGGCGGGGAGGTCGGCTCGCCGGGCTTCCCGGCCCACGCCTCGCGCGGCTCCACGCCCACGGTGTAGCTGTCGATCCGCGGGCTGAAGATCGTGAACCACGTCCGCCCGTACACCCGCCCGGACGCGGGGTCCACGTCCACCACGTCGAGCTTGTTGATCTTGAGGTCGTTCCCCTTGATCGCATACGCGGTGAAGTACGCCGCCGCCGACACGCTGACGACGATGACCGGGAACGAGATCCACGTCAGTTCCAGCCGGCCGACGACCTTCTTGAGGAACAGGTACTCGACCGGCCCGATGAGCAGCGTGTACAGCGCGATGAACAGGGCCACCCACCCGAACGAGATCACCGGCACGCCGTCGAACGTGTCCACGTGGTTCCGCAGGGCGGTGACGAACTCGTCCTCGGTGTTCTGGTTGTAGCTGTTCGCGTAGTTCGTCTGCTTGCCCGAGCCGGTGGACGCCTTGTCCGCCCCGGCGTCGCGGAGGAGGTAGTCCCAGAACATCGCCTTTTCCGGGAGTTCCGTGAACGGCGAGCGGTCGAGGTCGAACGTGACGAGGGTGACGCGGCCGAGGCCGAGCGGGGCCTGGATCGCGGCCGGGGGCTCGGTCGGCTTCCCCTTCGGGACGAGCGTCCGCGCCGGGCGGGCCGGGTCGAGCGTGACGCGGGAGACGGGGAACGGCTCCTTCTTCGACTGCGACAGCGTGGCCCCGAGGGTGTTGCTGCCGAAGGCCCAGTCGAGCTTCAGGTCCTTGGTCGCGGCGGTGGCCGGGTTGTCGTTCAATTTCGCGGGAAGCAGCTGCTGGAACGCCGGGAACTGCGTCAGCATCTGGGCATTGCCGGCAACGCTGACGACGAGCCGGCCGCCGCGGCGGACCCACTCGACGAGGGCGGCCAGCTTGGCCTTGTTCTCGGCGCTCGTGTCCTTGCTGAACAGGCCGGTCAAAAAGTCGTTCGACGCGGAGCCGGTGGTCAGGACGATCAGGTCGGCGGCGGCGTAGCCGAACCACTGGTCCGGGAGTTCGGCCAGGGTCGTGATCGCGGCCGTCTCGACCCGGCCGCCGCGGGCGACGGTCTGCTGGAAGCCCCCGAGCTGGAACTGGTTGTCCTTCGGCAGTTCGAACCCCGGCAGCCGGGAGCCGAGGGACAGCACGACGTAGGTGGACGGGTCGCGGGTGCGGAGGTACTGCACGCGGACGGGGTCCGAGAGTTTCGACGTGCCGGCGAACACGGTGACAGTCACGTCCCCGTTGTTGCGGTCGCCGAACCGGACGAACGGCGTGGACGCGAGTTCCCCGAACGGGATCAGTTCGCCGGGGGTGCGGGCGGCGAAGTTGCCGAGCGGGTACGAGATGGAAGTCCGCAGGTCGTCCGCGTCCACCGCATCGACGACGAGCCGGGCGTTCGCCGCCCGCGGCGGGAGTTCGCCTTCGACCTTCAGCGAGAAATAGAGGGGTGCCCACACGTCCCGCTTGACGACGTTCGTGGCGGCCTGATTTTCGTCGCGCTCGCCGGAGTACCGGCCGGGCGGCAGGCCGATGCGGAGGTTCTCGATGACGACGTAGCCGCGCTGCGCGGACGCGGGGCCGGCACCGGACAGCGCGGCGAAGGTGGCGAGAACAAACGGGGCGAGGCGGGTCTGCGTCATGGGTTTTCCTCCCCTCTCCCCTTGGGGGAGAGGGGTTGGGGG
>CAYUHJ010000042.1:35003-35525 GCA_964444365.1 uncultured Alcaligenaceae bacterium | reverse complement strand
CGCCAATATTACGACGGACACCCGAAGTGATTGTTGACATTGTCCCCAAGAGCCGCGAACGCAAGTGAGCGGCTGACATCCTCGGAAAAACGGCCGCATTTCTGGGCGGAAGCCAGCCGCTCGCTTCCGTTCGCGGCTCTTGAACTCGCCGAAGGGGCTGAGGTCCGCCGTCAATTCTGGCTGAAGTGCAGCGCCCGCTTCGGCTCGCGGCCGAGGGGGTCGGCGAGGAACTTGCGGTGGCAGGCCGCGCACAGGTCGTGTTCGGACTTCGCACCCGCGGGGGAGGGCTTCGCGGCCCGGTCGTCGCCCGCGGCTTCGAGGGCGTCGAGGATCTCGGCCATCGCCTCGACGTGGTCCGTGTCGAGGTCCGCCGCGGTCAGCTCCGCCGGGGCCGCGACCGGGTACGACTCGACCCGCACGACGTACCGGGTGTCCGCGGCCGGGTTGAGCGTCTTGCCGCAGAAGTCGCAGGAGAAGTGCCGCATGTCGATCGGGTCCTCGGTCCGCCGGGCGGGGCGAGTG
>CAYUHJ010000042.1:33698-34993 GCA_964444365.1 uncultured Alcaligenaceae bacterium | reverse complement strand
GGGCGAGTGGGTTCACATCAATCGGGTTCGCTCTATTCATCCGTCGCAGTTTCGGGGGGCAGTGTCAAGCGGAAAGTCCCCCCGACCGGCGGCGGAAGTCGGGTCACTTCACCCGCCACACGGCCGCCTCCGCCACGCCGAGCTTCGCCATCGCCGGGCGGATGTCCGCGTAGAACCGCTTCGCGTCGACGGGGTAGCCGGCCGTCGGCTTCAGCCCCGGAACGTGCCCCGCCCAGTACCGGTTGAACTGCCGCATGCAGACCTCCCGCAGGTACTTCGCCAGCATCGACGCGAGCGCCACCGGGACGCTGTCCGCCTCGGCCCGCGGGCGGAACACCACGGTCACCGGCCGGTCGAGCCCGTCCACCCGGTAGCGGCTCTCGGCGTTGCCTTCGGCCAGCGCCACGACCCACCCGGCGGGGAACGCGGCCTGCAGCAGCGGGGCGTAAAAGTTCCGGCCGCCCTGCTTGTCGCCGACGACGTGAACCGCCTCGCCGGCCGGCAACCGAGTCATCTGCTCCGCCACGAGTTCGACCAGCCCGCCGGCGAGGACGGTCCCCTTCGACCCGGACCCGGTGACGATCGCGTTGAACGCCGGGGCCGGGACGACGTTCGCGACCGCCCCGCGAACCGCGTCGGGGTGCCACGGCGAATCCGTGCGGGGGAACAGCGGCAGCGCCTCGGCCGCGTCGTACCACGCCTCCTCCGCGAGCCGGTCGGCGACCGCCCGCAGCCCGACCGCTTGCACGAGGTCCGCCACGCACGCCGGCGACAGCCCGAGCCCGCCGAACACGCCGCGTTCGAGCTTCGCGAGCCCCTTCGCCCCGGCGTACACCTTCTTCGAGTCGTCGACGAGCAGCCGGCCGTCGTCCGTCTCGTGGGCCCGCCGCACGCACCCGGCCAGGGCGTCCCACCCGGCGGGGTCGTCGTCCGGCAGCCGCACCGCGACCGCGGTCTGCACCAGCGGCCCGAGGTTCGGCCCGTACCCGGCCTCGTCGACCCCCACGACCCACGGCATCGGCGGCCCTTTCGGCAATGAGTCCCCTCCCCCTTGGGGGGGAGGGTCAGGGTGGGGGGTAAGGCCTTCCCCATCGAAGCGACCCCCACCCCGCCCTCCCCCCTCCCAGGGGGAGGGAGAAGAAGGTCCATTCGGGTGGGGTTCAACTCCGTCGGGTTCCGCACTATCGTAACCCCGCCGGCCCGCGCGGACACCCCGGAGCCTCCCCGATGGCGATGATGACCGACAACATCTTCCTGAAGATCATCGACAAGCAGATCCCCGCGAAGGTCGTCCA
>CAYUHJ010000042.1:0-33688 GCA_964444365.1 uncultured Alcaligenaceae bacterium | reverse complement strand
CGGCCGCAGGCCCCGGTCCACGTGCTCATCATCCCGAAGAAGGTGATCCGGACGCACGCCGACATCGCGGACGCGGACAAGGAACTGATCGGCCACCTGCACGTCGTCGCGGGGAAGCTCGCGGCCGCGCTGGGCCTGACGGACGGCTACCGCGTCGTCATCAACTGCGGCGACCGCGGCGGGCAGACCGTGCCACACCTGCACGTCCACCTCCTCGGCGGCCGCGACCTCGGCTGGCCGCCGGGGTGAGAGCGGCGGGGCGTCAGCCCGCCGTGGTCAGGGGTGCGCCTCCCACGGCGGGCTGACGCCCTGCCGCTCGCCATCTTGGGGTGGTAGACGGCAGGGCGGTCTAGAATGACCGCGTGAGGCGGGGGTGGGGCCGGAAAGCAACTCCGAGACGGACGTGTCCACGTGACCGACTCCGAACTGCGTGCGATTTTGTCGGAACGGTTCGCGGCCGTGGAAGCCCGCATCGCGGCGGCGTGTGGGCGGGCGGGGCGGCCGCGGGGCGACGTGACGCTCGTCGCGGTGACGAAGTCCGTGTCGCCGCGGGTGGCGGGGGTTGTGGCCGACCTCGGGGTGCCCGACCTCGGGGAAAGCCGGCCGCAGGAACTGTGGAAGAAGGCGGCCGCGGTGCCGGGGGTCCGCTGGCACCTGATCGGGCACCTGCAGCGGAACAAGCTCGACCGGACGGTCCCGCTCGTTTCGCTCGTGCATTCCGCGGACTCGGTGCGGGTGCTCGAAGCCCTGGACGCCTTCGGCCATGCGCGCGGGTCGCCCGTTCCCGTTCTGCTGGAGGTGAACTGCTCCCGCGAGGAGGCGAAGGGCGGGTTCGCCGTGGGGGACGTGCCCGCCGTCGGTGACAGGGCGGTGTCACTGGCCGGGGTGCGGGTCGACGGGCTGATGACGATGGCGGCCTACGCGGACGACCCGGAGGCGGCCAGGCCCGCGTTCGCGGAGCTGCGGGAACTGCGCGAGAGCCTCCGAGCCCGGACGGGGCTGCCGCTCCCGCACCTGTCGATGGGAATGAGCCACGACTTCGAGGTCGGCGTCGAGGAAGGCGCGACCCTCGTCCGCGTGGGGACCACCCTGTTCGAGAACCTTGGCGGGGAGTGACCCGTGACCGCGCTCGACCTCGGCGACGGGCTGCTCTTCCACCGCGGGCAACTCCCGCCCGAACTGCGGTGGACCCCGGAAACCTTCGCGGCGGTCTGGGCGAGCCGCCCGGACACGCGGCCGACGATCGTGCTGCACGGCCGGGCGGTGCAAATCCCCCGGTGGCAGCAGGCGTTCGGCGCGGACTACTTCTTCAGCGGCCAGACCAGTCACGCCCTGCCCGTCCCGCCCGTGCTGGCACCGCTGCTGGCGTGGAGCCGGGAAGCCGTTCACCCCGCGCTGAACGGGCTGCTGGTCAACTGGTACGACGGCCCCGGCCAATACATCGGCCCGCACCGCGACGCGGCGAAGCAACTGTTGCCGGGGGTGCCGATCGTGACGCTGTCGTTCGGCGAGGAGCGGGTGTTCCGGCTCAGCCGGGGGACAGGGGACGCCCGCCGGGTGCGGGACTTCCCTGCCCCGGACGGGACCGTGTTCGTGATCCCGCAGGCGACGAACGCGGTCTGGAAGCACGCGGTGCCGAAGTCCGCGCGGTACACGGGCCGGCGGATCTCGGTCACCATCCGGGGGTTCCGCGCCGCCGGGACCGGGACATGAGCCCGCAACTCGCGGAGCGAGTTGCCGACCTGACCGCATTGCGTCGCCCTGCGTTCAGCCCACCCCGACCCTCCCCCCTCAAGGGGGAGTCAGAAGGATCAATTCTCAACGGCTGGAGTTTAACGAAGGGCATCCAGCCGCTCGCGGACTTCGGCCGGCAGCTTCGCGGCGATGCGTTCCAGGACGGTCAGTTCCGCCGCGACCCGGCCGGCGTCGCCGGCGTCGGCGGCGGTTTCGAGCCGGCGGGCGGACTCGCACCCGGTGGCCGAGAGGAGCCCGATCAGCCCGATCAGCCGGTGCGCCAGCCGGGCGGCCGCGGGCAACTGGCCGGCGGTGACTTCTCCCCGAATCGAATTCACGAGGCGGGCGGAGTCTTCGGCGAGCCGGGGGGCGAGGGAGGCGAGCACGCCCGAATCCCCGCCGACCCGCGCGAGCAGTTCGGCCGCCGGGTCCAGGCCGGTCGGCTCGGCCCCCGGCGCGAACCCGAGGACCCGCGCCAGCGCGCCGAGCAGGGTGGCGGCGTCGGCGGGCTTCTGGACGTACCCGTCGAACGCGGCGGCGTCGCCGGATGGGGACGACCCGGCGGTGAAGGCGAGGATCGGGGTCCGGCGGCCGCGGTCGACGTCCGCCCGGCGGATGGCCGCCGCCGCCGAGTCCCCGCCCCGGCCCGGCATCTGAAGGTCCATCACGATCGCGTCGAACCGGGCCGCCGCCGCCGCCACCGCTTCCGCCCCGTCCCGCACGGTCGTCACGACGTGGCCGGCCCGGCGGAGCAGTTCCGCAGTCACCTCCCGGAGCAACTCGTCGTCTTCCGCGAGGAGGATCCGCATCGGCGGCAGGGTCACGGGCGGGGCGGCCGGTTCTGCGGCCGGCGGCCGCGCGGCCGGCAGCCGGACGGCGAACGCGAACGTGCTCCCCTTCCCCGGCTCGCTGCGGACCCGGATGCGGCCGCCCATCCGGCGGACGAGGCGGTCCGCGATGGCGAGCCCGAGCCCGGTGCCACCGAACCGCCGCTCGGCCGAGTCGTCGGCCTGCTCGAACGGGCGGAACACGGCAGCGAGCTTGTCCGCGGGGATGCCGACGCCGGTGTCCCGGACGCGGAACCGGACCCGGCCGCGGCGGACGTCCACCGCCACCCGGACCCCGCCGGCGTCGGTGAACTTCACGGCGTTCCCGACGAGGTTGACGAGCACCTGCCGCAGCCGGCCGGCGTCCCCCGTCACCCAGGCCGGCACGTCGTCGGCGAAGGCCACGGCGAACCGCAGCCCCTTCCCCCGCGCCCGGTCCGCCAGCGCCCGGACGGCGCGGGCGACGTCCCCCCGGAGGTCGAACGCGACCGGGTGCAGGTCGAGCCGGCCGGCCCGGACCTTGGCGAAGTCGAGCAGGTCGTTGACGATCCCGAGCAGGCTGCCGGCGGCGTCGCGGACGGTGTCCAGCCGCTCCCGGACCGGGCCGGGGCCGGCGTCGGCCAGCGCGAGGTCGACCGTCCCGAGGATGCCGGCCAGCGGCGTCCGGAGTTCGTGGCTGACGGTCGCCAGGAACCGGTCCTTCGCCCGGTTCGCCCGCTCGGCGGCGTCCCGCGCGACCCGGACGGCGTCTTCCGCCGTCCGGTGTTCGAGGTACCGCGACAGCGTCCGCCCCAGGGTGCGGGTGAACGTCCGCATGGCCGGGAAGTCCTGCCCGACGGGGCGGGCGAACAGCGCGACCACCCCGACGCACTCCCCCCCGACCCGGATCGGGACCGCCACCCCGCAGTTGAGCCCGCACGCCAGGGCGAGTTCCTTCCGCTTGAAGTTCGTTTCCGACCGGAGGTCCGGCATCCAGACCGGGTCGCCGGCCCGCCACGCAAGGCCGGGGAGCCCGTCCCCGGCGAAGAACGTCCACCCCGCGCTGTCGCGGGCGAACGTCTCCGCGCCGGCCCCGGGGCGGACCCACACGGACGTCCGCCGGAGCTGGCCCGACCCGTCCGTCCCCCGCCAGCACTCCGCCACGTCCCACTGGGACTCGTCCGCCACCACCGGCAGCAGCGCGGGCCACAGGTCCGGCTCCGCCGGGAACTCGGACAGCAACCCGGACAGCCGGTTCTCCGCCGCCAGCAGCAGCTCGGCCCGCTTCCGGTCGGTCACGTCGAGAATCACCCCTTCCCACGCCGGTTCCCCGGCCGGTTCCCCGGACGGGGCGACGGCGGCGCGAACCTCCGCCCAGCGGATCTCCCCGCTCGGGCCGAACAGCCGCACCGTGACCTCCCGCGTGGCGGCCGGGGCGTGCGGGAGAACCAGCGCGGCCCGGACCGCTTCCCGATCGGGGGGGAGAATCCGTTCGAAGACCGGGTGCGGGTCGGCGAGCGCGGCGGCCGCGGGAACGCCGGTCAAGTCGGCGAGCCCGTCCGAGAGGTGGGTGAACCGCCAGGAGGAGTCCCCGCCCCCGACGAGCCGGAAGAACGCCCCGCCGGGCAAAGGATTGGCCACCGCCCAGGGCGGGCCGGTGTCGCGCGACCGGGCCATCTGCTACCTTCTGCGGCGGTTCGTGCCAGGGAGTCGGGCGACTTGCCAGCGAAGGAAGCATCCCAGGGCCGGGTTCCCACGATTCCTAGTCGTCGTGGCAAAACTTGTTCCACCGGCCGGACACACTTTCCGCCACGCGGACCCCGTCCTCCCGCGTGCGGACCGCAACCCGACCGGCCGCCACCGTCCGAAACCCTGGAAATTCCAGCGGTTGGAACGGGCCGGCTCTGAGGTTCGGCCGTCCGGCACGCCGCCTGCATTGCATTCCTTCAGCCACACGCACACGTCCCTTACTCTCCCTGGGACACACGGCGGCCCACCGCGCGACGCGCCCCCGCGCGGACCGGTGGGCCGCCCCAGGCCGGGGAGAGCAGTCCTTGATCGCACTACCGCGTACCCGCGAACGTCTCGTCGTCATCGGCAACGGCATGGCCGGCGCTCGCCTCGTCGAAGACATCCTCGCGATCGACCGCCAGCGGTACGACATCGTCATGTTCGGCGACGAGCCCTACGGCAACTATAACCGCATCCTCCTCTCGAACGTCCTGAACGGCTCGCAGGACGCCGACGAGATCTTCCTGAACCCCCTCGAATGGTACGAGGACAACGGCGTCACGCTCCACGCCGGCAAGCGCGTCACAAAGCTCGACCGCGAACGCAAGGTCGTCTCGGCGGACGGTGTCGACGAGCCCTACGACGTGCTCGTGTTCGCCACCGGCAGCCGGCCGTTCGTCCCCCCGGTGCCCGGCACCACGCTCCACGGGGTGTTCGTGTTCCGCACGCTGGACGACTGCCGCAACATCGCCGAGTACGCGAAGGGCTGCAAAAACGCGGTCGTGATCGGCGGCGGGTTGCTGGGCCTGGAAGCGGCGAAGGGGTTGATGACGCACGACGTGTCCGTCACCGTCGTGGACATCAACCCGTACCTGATGTCGGTGCAACTGGACGACGCGGGCGGCCAGGTCCTCGGCGAAACGATCCGCCGCATGGGAATCGCCTCCAAACTGGGGGCCGTCACCAAGGAGTTCGTCGGCCACACGCAGGTGAGCGGGGTCAAGTTCGCCGACGGCTCCGAAATCCCCGCCGACATCGTCGTGATCTCCGCCGGCATCCGCCCCAACGCCGAACTCGGCAAGGAGTGCGGGCTCACGGTCGACCGGGCCATCGTCGTCGACGACCAGCTCCGCACCTCCGACCCGGACGTGTACGGCGTCGGCGAGTGCGTCCAGCACAAAGGCATGATCTACGGCCTCGTCGCCCCGCTCTGGGAGCAGACGAAGGTGTTGGCGAAGGTGCTGACCGGGGCGGACGTCAACGCGACCTACTCGGGCTCGAAGATCGCCACCAAGTTGAAGGTGATGGGCGTCGAACTCGCCAGCATGGGCCGCATCGGGGACGTGAAGCCGACCGATGAAGTCGTGCAGTTCGCGGAGCCGAGCCGACAGGTGTACTGGAAGGCCGTCATCCGCGACGGCAAGCTCAACGCCGCGTGCCTGCTCGGCGACCTCGGCCCGGCCGACGACCTGATGGAAATGTTCCAGAAGGGCACGCCCGCCCCGGAGCGGCGGCTCGAACTCTTCTTCACGGCCGCGTCCGAAAAGAAAGACTCGTCCCTCGCGGACCTGCCGGACTCTCACCAGGTTTGCGACTGCAACGGCGTCAGCAAGGGGACCGTCTGCGACGCGATCCGTGCCGGCCACTGCACCGTCCCGGCGGTCGGCAAAGTCACCCGTGCGGGGACCGGCTGCGGCTCCTGCAAGAAGCTCGTCAAGGGCCTGATCGAAGCCGTCGCCGGCGGCCTGAAGGCCGACCCGTCCGAGGCGTGGTACGTCCCCGCCGTCCCGATGGACAAGCCGACGCTCGTTGCCGAGGTCAAGAAAC
The DNA here is from genome assembly GCA_964444365.1 of uncultured Alcaligenaceae bacterium. Taxonomy (GTDB): domain Bacteria; phylum Planctomycetota; class Planctomycetia; order Gemmatales; family Gemmataceae; genus CAYUHJ01. The sequence continues at coordinate 27,590 of CAYUHJ010000042.1, read as the reverse complement.
GCGGGCTGAAGTCCGTGTCCGCCGTGCTGCGGGAGCTCGGCACCGCCGAGGACGAGAAGAGCAAGGCCGGCCTCGCGTCCATGCTGAAGGGGCTCTGGGGCCGGGATTACGTCGACGAGCGCGACGCCCGGTTCGTCAACGACCGCGTCCACGCCAACATCCAGAAGGACGGCACCTTCTCCGTCGTCCCCCGCACCTACGGCGGCGTCACGACGGCCGACGAGCTCATCCGCATCGGCGAGGTCGCGAAGAAGTACAACGTGCCGATGGTGAAGTACACCGGAGGCCAGCGGATCGACCTGCTCGGGATCAAGAAGGACGACCTGCCAAAAGTGTGGGCCGACCTGGGAATGCCCAGCGGCTACGCCTACACGAAGGCCCTCCGCACCGTGAAGACGTGCGTCGGCTCCGAGTTCTGCCGGTACGGGACGAACGACAGCACCGCCCTCGGCATCGCCCTGGAGAAGAAGTACCAGGGGTTCGAGTTCCCCGCGAAGGTCAAGCTCGGCGTCAGTGGGTGCCCGCGGAACTGTGCGGAATCCACGGTGAAGGACGTGGGCGTCGTCGCCACCGAGGGGGGCGAGTGGGAAATCCTCGTCGGCGGGGCGGCCGGGGCGCACGTCCGCAAGACGGACGTGCTCTGCCGGGTGAAGACGCAAGCGGAAGCCATCGCCGTCATCGGCCGGTTCCTGATCTACTACCGCGACAACGCCAAGTGGCTGGAGCGGACCTACGACTTCGTCCCCCGCATGGGCATCGAGAAGGTCCGCGACGTGATCGTGAACGACTCCCTCGGCCTGGGCGAGCACTTCGACACGGAGGTGGAGAAGACCGCCGCCGCCTACGTCGACCCCTGGCTCGAACGGGACAAGCCGGTCTACCCCGGCCAGTTCGCCGCGGCGCGGTCGATCGCGCTGCCGGTGCTCTCCTCCTGACCCACCGCCCTCCCCCGACGAGGACTTGCCATGACCGCACTGGAAGAGGCGGTGGAGTTCGCCACCGTCTGCACGCTGGACGACCTGCCGACCGGCCTGGGCCGGGCGTTCGTGATCGGCTCCCACCGGGTGGCGATTTTTCGCACGCGAACCGGGAAGGTGTTCGCCGTGGCGGACAAGTGCCCCCACAAGGGCGGCCCGCTGTCGGACGGGATGCTCGCCGGGGAACAGATTGTCTGCCCGATGCACGCCTTCCGCTTCGACGCCGCCGGGAACTGCGACCAGCCGGGCGTCTGCGCGGTGCGGACGTACCCGGTGGAGGTGATCGAGAACGTGGTTCGAGTTGGCGTCTGACTGCGTCTTCGAGAGCCGCGACCGCAAGGGAGCGGCCGCCCCAACGGTGAAGCGGTTTCGTGCCGCTGGGAGCGACTCGACCCAGGAAGCGGCCGCTCCCTTGCGGTCGCGGCTCTCGAAGACTGGAGAACCCCCGGTGCCCATGTCCCTGCCCCAGATCGACGCCCCGCCGCTCGGCGTGAAGACGCACTGCCCGTACTGCGCGTTGCAGTGCGGCACCGTCCTCGCGCCGGACGGCAGTGACAACGGGGTGTCGGTGGCGGGCGACGCGGGGTTCCCCGTGAACAACGGCCGGCTCTGCGTGAAGGGCTGGACCGCCGGCGACCTGCTCCACCACCCGGACCGGTTGCTCGCCCCGCTGACCCGCGAACGCGGCCGGCCGTTCCGCACGACGTCCTGGGACGCCGCGTACAACCGCATCGCGGCCGCCATCGCCGAGACGAAGGCGAAGTACGGCCCCGCCGCGGTCGGGTTCTTCGGGTCCGGGGCGCTGACCAACGAGAAAGCCTACCTGCTCGGGAAGTTCGCCCGCGTCGCCGTCGGAACGCCGCACGTCGATTACAACGGCCGCTACTGCATGAGCAGCGCCGCCGGGGCCTCGAACAAGGCGTTCGGCATGGACCGCGGGCTGCCCTTCCCGGTCAGTGACATCGCCCTGTCACGGACGATCCTGCTCGTCGGGTCGAACCCCGTCGACACGCTCCCGCCGATCGCCCAGTGGTTCGACAAGCAGCGGGAATCGGGCGGGCGGCTGATCGTCGCCGACCCGCGCCGGACGCCGACGGCCCGGAACGCGGACCTGTTCCTGCAACTGACGCCCGGGTCTGACCTCGCCCTGGCGAACGGCTTGCTCTCCGTCGCGATCGAAGAAAACCTCGTCAACCCGGACTTCGTCCGCGACCGCACCACCGGCTTCGACGCCGCCCGCCGCATCGCCCTGACGTACCACCCCGCCCGCGTCGAGCAGATGACCGGCATCTGCGAAGCGGACCTCCGCCGCACGGTGCGGATGCTCGCCGGCCCCGAACCCGCGATGATCCTGACCGGCCGCGGGCCGGAGCAGCAGTCGAAGGGCGTCGACACGGTCCTCGCGTTCATCAACCTCACGCTCGCGCTCGGGCAGTTCGGCCAGCCCGGCAGCGGATACGGCTGCCTCACCGGGCAAGGTAACGGCCAGGGCGGCCGCGAGCACGGCCAGAAGGCGGACCAACTCCCCGGCTACCGGCTGATCGAGAACCCGGCCCACCGCGAACACGTGGCGAAGGTCTGGGGCGTCGACCCCGCGGCGCTCCCGGGCAAGGGACGGAGTGCCTACGAACTCCTCGATTCGCTCGGCCGGCCCGACGGAATCCGCTGCCTGATCGTGCTGGGCTCGAACGTCGCGGTGGCGTCGCCGCACCTGAACAACATCGCGGAACGCCTGAAATCGCTGGACTTTCTCGCGGTGTTCGACCCGTTCGTGAACGAGACGGCCGAACTCGCGGACGTCGTGCTGCCGGTCCGCCAGTGGGCGGAGGAAGACGGCACGATGACGAACCTGGAAGGCCGCGTGATCCGCCGGCGGGCCGTGGTCGAGCCGCCGGACGGGGTGCCCTCGGACATCGATGTCTTCGGCGAACTCGCAGCCCGGCTCGGGTGCGGGGACAAGTTCACGTTCGACTCGCCGGAGGACGTCTTCGACGAGTTCCGACTCGCGACGTCCGGCGGAACGGCGGACTACGCGGGGATCACCTACGACCGCATCGACCGCGAGAACGGCGTCTTCTGGCCGTGCCCGACGGAGGACCACCCCGGCACGCCGCGGCCGTTCACCTGGCGGTTCGGCCACGCGGACGGCAAGGCGAAGTTTCACCCTGTGGAACACCGCCCCGCCGGCGAGGAACCGGACGCCGAGTACCCGCTGTACTTCACGACGGGCCGGTATCTGGAGCACTACAACTCCGGCGCACAGACGCGAAAGGTCGGGAAGTTGAAGGGCTCGAAGCCCGAGCCGCGGCTGCAGGTCCACCCGGAACTGGCGGACCTTCACGGCATCGAGGACGGCTCCTGGGTGACGGTCGAGTGCCGCCGGGGGGTCGCCGAGTTCACCGCGGAGGTGACGACCGTCACCCGGCCGGACACGCTGTTCGCGCCGTTCCACTGGGGCGGCCGCGGGGCGGCGAACCTGCTCACGAACCCCGCACTGGACCCCACCAGCCGGATGCCCGAGTTCAAGATCGCGGCGGTGCGGATCGTTGCCGTTCGACCGGCCGAAGGGGGTGTGGCGTGACCCGGCGGAAGCTCGCGATCATCGGCAACGGGATGGCCACCGGCCGGCTGCTGGACGACCTCGCCCGCCGCGGCGGGTTGAAAATCTTCGACGTGTCCGTGTTCGGCGAGGAGCCGCACGGGTGCTACAACCGCATCCTGCTGAACCGCGTGCTCGAAGGCGGCACCGCCGACGACATCACCTTGAAGCCCGCCGCGTGGTACGCCGAGAACGGCGTGACGTTCCGCTCGGGCCTCCGCGTCAACCGGGTGTCGCACGGCACGAACCGCCTGTGGACGGCGAACGGGGCCGAGCACTTCTTCGACGTCGCGGTCTTCGCCACGGGCAGCGTCCCGCGGATCCCGACGGTCGAGGGCGTCAACGGGTCGAACGGCAAGCCGAAGCCGGGCGTGTTCGCGTACCGCACGATCGCGGACGTGGAGCGGATGCGGGCGGCGGCCAAACCGGGTTCCCGCGCGGTCGTCGTCGGCGGCGGGTTGCTCGGGCTCGAAGCGGCCAAGGGGCTCGCGGATCTCGGCGTCCGCGTCACCGTCGCCCACCTGTTCGACACGCTCATGAACCGGCAGGTCGACGCGCTCGGCGGGCAGTTCCTGCGGCGGGCGCTCGAGAAGCTCGGCATTGCGGTCCGCACGTCCGCGAACACGAAGGCGGTCCTCGGCCGGGACCGTGTCACCGGGCTGTCACTGGGCGGGGGGCAGGAACTGCCGGCGGACTTCGTGGTGTTCGCCAGCGGCATCCGGCCGCGGGTCGATCTGGCGACGGAAGCGGAAGTGCCCACGAACTCCGGCATTCTCGTCGACGACCGGATGCAGACGGAACTCCCCGACGTGTACGCCGTCGGCGAGTGCGCCGAACACGGCGGGGTCGTGTACGGCACCGTCCAGCCGATCTACGAGCAGTGCGCGGTCCTCGCGGACGTGCTCACCGGGGCGAACCCGGGGGCCCGGTACCGCGGGTCGAAGGTGTACACGAAGTTGAAAGTCGCGGGCGTCGAGGTCGCCAGCATGGGGGCGATCGAGGCCGTCCACGCGGACGACGAGGTCGTGCAGGTCATCGAGGCGCAGCGCGGCGTGTACCGCAAGCTCGTCGTCCACAACGGCCGACTCGCGGGGGCGGTGCTGGTCGGGGATGCGTCCGCGGCGGCGGGCTTGGTCCGCCGGTTCGAGCGCGGCGACTTGCTTCCCGCGAACCGGCTGGACGTGTTCGCCTCCCCGGAACGCACCGCCCTGCCGTCCGTCAACGAACTGGTGTGCAACTGCCACGGCGTCACCCGCGGGATGCTGACGGACGCCGTCCGCGGCGGGTGCCGAACGGTCCAGGATATATCCGCGAAGACCGGTGCGGGAACGGGCTGCGGCTCGTGCCTGGGCCAATTAGCCGCACTCGTCGGGAAGGCCGCGAAGCCCGCCGCCGTCGCCGTTTGATTCTGGTTCCCTCCCCCTGGGAGGGGGGAGGGCTAGGGTGGGGGTCGCTTGGGTGGCGAACCCTCACCCCCACCCCGGCCCTCCCCCCTCAAGGGGGAGGGAGTTTGAGCCGTTTGAACCTCTGCAGGGGGAGTTGCGGGTGGCGGGTGTGCTCCTGACGGGAGGTCGCACCCGCCCCCCAATCTTCCCGGACCCCAGCCGGTGTCAGTGGCCTGTCACCGAACCGACCTCTCTGGAACCGCCAACCGAAGGGTGTGTCATGTCCGCGTCGATCGAAGAACCGTCCGGCCCGCGGATGCGGGTGCTCTGGCTGAGCACGTTCGCGTTCACGCTGCTGTTCGCCGTCTGGCTGATGTTCGGCGTGCTCGGGCTGAAGATCCGCGAGGAACTCGCCCTGACCCCGGCCCAGTTCGAGTGGCTGCTGGCGACGGCGATCCTCGCGGGCGCACTCCCCCGCCTGAACTTCGGCGTCTGGGCGGACCAGCTCGGCGGCCGCGTCATGATGACCGCCCTGCTCGCGTTCACGGCGGTCCCCACGTACTTCGTCACCCGGGCGACGAACTTCGAGGAACTGCTCGCGTGTGCGGCCCTGTTCGGGCTCGCCGGGAACTCGTTCACCGTCGGGATTTCCTGGGTCGCGGCGTGGTACCCGGCGTCGTCCAAGGGGACGGCCCTCGGCGTGTTCGGGGCCGGGAACGTCGGGGCGTCGGTGACGAAGTTCCTCGGCCCGGTCATGCTCGCGTCCGTGCCCGCGGCCGGGTGGTTCGGCGGCGTCATCCCGGGCGGGTGGCGGTCGGTGCCGATCGTGTACTCGGTCCTGTTGCTCGTCACCGCGGCCGCCGTCTGGTTCCTCAGCCCGTCGCCGGATCGTAAGCCGGGCCGCGGCCGAGCGACCAAAGACCTGTACGCCCCGCTGAAGTACGCCCGCGTCTGGCGGTTCAGCCTGTACTACGTCGTGGTGTTCGGGGCCTACGTCGCGCTCGCGGGTTGGCTGCCGAAGTATTACGTCGACGTGTACGGCCTGACCCCGGCGAACGCCGGCTACTTGACGGCCCTGTTCATCTTCCCGGCCAGCCTGCTGCGGCCGCTCGGCGGCTGGCTGTCGGACAAGTTCGGGCCGCGGATCGTCACCTACGCCGTGTTCGTCGGGATGACCGCGGCCCTCGGGGTGCTGAGCGCCCTGCCGGTCGGCGTGGCCGCGTTCACGGCCCTGGTGTTCGTCGTCGGCGTCGGCATGGGCGTCGGGAAGGCGAGCGTGTACAAGTACGTGCCGAACTACTTCCCGAAGGACGTGGGGGCCGTCGGCGGCCTCGTCGGGATGCTCGGGGCACTCGGCGGGTTCGTGCTGCCGCCCGCGTTCGGGGCCATCGGCCGGGCGACCGGCACGCCGCAGACCGCGTTCTTCGCCCTGCTCGCGCTGACGGTGGCCAGCCTGGTGTGGCTGCACGTCACCGTGATGCGACTGAAGGCCGCCGAGCGGCGGGCCGAAGAACTGGAAACCGCTACGGTAGCCGTCGGGGTGTGATGCGATCCGCGACCCGTCAACGCCGTCCGGCGAGGTGCCGTTGCCTCGCCGGACGGTATGGTGTTGGATGACCACCTCTCCGGACCTGGGTGACCGACGATGACGCTCCCGCTCACCGGCCGCACGGCCGCCCTCGCCGAGACCCGGCAGATCGAAGAACTCGCCGCGATGCTCGAGAAAGAAGGGGCGACGGCGGTCCGCGTGCCGATGTTCGCCATCCTCGACGCGGAGGATCAAGCCCCCGTCGTGGCGTGGCTCCGCGACCTCGTCGCCGGGAAGTTCGCCCTCGTCGCGTTCATGACCGGCGAGGGCGTTCGCCGGCTCGTCGGGGCCGCGGACCGGGCGGGGTTCCGCGACGACGCGATCGCCGCCCTGGGTCGAACCAAGCTCGTCACCCGCGGGCCGAAGCCGGGGCAGGCGTTGAAGGAGATCGGCCTCGCCGCGACGAAGGTGGCGGCGGCCCCCACCACGGCGGGGCTGATCGCCACGCTGTCGGCGGAAGCCCTCGCCGGGGCCGCCGTCGGGGTGCAACTGCACGACACGACCGACGACGCGTTGCCGACGTTTCTGACCGGAGCGGGCGCGACGCCGCACGTCGTCCGCCCGTACCGCTACGCCCCCGCCGCGGACGCGGACAAGGTCGCCGGGCTGATCCGCGACATGGCGGCGGGGTCGGTCGACCTGCTCGTCATCACGAGTTCCCCGCAGGTGGCCCGGATGTACGAGGTCGCGGAATCCCGCGGAATCGCGGGCGAACTGACCGCCGGGCTCGGCAAGACGTGCGTCGCCGCCGTCGGCCCGATCGCGGCGGACGCGCTCACCGACCGCGGGGCGAAGGCGGACATCGTGCCGGCCCAGGGGTTCGTGATGAAGAACCTCGTCGTGCAGATCAAGCGCGAACTCGACGCCAAGCGGCCGCGGTGACACCGGGCTGTCACGTTGGGCCGATTGCGAACGGATCGGCCCTCGCATACGATGCCGGGGTTCCCGCCCCGTTCCCCTGTCCCCGAGTGGCCCGTGAGACTGCCCTACCTCCTCGTCCCGTTCGCGATCGCGACCGCCCACGCCCACGCCCTCGCCGCCGAGAAGCCGACGATTCCGGAAGAGTCCATTGCGGTGAAGAAGGAACTGCTGTTCTCGGACGACTTCGAGAAGGCGGAGCCGGCGAAGCACTGGCACAAGGTCGTGCCGACGTTCGCGTTCGAGAACGGCGTCTTGAAGGGGACGCAGACCCGCGACAAGGACGTGCCCGCCGACGGGAAGAAGCCCGCGGTGAAGGCCCACGCCGCGGTTCACGGGCTCGACATCCCCACGAAGGACAGCGTCGTCGAGGTGAAGATCAAGTTCGACGGCGCGACGATGATCGACGTCGAGTTCGACGACCGCAAGTACACCGGGGCCCATTACGGCCACATCTGCCGGGCTCAGGTCCGGCTCACCGGCGTCACAATCATCGACGAGCGCGACGGCAACATGAAGAACGACATCTACGAGATGAAGAAGGACCCGGAGAAGAAGGCGGAAGTCGCGAAGCTCCTCGCCGGCCGCAGTGCGACGTTCCCGTTCCAGACGAAGCTCGAAACCGGCAAGTGGTACACGCTCGTCGTGGAAACCGTCGGTGACCAGATGCGGGTGACGCTCGACGGCAAGCCCGCGGGCTACCTCAAGTCGTCCGGCATCGCCCACGAGACGAAGTCCAAGATCGAACTCGGCGTCGCGGGGAAGGACGGGTGCTTCGACGACATCAAGGTGTGGAGCGCGGAGCCGGCGAAGAAGTGACAGACCGCGAAGGGCACGCCTCGCGTGCCCTTCGGGTACTGGTTAGGAACTCTCAAGTCCCCACGGATCACACGGGGTTGATACGGGACGGCTCCTTACCGGTAGCTCGGCGCGGCCGGTTCGGCCGGCCGGGTCCGCTGCTGGAGCAAGTCCGGGATCGTCGTCTCGATCAGTTTCGGAAGCCCGTCCTGCAAGCCCTCCTTGGCCGAGGCGACGAGCGTCGTCAGGGCCAGTTCCCCGAGCTTCTGGGCTTCTTCCCCGGCCCGCGCGAGCAGGGCGTCGATCCAGCCCGGCTCCCGCGGCGGGGGCGGCGGGGCGTACTCCGGCGGCAGGGGGGGCGGCGAGTACGCGGCCATCGGGCCGACCGCGGCGGGCGTCAGCGGGGTGAACGCGGCCGCCTCCCGGCGGTGGCGGAACACCACCAGCCCGGTGGCGAAGCCCGCGGCCGCCGCGCCGGCGAGACACGCCCACGGACGGGTGCGGACGTGCCTCGTGAAGTCGAACGTCTCCATCACCTTCTCCTGCACCGTCAGGACGGAGCCCTGCACCCCTTCCTTGACCGACGACACCGTCTCCTGCACCGCCTCGCGGACGGACTCGACCGTCCCCTTCACGGTCTGTACCGTCTCCTGCACGGTACTGGTCGCCTCCTGAATCGTGCCGACGACCTGCTGTTCGAGGGCCGCGACCTTTTCCGTCAGGGCCTGGCGGGTGCCTTCCATCTCCTGCTCGATCACTTCGGGGGGCTGTTCGCGATCCATGTCACGTTCTCCTGCAACGCGGTGAAGGTTTTGTCCGGGAGCGGGTTGAATTTGTTGAACAGGTGTTGGCCGACCGCCAGGGCGATCCCGCCGGCCACGGCCAGAACGCCGCCGACGATCGCCCAGCAGGCGAACTCCGGCAGCGACGGCACCAGCCAGCCCAACAGGTAGACCAGGCTCACGACCAGGAACAGGGACCCGAGCGAGACGAGCCCGGCCCCGACGCCCAGGTACCGGGTCGCCTCTTTCGTCCGGCGGATGTCTTCCTTCAACTCCGCCCGGAACATCGTGACCTGCTGCTTCACGAGCGTCTGGGCGTCCGACAGAATGCCGGACACGAGTTCGGTCACGGTCGGCTGGCCGGCGGGCGTGGTTCGGTCGGACGCCGGCGGGGCTTGTGCGCCGTTGGGGGTCATGGGTCACCTCACGAAGCGGGATCGGACGTCACGCCTTTCGAGAGGCAAGCGATGTGCCAAAGCCGGCGGGCGGGAACGTGCTCTGTTTCCCGGCGGACTCCCGGCGGATGGGAAGTCCGCTTCCGAAAAACGAAGCGGGCCGGGGTCGGCCCCGGCCCGCGGCGGTGGCGATCCGCCGACCTCACGTGAGTGCCGTCGCCTCGACGACCTCTTTCACCGCCGCCTTCGGGGCGACCTTCGCGGTGTCCGGCTCGACCACGATCCCCCCCTCGCCTTCGAGCCGGGCGATCGCGTCCGGGTCCTCGATGTCGTGGACCGTGGGGATCGTGCGGAAGTCCCCGCGGAGCACTTTCAGCGCGGTCTTCTCCCGCTCGATCAGGCACCCGGACCGGAAGCCCATCGCCGTGAACAGGCCGCCGAGCAGACTCCGGTTCGTGAACACGTACTGGAGCATCACGAGCGCGCCGAGGGCGGGTACGATCGCGAACCACGGCCCGGCCGCCACGACCAGCGCGAGTCCGCCGAGGACGACCGCCCCGGCGGTGACCTTCGTGAGCCGGCCCACGCCCCACTCGCGGTCGAGTTCGGTGAGGCGGTCGTTGATGGCGTCCGGCCCCGCTTCCGCGAGTTTGGCCAGCCGGTCTTCCATATCCGCGGCCCGGCCCGTCGACGCAGTCGCGGCACCGGGGGTCGACGTCGGATGAGTGGTCATGGGTTGTCCCTCAACAATCAGGCGATTCGGGGGCCGGCGGAGTCGACCGCGGGCCGTCATCGGAGACCGAAGCAGATGGCGTGCCGGGACAGCCGCACGGGTTGCAGTCGCAGGCCCGGCTCGAACCCAAGGGCTTACGTGGCCGCCGGCTGCGGCTCCGCGGGGGCGACGGCTTTTTCCGCGCCGGGCACCCGGCCGTCGTTCGCCGCGGCCACGTCGTACCCCTTGGCCGCCGCCGCCCCGGACCCGAACCGCGTGGCATAGACGTAGGTGACCTCGGCCCCGAGGAGCAGGATCTGGGTGGAGTAGTAGACCCACACGAGCAGCACGACGAACGACCCGGCGGCCCCGTAGGCCGACCCGACCGCGGCCCGGCCGAGGTACAGCCCGATCAGGAACTTCCCGAGCGCGAACAGCCCCGCCGTGACGACCGCCCCGACCCACACGTCCGACCACGCCAGCCGGACGTGCGGCAGCACCTTGAACATGAGCCCGAACATCACGGCCGTCAGCGCGAGCGAGATCACGTTGTTGAGCACGGCGATGAGCGTCAGGGACTCCGGCAGCCAGGCGTTCATCCACCCCGTGAGGGCCGCCAGGACCGCGCTGAACACCAGCGACACGAGCAACAAGAACGCCACGCCGCACACCAGTGAGAAGGACAGGACGCGGTCCCAGACGGCCGCCACGATCTCGCGGGCCGTGCTGGTCTGGGCGTTCGCCTTCGGCTCGACGCCCCAGATGGTGTCGAGGGCGTCCTGCAGCTGGGCGAACAGCCCGGTCGCCCCGACGAGCAGCGTGGCCAGGCCCACGACCGTGGCGACGATGCCGTCGTCCTTGGTTCGGTTCGCGAGCATGGCCTCCACCGCGGTCGCGCCTTCGTCGCCGACCAGCCCGCGGATTTGCTGGGCGATCTCGCCGCGGGCGGCTTCTTCCCCGAACACGAACCCCGCGATGGCGATCACGACCACGAGCAGCGGCGACAGCGACAGCGCCGTGTAGAACGCGATCGCCGCCCCGAGCCGGGGGGCCTTGTCCTTCCAGAATTCGACCCCGGCGTCCTTCAACAGCCCGAAGGCGGGAGCGAGTGCGTTCATCGGCGACCTCGTGATGATGGGACTCGAAACGAAACAAGCCTGCCGACGGTCGGCAGGCTTGCGGGTCAGTTCGGACCGACCGGCTACACGACTTCCCGCGTCCGCCGGCCGCCGAGCAGCAGGGACACGACGAACAGCACGAGGAACACGAAGAACATGACCTTGGCGGCGAGCAGCGAGTACCCTTCGATGATGTCGAACCCGAACAGGGCGGCGATCAGGGCGACGACCAGGAAAACGAGGGACCAGCGAAGCATGGCAGGCTCCTTGAAGGCCGGACCGGGTCCGGGTGACGGTAAGGGCTATGGGGTCCGCCGGGACAGCCCCGGCGGTCGGACCGAGTATGGGATCCGCGGCCGGGCGGGGCCGCGGGCTGGTTCGGGAACCGTTCGGTTCTCGACGAACCAGTAATGCACTCGGTGTGCCAAAGTGTCGAACCGCCACCGGGGCGCGCACCGCTCGCCCCCACCGCCCGCCGGCCGAACCCGGTGCCGCGGCCCGGCTTACTTCGCCAGCGGCACGCAGACCAGTTCCTCGTCATTGCGGGCGAAGACGCACTTGTCCGCGAACGCGGGGTGCATCCAGACCACCGGCCGGCCGGCCATCTTGTTCGTCGGCTGCAGGATCACCGTGCGGTCGATCTCCTCGTAACCTTTGGGGCTCAACTTCGCGAAGATGAGTTCGCCCTGCTCGTTGAACAGCACGAACCGGTTGCCGTTCTCGACCAGGAAGGCGTTCGACCACCGCTCCCGCCAGGGCGGGCCTTCGCTCGGCTCGGAATTCGCCTTCACCTTCTCGGGCGTCAGCCGGCCGCGGGTCGCCTGCATCGTGTCCCACACGCGCTTGCCGGTCCCCGCCTCGATGCACCGGAGTTGGCCGTAGCTGTCCACCCCGTAGACGTACTCCCCCTTCACCACGGGCGTCGGCATGATCGAACTCAGGTCCGTCGTCTGGGACGGCAGTTCCCCCTTCGCCTTGCTCGTCCACACCGGGGCGGCCCCGTCCGCCGTCACCTTCACCAGCATCGACCCGTTGTAGAACGACGTGACGAACACCTTGTCGTCGTCCACCTTGCGGGCCATCGGCGCGGTGAGGGCGGCCTTCGCGGTGAACGGCACCGACCACCGCTTCTCGCCCGTTTTCGGGTCCAGGCCGACGACCGCCTTCGGGTGCCAGACGATCAGGGTGCGCTTCCCGTTGAGTTCCAGAATCACCGGCGGGGAGTAGCCGAAGTCGCCGGACTCGAAGCTGAGGGACTTCCACACCTCGGCCCCGGTCTTCTTGTCGAACGCGACGACGAGCCGGCCATCCGTGCCGCCGACGAGACAGATCAGCGTGTCGCCTTCGACGAGCGGGTGGGACGAGAACCCCCACACCGGCACGGCCGCGCCGTAGTCCTTCATGAAGTTCTTCGACCACACCGGCTTCCCGTCCGCGACGTTGAGGCAAAGCAAGTCGCCCATCGCGCCGAGGGTGTAGACGCGGTCGCCGTCGACGGTCGGCGTGCAACGCGGGCCGGCGGCGTAGCTGATACGGTAGGTGCAAGGGTACTCGTGCTTCCAGAGTTGCTCGCCGGTCTTCGCGTCGAAGCACAGGACCCGCTCGTTCCCCTTGACGGCGTCCTTCGCGAAGGCGTTCGCCGGGTTCTTCTCCCCGTCGCCGAGGAACCGATCCGCGACGAAGACCTTCCCGTTCGCGACGGCCGGTCCGGCGTACCCGAGGCCGACCTTCGCCTTCCACTTCGGCTTCAGGTCCGCGGGGAACTTTTCGACGAGTCCGGTTTCCCGCCAGACGCCGTCGCGGTTCGGACCCATCCACTGCGGCCAGTCGTCGGCCCGAAGGGATGCGGTCGCGACAAGGGCGAGGCAGAAAGCGAGGGTACGCATAATTGGAGTCTCTTGTATCGACTGCCGGATCGGGAACACTGATCGAACTATTCATCAACGAGTGGGAGTTTTCCAAACTCATACTGCGTCAGGCTCATGGAGTCCGCGAATCGGACCCGGTTCAAAACGACGAGGGATGCGAGTGTTGCGATCTCTTGTGGTAGTTGCGAGATGTGAACGGGATGACTTGGACTTGAAGCCCGGTCGTATCGTTCGCCCGACTCGCAATCGAACGTAAACAAGCCTTGTTTCGCCCGACGCACATAGCAGTCGGGCTTCGGGAATTGGATGTGAAGGGTGCTTTCACCAATGTACGGCAATACGCGAAGTAGTGAAATGACATTGTCGGAGAGGGATCGGTTCTCCAACACAGCGGCAGGGATCGGTCCCTGCCCTGCGTTCGCAAACACGCCAACGGCACCATCGCAGTCAGTTGCAATCCACACAAAGTCGACGCGCGTCCGCGGGTGAAGTGCCGATACCCGCGGACTCGCGTCCGCGGCTCGCCGATCGACCTTACTTCTTGCCCCAGGCGTCCAGGAACCCTTCGAGTTGCCGGCTGCGGACGGGGTGTTGCAGCTTGCGGACGGCCTTCGCCTCGATCTGGCGGACCCGCTCGCGCGTCACCTTGAAGATGCGGCCGACTTCTTCGAGGGTGTACGTGTACCCGTCGCCGAGGCCGTACCGGAGCTTGATGATCTCGCGCTCGCGGTACGTCAGCGTCTTCAGCACGTTCTCGATCTTGTCCTTCAGCATCTCGTTCGTGGCGGACGACACCGGGGATTCCAGCGAGTGGTCTTCGATGAAGTCGCCGAAGTAGCTGTCCTCGGACTCGCCGACGGGCCGGTCGAGGCTGATCGGGTGCCGGCTAATTTTCAGGACGCGCTTCGTCTCCTCGACGCTCGTCTGGGCGGCCTTCGCCATTTCCTCGATCGTCGGCTCGCGGCCGAGGTCTTGAAGGAGTTTCTTCGAGACGTTCCGCAGCTTGGACATGGTCTCGATCATGTGGACCGGGATGCGGATCGTCCGGGCCTGGTCCGCGATGGCGCGGGTGATCGCCTGGCGGATCCACCACGTCGCGTAGGTGCTGAACTTGAACCCGCGGCGGTACTCGTACTTGTCCACCGCCCGCATCAGGCCGGTGTTGCCTTCTTGAATCAGGTCGAGGAACGAGAGCCCGCGGTTGCGGTACTTCTTCGCGATGCTGACGACGAGCCGGAGGTTCCCGCCGGACAGTTCGCGCTTGGCCTGCTCGTACTCGCCGAACCGCTGCTTCATGATCTGCACCCGCCGGCGGAGCGACGACGGCTCCTCCAGGGTGATCAGCATCATGTCGAGCAGTTCCTTTTCGAGGTTCGCCCGCTCGTCCTTCGCGGCGCGGTTCCCCTTGAGGGACTCGACGGACGCTTCGAGTTCGTCCATCCGCTGGCTGATCTGCTCCAGCTTCTTCATCAGCGGCTGGACCTTCTGCGTCCGGATCGAGAGTTCCTCGACGAGCGTGACGGTCTTCCGCCGGCGGGACTTCAAGTCCTTGCGGAGGGTCTCCTTCTCGTCCTCCTTCGTCCGCTCGTCGATGAGGCGGGAGAAGTCCTCGACGTTCCGCTCCATGAGCGGTTCGAGCGTGGCGAGGTTGTGCGGCATCCGCTGGAGGATCTTGTCCTTCTCCAGGTTTTCGGTCTGGGACACCTTGATGGTGCGGTCGAACGGCAGGTCGCCGGACTGGACGCGCTTCAGGGTCTCGAACACGTTGCGGAGGGCGTAGTCGCACTCCAGCACCTTGCGGCGGAACCGGCGGCGGGTGACCTCGATCTTCTGGGCGAGCGAGATCTCCTTCTCGCGGCTCAGCAGGTCGATCTCGCCCATCTGGGTGAGGTACATGCGGACGGGGTCGTCGATGTGGCGGCCGTCGCCGTCCGAGTCTTCGGAGAAGTTGGCCTCCCCGTCGGCGACGAGGAGCTCCTCCGCGAGGGCGGCGGCGTCGCCGTCGAGCTCCTCGGCCTCGGCCTCGTCGATGAGGCTGATGCCGTGCTGCTCGAGCTGTTCGAGGATGTCCTGGAGGCGGTCCGGTTCGGACTGGCCTTCGGGCAGGGCGGCGTTCACCTCGTCGTAGGTGAGCGAGCCGTTCTGCTTGCCCTTCTGGATCAGGGCCTTGAGAATCCCGTCGATCGTGCCGTCCATCAAACCCCTCCCACGCCTGTCGTCGATCCGGTCGCGATCCTGCCACCGGCCGATTGAAGAGGACGGTAACCCGGGGTCGGCCCCGGTGCGGTTTCAACAGGGGGAAAACAACCCCTCCCCCGACCCCTCCCCGCAACGGAGAGGGGGAGCAAATCCGTTCGGTCCCCCGTCGCCGTCCTCGCCGGTCGGGGTTCACCCTGCTCGAAGTGCTGCTCGCCAGTGCCATCGCGGTGCTGCTGCTCGCCGGGGTTTACGCCGCGTTCGACGTGACGCTGACGCAGACGCAAGTCGCCCGGGACCAGGCCGCCGACGCGGACCTCGCCCGGGCCGTCGCGAACCGGCTGTCCCTGGACCTGTCCGCGTCCCTCGGCGCGATGCCCCCGCGGTCCGGCGGCGGCGTGCCGACGACGACCACCGCCCCCGCGACCGGGACGACCTCGTCTTCGTCGGGCACCGGTTCGACGACTCCGTCGACTTCCGGTTCGACGACTCCGTCGACTTCCGGTTCGACGACCGCGACCGCCGACGAAGTCTCCGACACGCAAGACCCGGACGCCGCCGTCAAGCTCGCGGCGGACGTCCCGTTCCAGGCGGGCGTCATCGGCACCGACCGGCAGCTGAGTTTGTTCGCGAGCCGGCTGCCGCAGTTCCTGTCGGACCGCACCGCCGACCCGACCGCGGTGCTCCCCGCCGACCTGCGGCGGGTGATTTACTACATCGGCTCGAACGGCGGGCTCTGCCGGCAGGAACGACCGTGGGTGACGGCCGACGGCGTCCGCAACTCGTCCGACCCCGACCGCAGCACGGAGGACGCCGACCTGATCGCCCCGGAAGTGGCCGACGCCACCTTCGAGTACCTCGACGGCGGCACCTGGCAGAGTTCCTGGGACGGCTCCCAGTCGACGACCGACGGCACGAGTGTCATGGGTCCGCCGCGGGCGATTGCGGTGACGCTCGTGTTCGCGTCCGGGAAGCAGGTGCGGCAGGTCTTCGCGGTCCGGGCGGCGAACGGGCTGTTCTCGACGGGGGCCGCACCCGCGCCGATGACGGAAACCCCGCAGACCGGGGGGACGACGCCGTGAAATCCCGGACAATTCTTCCGTTTAGCCGCGACGCGCAGCGGAGCGCGGGGCTCGCACCCGCGCTCCGCTGCGCGTCGCGGCTAAACGGTCGGTCTGCCTACGTCCTCGTCGTCGTCCTGATCGTCATCGTCGTACTGTCCCTCGTCGCGTACCGGTTCACCGATGCGATGTCCGCCGAGGCCGAGGGCGCGCACCGGTCCCGGGAGGCGGCGCAGGCACGGGCGCACGCGGTGTCCGGCGTCCACTACGCCGCCGGGATGCTGGCCGACGCGAACACGCTGAACGGCACCCTCGGGGGCAACCCGTTCGACGCCCCGGCCGCGTTCTCGGGCGTGAAACTCGGCACCGACCGCGACCCCCACGGCGGCGGCCGGTTCAGCGTCGTCTCCGTCGCCGACACGTTTGCCGGGTCCGGCGAGTCCCGGTACGCCGTCCGGGCCGGCGTGACCGACGAGGGGGGCAAGCTCAACGTCAACGCGCTGATCCAGCTCGACGACACCGGCGAGAAACTGCACGACGCCCTGATGAAGTTGCCGGACATGACGGCGGACATCGCGGACGCCGTCGTCGATTGGGTCGATCCGGACGACGACCCGCGGCCGGCGGGGGCGGAATCCGGGTATTATTCCGGACTGGCGAACCCGTACCTGTGCAAGAATGGACCGTTGAGTTCTCTCGAAGAACTGCTGCTCGTCCGCGGGGTGACGCCCCGGCTGCTGTTCGGCACCGACCGCAACCGCAACGGCGTGCTCGACCCCGGCGAGGACGACGGCGGCGGGTTCAGCCGGGGGTGGTCGGACTTCTTGACCGTGTACGGCCGGGAGGTGGACGTGGACTCCGCCGGCTCCCCCCGCATCAACGTGAACGACGACGAGGACGTGCCCGGCACGAACGCGAAACTGGCCGCCGCCGTCGGGCAGGACATGGCCGACTACCTGACCTACTACCGCCTCGGGGGGAAGACGAAGAAGGCGGGCTCGACCGGGACCGGGGGCAAGCCGCCGGTCGTCGTCGGGGCGGACCAGCTGCGGGCGGCGGTGGAGGCGAAACTGGCCGCCACGCCGATCCCGTCCAAGGCGGTGAAGTCCGTGCTGTCGTTCGCGAACACGCAGATCACGCTGCCCCGGCCGCCGACCGCGAAGTCGACCGACCCGGACACCGTGGTCCTCTGCCCGCTGAACGACCCGGCCCGGCTGAAGGAGTTGCTGCCGAAGCTGCTCGAGTTCACGACGACGCGGACGGACTTCGAGATCACCCCGCGGGTGAACGTGAACACGGCCGCGCCGGAGGTGCTCGCGGGGATTCCCGGCCTGACGGACGCGGACGTGCAGGCGATCCAGAGCGCCCGCACGAACCTGAGCCCGACCGACCCCGCGACCACGACCGCGGCCTGGCTGGTGACGCAGGCCAACCTGACGGTCGACAAGTTCAAGGGCCTCGAGAAGTACGTCACCGGCCGGACGCAGGTGTACCGCGTGCATTCGGTCGGGTACTTCGCGACGGGCGGCCCGGTGGCGCGGGTGGAGGCGGTGATCGACGTGAACCAGGGCCACCCGCGGATCGTGTACTTCCGCGACCTGACGGACCTGGGTCGCGGGTTTGAACTGGCAAGATGATGACCGTTTAGCCGCGACGCGGAGCGGAGCGCTCGCACCGCGACTGCCTCGCGCTCCGCTCCGCGTCGCGGCTAAACGACAGAGGTTCCCGACATGCCCCGGTTCCTGGCCATCGACGTGGACGCGAACGGCCTGTTCGTCGCGGCCGCCAGCCTGCACAAGGGGGCGGTCGCGGTCGAACAGGTGGCGTCGCGGCCGTCGCCGCCCCCGCTGACGGCCGACACCGCCGCCGACCTCGGCCGGGCGATCCGCGAACTGCTGACGCGGTCGGGCATCAAGCCGGCCCCGGTGCTGCTGTGCGTCGGCCGGGACCGCGTCATTCCGAAGGACGTCCGCCACCCGCCGACCCCGCCCGCGGACGAGCCCGCCGTCGTGAAGTTCCAGGCGATGAAGGAGCTGTCCGAGGCCGGGGACGAGGTCGTACTCGACTACTGCCCCCTGCCGCCGACCGCGGCGGGGGACCGGCGGGCGCTCGTGGTCTTCATGCGGAAGGACGTCCTCGCGGCCGCCCGGACCTTGTGCGAGTCCGCCGGGTTGAAGCTGGCCGGGGTCACGCCGCGGCCGTTCGCCGCGGTCGCGGCGTTCCGGAATGCGGCGACGGCCGGGGGGGCCGCGCCGCCGTCGAACCCGGACGAGGCGGTCGCGGTCGTCACGCTGGGCGAGGCCGGCGGGGAGTTCACCGTCGCCCGGGCCGGGCACGTGGCGTTCACCCGGACGATCCCCGTCACCGCGATGGCCCAGGAAAAGAGCCTCGTCGCCGAGCTCCGCCGGAACCTGACGGTGTACGCGGGGCTGCCCGGCGCGGGGCCGCTCGCCGTCGTTTATCTGGCGGAGGGGGCCGAGCCCGGTCGGGAGTCGACGGCCGACCGCCTCGGCGACCTGCTGCCCGTCGCGGTGCGGGGGTTCGACCCGTTCGCCGGAAGCGCGGTCGCGAACGCGATCCCGCCGGCGGTCCGGGGCGGGTTCGCCGGGGTGATCGGGCTGCTCGCCGCGAAGGCGGCCTCCGACGTGCTGCCGATCAACTTCGCGTCCCCGCGTCAGCCGAAGGCGGCGGCCAGCCCGCACCGGTCGCGGGTGCTCGTGGCGGCCCTCGTCGGGGTGCTGGTTCTCGGCGTCGGGGCGATGGCGGGGATGATGGAACTGGCGAAGGCCAACCGCCGGGTCCTGGCGGCGAACAACGCGAAGCAGGACGTCGAGGGCGAACTGCAGAAGACCGAACTCGACGCCAAGCGGTTGGCCGCGGCGGACGAGTTCACGAACCGCGAGGTCGTCTGGCTCGACGAACTGTACGACCTGTCCGACCGGTTCCCGGACGTGAAGAAGATGCGGGCCGTCGAGATCGAAGGGACCGCCGTCCCCCCGCCGGCGAAGACGCCGGCCAAGGGCAGCCCCCCCGCGGCGGCCCCGAAAACCCCCGTGAAACCGCCCGTCGGCCAGCTGCGGGTCGTGGTGTCGACGGAAGACGCGGCCCTCGTCGACCGGCTCGTCGACGGGCTGAACCGCGACAAGTTCTATTCCTCGACGAGCAAGTCGACGGCCGGGCTGAGTGCCGGCAGTTCGCGGTCCCAGCAGTTCACGGTGACGACGCAGATCGTCCACCGCGGCCCGGCCGAGTACCTCCGCCGGCTCGTCGCGGCCCCGCCGCCGAAGGCGGTCGAGCCCCCCGCCGAGCCCGAGAAAGAGAAATCCGTGACAACCGACATTCCCCAGGCCAGCGCGGGGGACGTACCGTGAACCACCGCGAACAACTCCTCGCCGGCGTTCTGGGCGGCTTCATCTTCCTGGTCGTCGCCGGGTTCGGCGGGTACGTCGGGTTCTACCTGCCGATCCAGACTCGGAACGCCAACGCCGCTGCGATCGAGAAGGACGTGGCGGAGAAGCAGGACAAGCTCTTCGCGCTGAAGAAGGACCTGCCGCGGCTGGCGGACGCGAAGAAGCGGAGCCTGCCGGCCGACGCGGACCTCGCCCGGCAGGAGTACGAGGCGGCCATCGGCCGGCTGCTGACGGAGGCGAAGGTGCCGAAGGGGTACAGCTACAAGCCGAAATCCCTGGACTCGCGGACGGTCCCGGAGGTCGCGGCGAAGAAGCCGGCGTACCAGCGGATCGGCGTCGAGGTCACCATGAAGAAGGTCGACCTCGCCACGCTGACGGACTTCCTGGAGCGGTACTACCAGCTCAACCTGCTGCACCAGATCACCCGGATCCAGGTGAAGCGGACGGAGGCGGACGCCGCCGCCAAGCCGCGGTCCGGGCAGGCGGACCGGCCGGACCTCGACGTGACGCTCGTGTCCGAGGCGATCATCCTGGACGGGGCGGAAGCGCGCCGGTCGCTGCTGTCCGTGCCGGTGTCGGCGGGCGCGGTGCTCGGGTCGGCGGGGTATCACCACCTCGGGTCGTCCCCGGTCGTGGCGCGGGGGCTGAAGCCGGTCGAACACGTCCCCGTCCTCGCGGAGCCGGACCGGGACTACTTCGCGGTGCTCGGCAAGGACGTGTTCCACGGCCCGATCCCGCCCCCGCCGCCGAAGAAGGAGCCGCCGAAAGTGGTGGAGCCGGTCGAGGAACCGCCGCCCCCGCCGAAGGAGGACATCGCCGGGTACATCAAGCTGATCGGCATCACCCGCCGGTCGGACGGCACGGCCACCGCGGAGATCAAGGACATCGCGAACAACCTGGACTACGTCATCGACCTGAAGATGAAGGACGGGCGGCCGGTCGCCGGCGTGCAAAAGTTCTACTACCTCCGCGGCAAGCGGCGGACGTTCGACACGGGCGGCGACCTGGACATCTCCGACGACACGTCGAGCACCGCCCGCAAGTTCAAGGTCATCGGCCTGGATTCGGACGGCGTGGTCCTGGCCATGAAGGACGCCCCCCCGGCGAAGGTCGAACCGAGGAAGGGCGGGTTCGGCCGCCGGCCCCCGACCCCGCCGCCGGCCCCGATCACGGCGGTGGTCGGGGCGGTCGGTTCGCCGGACGCGCAGTTCGCCCCGCCAGCCGCGGCGGGGCCGGACAAGATCTACGCCTGGCGGGTCGGGCAGACCCTGCGGATGCTGAAGCCGCTGTCCGCGGAAGAGGGGCAAGCGGCGGTGAAGCGGGCGGAGACGGGGTTCGCGGTGCCGGAGGCGGCGGCCTCGGTGAGTGTCACGCCCGCGCCGCGGGAGGTTGCGGGTCCGGGGCGGTTCGCGGAAGATTAAAAGCCCGTGACGGGCGGCCGAGTCCCGTTGCGGTCGGGGCGGCCCTTCCGCTATTCCGCCCGCCACTTGGGGACAGTCCGGTTCGGGGGGAAGGCCATGTCCGGTCGAATTGCCGTCGCCATTCTCGCCGTCGCGGTCGGGCTGACCCGCCCCGCCGCGGCCCAGCCGCCGGACAAGCCCGAGCCGAAGGAGAAGACCGTCTCGTTCGTGTTCGAGGACAAGCCCTGGCCGCAGGTGCTCGACTGGTTCGCGAAGGAAAGCGGCCTGCTCCTCGTCACGACCACGAAGCCGACCGGCTCGCTGACGCTGAAGTCCGACCGGCAGTACACGATCCCCGAGGTGATCGACCTGCTGAACGACGCGCTCAGCCAGCAGAAGTTCATCCTCATCCGCCGCGAGCAGTCGTTCAGCGTCTTCCCGGCGGACGAGAAGATTCAAATCGAGTACGTCTCGCGGATCACCCCGGACCAGCTGCCGAAGCGGGGCCGGTCCGAATACGTGCAGGTCGTCGTCCCGATCAAGACGCTGACGGCCGAGGACATCGTCCCGCAGCTCAAGAAGCTCATCAGCACGTTCGGCGAGGTCGCCCCGTTCGGGTCGAACCAGATCATCATCACGGACAAGGCGGGGAACATCCGGAACATCGTCGAGTACATCAAGGAACTCGACGAGGACAAGGCCGTCGGCGACTCGCTGACGTACCAGTGCAAGTTCGTGAAGGCCCAGCAGGCGGCCGAGACGCTGCGGACCCTGCTGGCCGACGAGAAGACGCAGGTCACGTCCCCGGCGGCGCAGCCCGGCGGGTATCCCAGCTACGGCGGCTACCCCTACGGCGGCTACCCGCAGCCCGATCCGCGGAGCAGCGGCAGTAGCAGCCGCGGCGGGTCCAGCACCGGCATCGGCCCGCGGTTCCGGTCGATTCAGATCGCCGTGCAGGAAGCGTCGAACACGATCCTGATCACCGGCCCGGCGGACAAGCTGACCGTCGCGAAGAAGCTGCTGGAAAAGCTCGACGTGGGCGGGGACGGCCAGAAGCCCCGGCCGAACGGCCCGCCCGTGCTGAAGACGTACACCGTCCCGGCCGGCACCGCCGACGCCATCGCCAAGACGCTGACCGAGGCGTACAAGACCTCCGCGACGACCCGGATCACGCCGGTCGGCAACAGCCAGATCATGGTGTACGCCGGCCCCGCGGACCACTTCGACATCGTCGCGCAACTGAAGGACTCCCAGGACTCCAAGCCCGCGGTCGGGTCCGAGTTCGTGCCGCTCACGATCCTCGACCCGGCGAAAACGGCCGAGTCCCTGAAGAGCTTCCTCGGCGGCGGCGGGCTGCAGGTCGAGGCCCAGACGGAAGGCGCGGGCTACGGCGTGCTCCTCCGCGGCACGCCCGAGCAGATCCGCGACGCGAAGGACTACCTCAAGGCCCGCGGCGAGTCGGTCGGCACCGGCGTCGGGTCCGGGTCCGGCCCGGTCCGCGTCATCAACGTGGACAACGGCAACGCGGCGATCCTGGCCAGGGGCCTCGCCGAGATGATGCGGAACCTCGGCAAGAACCCGGTCGAGGTGATCGGCGGCCAACCGGAACCGAAGAAGCCCGAGCCGAAGCCGATGGGCGAGAAGATCCCGCCGTCGTCCCGCCTCGGCCCGGACGACCGCGTCCCGACCCCCGGCGGCGAGCGGCCGGTGTCGGCCCAGCTCGTCGACCCGTTGAACCCGCCGAAGAAGGAGCCCGCCCCGCTTCCCGCGAAGAAGCCGCTGACGATCACCGTCGCGAACGGCCGGCTGATCCTGACCAGCGAAGACCCCGAAGCCCTGGACCTGGCGACGCAACTCGCCCGGCTGTTGACCGACCAGAAGGCCGGCGAGGCGATCTACGAGGTGATCCGCCTCAAGAACGTCGCGGCGGAAGACGCGGCCAAGATCATCAACGAAGTCTTCAACGGGCCGGCCCAGCCGGCCCAGGGTGCCGGCGGCCGCGGCGGGCAGGGCGGCGGCGGGTTCAACCCGCTGCAGCTGCTCGGCTCGATCGCGGGCATCGGCGGCGGCGGGGCGACGGCCCCGGCGAACCCGAGCCCCGGCCGCATCCGCGTCGTCGCCGAGAAGAACAGCAACTCGCTGATCGTCGTGAAGGCGAGCCCGCTCGACCTGCTGACGATCCGGACGCTGCTGCAAAACGCGATCGACTCCAACGAGCCGCCCGAAGGCGGGGTGATGAAGACGAACCTGATCGCCTTGAAGCACGCGAAGGCGGCCGAGGTCGCGGTCATCATCCGCGGCGTCTACAAGACGGCCACCGGCGGCGGCACTTCCGGGGCCGGCCAGAACCGGCAAGCCTTCCCGTTCCCGTTCGCCCCGCAGCCGGCCGCGAGCGGGGGCAGTTCCACCCCGGCCCTGACGGTCGAGGCGGACGAGACGAGCAACAAGCTCGTCGTGATGTGCGGGCAGGCGCTGTTCGAGGACATCAAGAAGCTCTGCGAGGAACTGGATTCCTCGGCGAAAGACTCCGCCGAACTCATCCAGATCGTCCCCGTCCGCGGCGTGAGCCCGACGCAGGTGGCCGCGGCGCTCGACGCCCTGATGGGCCGTGCGACCCCGCAGCGGCCGTCGACCGGCGGCGGGATGACCGGCACCCCCGGACTCGGCGGGCTCGGCGGCTTCCCGCTCGGCGGCGGCTCGAACCCGTTCGGCGGCGGGGGCGGCAACCCGTTCGGCGGCGGCACCCGGTCCGGCGGCGGGGGCAACCCGTTCGGCGGGGGGGGCGGCACCTTCACCCCCGGCGGGGGAGGAGGGGGCGGCCGGTTCGGCGGCGGGGGCGGGGGAAGACCCGGCACCAACCGCCAGGCCCCGGAAACCAGCGACGGACGAGGGCGCGATTTTTTTGACCACCGGGACACGGACGTCCCTTCGGCCCCCGCGACCGCGGCACTTTACGACCCGGAAACCGACCCGACCCCGCTGAACCTGAAGGCGGTCGCCCACCAGGACGCGCAACCTCCGGCCCCCGCGCCAGAACCCCGGCCCGTGCCCCCGGCTGGCACCGCGGCCCTGCCGCCGCCGGCGGGCGACGTCCGCGTTCAACCCCTCGAAGAACTCGGGTTCCTCATCGTCCGCGGCCGCAAGCCGCAGGACATCGCGGACGTCATCAAGTTCCTCGACCTCGTCGTCGGGAACGCGAAGGAAACCGAGATCGTCCTCGAAATCGTGCCGCTCGAACGCGGCGACGCCACGCAGATCGTCACCACGCTGACGCAAATCTACTCCCGCCTCGCGGTCGGGGCCGGGACGAGTTCGATCCTGTCGAACCCGAACCAGCGGACGCCGTTCGGCGGGGCCGCGTTCACCACCCCCGGCGGGTTCGGCGTGACCCAGGGGCAGCAGCAACTGCAAACCGCCGGGTCGCTCCTGATCTTCCCGCTGCCGCGGTTCAACTCGATCCTGCTGGCCGTGCCGAAGCCGCGGGTGCCGGACATCGTGAAGGAGATCAAGAAGCTCGACCGCGACACGTCCGACCAGATGAAGCCGATCGCCTACCAGCTGCGGAAGGCGTCCGCGCAGGTCGTGTCGCAGCAGATTCAGACCTTCTTCAACCAGCGGTACCCCGGCGAGCAGCTCGCCCAGGACCAGATCCGCGTCAACTCCGACGCGAGCAGCAACACCGTCTACGTGCAGGCCAGTCCCGCGGACCAGAAGGACATCGCGGACCTGATCTACTTCTTCGACACGCGGACCTCGGCGTCCGTGAACGAGGTCAAGGTCTTCCGCCTGCGGAACGCCTTCGCGGACGAGATGTCGCAGACGCTGCTGCAAGCGCTGCTCGCGTCGGTGGTGAACCCGCTCACGACGGCGTCCGGCACCAGCGGCGTCGGCGGCACGGGCGGGCTCGGCGGCGGCGGGACCATCGGCCCGTTCGCGACCGGCGGCTTCGGCCAGGCCGGCGGTCTGGGCGGGGGGCTCGGCGGCCTCGGCGGCGGGTTGGGGGGCGGAAACCTCGGCGGCGGGCTCGGCGGCAACCGCGGCGCGACCGGCACGCTCACCGGCAATGCCGCGGGGCTGACCACCAAGACGACCTCGCTGCGGTTCTTCTCCGCTCAGGCGGGGCAGGCGTTCGAGTCCGGCTACCTGGAAGACGTCCACATCACGCCGGACGCCCGCATCAACGCCCTGATCGTGGCGGCGTCGTCCACCACGATGAAGCTGCTCGAAGCCCTCATCGCGGAACTGGACGGCGTGTCGGCCGCGAAGTCGTTCGTCAACGTCTTCCCGCTGAAGAAGGCCGACGCCCTCAGCACCGCGAACCTGCTGACGCAACTCTTCTCCGGCTCCGCGGCCGGCGGGCGGACGACCGGGGGCGTCGGGCAGGCCGGCGGGTTCGGCGGGCTCGGCGGCTTCGGCCAGGGCGGGTTCGGCGGGTTGAACCAGGGCGGGCTCGGCGGCGGCACGACCGGCGGCACCGGCACCACCCGGCCGCTGCTCACGCTGACCGGGTCCGCGCCGGACGGGGCCACGCTGATCGACCTGCGGATCACGGCGGACGCCCGGACGAACACGCTGATCGTCGCCGGCTCGCGGAACGACCTGGACACGATCAACGCGATCGTCGCCCGGCTCGAAGACGCGGACGCCCCGCAACTCCGCACCGCGGTGTACAAGCTCCGAAACGCCGCCGCCGCGGACGTGGCCCAGGCCGTGTCCACGTTCGTCACGCAGCAGGCGCAACTGGCGAACCAGCAGTTCCAGGCCGTCTACCAGACGATCTCCCGGAACACGGTGATCGTCGCGGAGCCGGTCAGCAACACGCTGCTCATCACCGCCGCGTCCCCGCTGTTCGACGACATCTACAAGATGGTGTGCGCGGTGGACGCGCCGCCGCCGCAGGTGATGGTGTCGGTGCTGATCGCGGAGGTGGTGCTGTCGAACCGCGAGGAGTTCGGCGTCGAGGTCGGCCTGCAAAGCCCGATCCTGTTCGCCCGCAGCACGGCGAACGGTTCGCCGGGCACGCCGGGGTTCAACTTCAACACGACCGCCGCCGCTACGGGCAGCCCGACGCCCGCCGGGCCGGGGTTGCCGAACTCGAACCTGTTCCAGCAAGGGTCGGTCGGGTTCCAGGGTCTCGGGAACCTGGGCGTCGGCCGGGCCGGGGCGAACGGCGTCGGCGGGTTCGTGTTCTCCGCCGCCTCGGACTCGGTCAACATCCTGATCCGGGCGCTGAAGGTGCAGGGCCGGGTGGACATCCTCAGCCGGCCGCAGTTGATGCTGACGGACAACCAGACCGGGTTCTTCCAGGTCGGCCAGTCCTTCCCGCTGCTCGGGAACGCGGTCCTGGCGACCGGCGGCCTCAGCCAGCAGTCCATCAACTACGTCGACACCGGGATCGTGCTCCGGGTCACGCCGCGGATCAGCCCGGACGGCCGGGTGCTGATGCGGGTCGAGCCGCAGATCTCCGCCCCGAACCCGACGCCGGTTTCGCTCGGCGGCGGGCTGCAGGCGACGGCCATCGACATCCAGCAGGTGCAGACCACCGTGCTGGCCGCCGACGGCGAGACGGTCGTGCTCGGCGGGCTGATCCGCAAGTCGGACACCAAGCAGGAGAACAAGATCCCCTGGCTGGGCGACCTGCCGTGGGTCGGGGCGGCGTTCCGCTACCGGACGCAGGACCAGCAGCGGCGGGAGCTCATCTTCATCATGACGCCGCACCTCATCCGGAACGAGGCGGACAAGGCCCGCGTGACGGCCGAGGAGGCGAGGAAGATGCACTGGTCGCTGAAGGACGTGGACGCGATCCACGGGCACGGGATGAGCGTGTTGAGCGGCCAGCCGCTGCCGTCGTCCGCATACTGGACCCCGAACCCGCTCAACCCGCAAGGGATGCAGCCGGGCTACCCGTACACGCCGACGGTCGAAGTGCCGCAAGGGATGGTTCCGGGGATCCAACCGGGCGGGCCACTGCCGCAACCGCGGCCGGTGCCGGGCGACGTGCCGTTCCCGCAACCGGGAGTCCCCGCTGTTCCGGCCCCGGCCCCAGTCCCGCAACAGGGGAGCGTCCCGCCGGTGTCCCCGCCGACGGTCCCGACCGCGGCCGGCCCGCCGACGGTCACGCCGCCGCCGAAGTGGGCGTACACTCAACCGCCGCAGCCGTGGGCGAACCAACCTGTGACCCCCGCGGGCGGCACCCCGCCGACCCCCACCCCGGCCAAGGAGGGCCAAGAATGGAACGTCTTCCGCCGGTGATGTCGGTCAACCCCTCCTACACCCCTCGAATCGGAGCAGGCTTCTTGCTCCCTCCCCCTGGGAAGGGGGAGGGTTGGGGTGGGGGTCGCTTGAGTGGAGAAGTCTCCACCCCCCACCCTAACCCTCCCCCC
>CAYUHJ010000041.1:10864-35776 GCA_964444365.1 uncultured Alcaligenaceae bacterium | reverse complement strand
GGCTGGCGGCGACCCCGAACCGGAGCATCCCGCTGAACGCGAACAGCATGGACAGGGGGATGGCGAGGGCGACGATCCCCGCCGCCCGCAGGTTGCCGAGAAAGGCGAACAGGACGGCGACGACCAGCAGCCCGCCTTCGAGCAGGTTGTTCCGCACGGTCCTGATGACGTGATCGACCAGTTCCGTCCGGTCGTACACCGGCTTCGCCTCCACCCCCGGCGGCAGGGTGGGCCGCACCTCGTCCAACTTGTGCTTCATCGCCCAGGTGACTTCGTGCGTGTTCTCCCCCATCGTCATGAAGCCGAGGCCCAGGACCACCTCCCCCTTGCCGTCCGCCGTGACCGCCCCCCGCCGGACCTCGCTGCCGACCTCGACCTCGGCCACGTCCCGCACCCGGACGGGAACGCCGTCGTGGGCGGTGACGACGATGTTCCTGATCTGCTCGACGGTCGCGGTCCGGCCCAGCCCGTGGACGACGAGCATCGTCCCGCCCCGGCGGACGGTGCCGCCGCCGACGTTGCGGTTATTCTTCTGGAGGGCCTCGACCACCTGGTCGAAGGTCAGCCCGTACTTGACCAGCCGGTCGGGGTCGATGCGGACCTGGTACTGCTTCTCGAACCCGCCCCAGGAGTTGACCTCGGCGGTCCCCGGCACCGTCCGCATCTGCGGCTTGACGATCCAGTCGTGGACGGTGCGGAGGTGGGTCGCGTCGTCCCCCTTGCCGGTGACGACGTAGTGGAACACCTCGCCCAGCCCGGTGCTGGTCGGCCCCATCTTCGGGCGGTCGATCCCGACCGGCAGGTGAACGCCGCCGAGCCGCTCGTTCACCACCTGCCGGGCGAAGTAGATGTCGGTGCCGTCCTCGAACACCAGCACCACCTGCGAGAACCCGAACTTGGACACCGACCGGAGCGTCCGCAGTCGGGGCAGGCCGCTCAACGCCTGCTCGACCGGGAACGTGATCTGCTGCTCGACCTCTTCGGGTCCGAGGGCCGGGGCCACGGTGTTGACCTGCACCTGCACCGGGGTCGTGTCCGGGAAGGCGTCGATGTCCAGGTGCCGCACCGACCAAACGCCGACGACGGCGAACGCCAGCGTGCCGAGGACGACGGCGAGCCGGTGCCGCAGCGACGTTTCGATGATCCAGTTGAGCACGAGTCGGGCCTCACTTCTTGCAGCAGTCGCAGCCTTCGCCCAGGTTGTTCTTCAGCAGTTCGGCCCGCATGGCGGCACTCCCCTTCACCGCCACGACTTCGCCCGGCAGCACCCCGGCGATGATCTCCGTCTGCTTGTCGGTCCTGGCCCCGACCCGCACCGTGCGGACGTGGAACACCTTGGGCGACCCGTCCGCCAGGTAGTTCTTGTCCCGCACGAAGACGACGTGGCAGCAGCCCTCCCAATGGACCGCGGCGGCGGGGACCACGACGGCCTCCTTCTCGTCCCGCAAGATCACCCGCCCGGCCCCGAAGGTGTTAGCCCGCAGCCGCCCGTCGGCGTTGTCCAGTACGGCCCGGACCCGAACCGTCCGGGTCTTGTGATCCGCCTCGCCGCTGATCCAACTCACAGCCCCGACGACCTCCGACTTGGCTCCGTCGGGCAGGAACCGGACGGGCAATCCGAGGGCCACCGCCCGCACGTCCTCCAGCCGCAGGTCGAGGTTGGCCCACATCTTCCGGGCGTCCACCACGACGAACAGCACCTTGGTCATCTCCACCACCTCCCCGGCCACCACGTCGCGGGACGCCACCACGCCGTCGAACGGGGCGACGAGGGGCAGCAGGTTGCCGGTGGTGGCCTTGGCGTCGAGGGTGCTGACCAGCGACTTCGGCAGGCCGAGGAAGTGGAGCTTCGCGGCGAGTTGGTCTTCCGGCACCTTCTCCAAGTCTTCGAGGGCGACCGGCAGCCCCAGGTTGGTCAGGGCTTGCTGGGCACTCGTCAGCCGGATGCGGGCCTCGCTGACCCCCGCCTCGGCCTCGGTGACGGTCCGACCGGGGATCGCCCCGCCGGACGACTTCAGCCCCTCCACGACCCGCTGCTTGAGACGGACCTGGACGAGAGCGTGTAGCAGGTCGGCCTTGGTCCGGCCTACCTCGGCGGCGTCCACCAGCCCGACGACCTCCCCCTCCCGCACCCGGTCGCCCACCTGCTTGTACGCCCGGAACACGGTGCCGGGAACGCGGGTCGAGAGCCGGGCGGTGCGGGCCTGGTCGTAGACGATCTCGCCGGTGCCGCCGACGGCCTCGACCACCGGCCCCGTCCACACCGGCTCGACCTCGATCCCGGCCTTCTCGACCGCCTCCGTGCTGGCGTACTGGATGCGGCGTTTGTGTTGGCCGCACCGGCTGGCGTTCTCGGTGCGGTCGGTGAACGCGAGCGACCGCTTGGCCCGGTCCAGGTCGGCGTCCGTCACCGCGGGCCGCTTATCCACCTGGGCGACCTCCGGGTGGCAGAGCGGGCAGTCGTGGACCCCGTGCGTCTTGCACCAGCCGAACGCCTTCGGGCGGGGCAGCAGGCCGGGATTGCACTCGACGCACGCGGACTCCGGGACGCTGTGCTCGTCGCACCAGTCCGCCTTGTCCGCGGCCTTCGCCCCGGCCAGCGAGGAAAATTTGGGGATCGCCCAGCCCGTCTTGTGGCCCCACACCAGCAGGCCGGCGAGAGCCGAGAAGACGAGCAAGGGCGGAATGGCCCGTGCCACCCGTCGCACCACCGCCATCGCACGGGACGGGCGGGCCGGGGTGAGGGGTACAACCGGCTCACGGTGAGCGTGCGGCGGGGGTAAAGTATCAATCACCGGACGATCTCCCGGTAGGGTTCAGGTTCAGCCGCACGCCCACATCGACCCGGTTGAACGGGGAGGGCGAGAGCGGGTAGTACGTGTGGTTACGGCGGTGTGGGGCGACCTCGACGGATCGCCACCGCGAGCGACGGGATCGGCGGGATCAGATCGTGAACTTGCAGAACGAGATGTACAGCGGT
The DNA here is from genome assembly GCA_964444365.1 of uncultured Alcaligenaceae bacterium. Classification (GTDB taxonomy): domain Bacteria; phylum Planctomycetota; class Planctomycetia; order Gemmatales; family Gemmataceae; genus CAYUHJ01. Next base: position 32,796 of record CAYUHJ010000041.1, on the reverse strand, counting down.
GGGGCGTGCGAGGTGGGGTGAACGTGGACCGGCGGGGGCGTGCAGACTTGGGTGGCCGGGGCGGGTGCAAAACCGACGAACTCGGCCACCGCGACCGGCTGCGGGGTTTCGACCTGCACGATCTTGTCGAGCTTCGTCTTGCAAATGGCCGGGCAGCACGGCTCCTGCGAGGGCGGCGGTGTGTGCCTGACTCGCAGGTCGTCCGCCGAGCGGGTGCTGGCATCAACTTCCTGTCCGGCCCGCTCTTGGCACCCGCACCGGCAACTCCGCGGGTGCCCCTCGTCGGCCCGCTCGGTGCGGACGGGCGAGTTGGCCGGAGCCGGGGTTCGGAGGAGCCACCCCATGCAGTCGAACTTGCGGAGGCACACGCCCTGCGGCACGAGCATCGGCAAGCCGATCAGGATGGTGAGCACCGCCCGAAACATGAATGGCCCCCAAACCAAATTGACGTTCTGAGGGTTAGGCTACCCAGCCCGCCCCGCGGCGTCAACACAACTGCCGACCGCCCGGCATCGACGCCGGTGGTGCCCAACCCCTAAGTTGACAATCACTTGGATTGCGTCCAACCTGACGTGCGGTGCTACCGTGGACGACGGTTTTGTTCAACTGCCGCATTTGGAAACCTTCTCGAAGGCTGCGGAGTTGAGCAGCTTCACGGGGGCGGCGAAGGCCCTCGGCCTGACCCAGGCGGCGGTCAGTCAACGCATCCAGGCCCTCGAAAAGGCCCTCGACAGGAGCCTGTTCGACCGCAAGGGCGGGCGGGTGCTGTTGACCGAGGCCGGGCAGACGCTCTACGCCTACGCCCAGCGGATCATCGACCTGCACCGGGACGCCCGCCGGGAGATCACCGGCCACGAACCCCCGCTCGCCGGGGAACTGGAGATCGCCGCCAGTTCGATCCCCGGCGAGCACCTGCTCCCGGCCCTCCTCTCCGTGTTCGGCCAGGAGTACCCGCACGTCCGGGTTCGTGCCGCCGTCAGCGACAGCATGGCCGTCATGGGGCAGGTGGAGCGGGGCGAGGCCAGCATCGGGCTGGTCGGGCGGAAGACCGACGGCCCGAACTTTGAGTACAAGTTTCTCACCACCGACCGCATGGTGCTGGTGGCCCCGCCCGGCCACCCCCTCGCCAAGCTCAAGTCGGTCACGGTGGACCAGCTCGCCGCCCACCCGCTCGTCTTGCGGGAGGCCGGGTCCGGCCTGCGGCACTGCTTCGAGAAGGCGTTGGACCGGGCCGGGCGGTCGCTGACCGAACTGCGGGTCGCCCTCGAACTCGGCAGCAACGAAGCTATCAAGGAGGCCCTCCACCGGGGCGTCGGCGTGGCGGTCATGTCCGTGCTCGCCGTCCAAAAGGAGATCAAGTCCCGCACACTTCACGCCATCGGGGTCCGGGACATTCGCTGCGACCGGGACATTTTTGTGGTGCAGGACCGCAGGCGGGTGCCGCCCCTCCCGGCCCGGCTGTTCCTGAACTTCCTCGACGCCAATCCCATCCCCGAATTGACCTCATAAGCACGGCTTATGGCCTTTCTCCGGGGTATCACCCGTCGCCCGTAACACTCTCCGAGCCGCACCCCTATCGTGCGATTGGATCGTCGTTCGCGGAGGGGACCGCCATGAAGCCGCTGTTGGTCGTCGCAGGGTTGATTGCCTTGTTGCCGTTGATGGCGGCTGTGGCCGACCCGCCGAAGCACGAGAAGGCGTCGGGCCAGCCGCCGAAGCACGAGAAGGAGGTCGAGGAGCCGGGGCTGATGGTCAGCCGGTCGGAGGCGATGAAGAAAGACCCGGTGGCCGACCTCGGCGTGGCCCGGTACTGGGCGGTCGAGAAGGGCAAGGACGTGTGGTCGCTGCTGGTCGAGGTCAACGGGACGATCCCGCTGCACTTCCACCCGGACGGCGTTCACCGCATGTACGTCCTCGAAGGCAAGCTGAAATGCACCGTGGGCAAGGAGACGATGGAGATGGGGCCGGGGGACTACATGCTCATCCCGAAGGGCGTCCGGCACAAGTTCGAGAAGGTGGGCGAGGGCAAGGCGTACTTCGTGACGGTGGACACGCCGCCGATCAACCCGGCGAACAACGTGTGGCTCGAACCCGCCCCGAAAACCTCGGACAAGAAGTGAGGACGCCGCCGTGGAGAGCGTGAACGAGATCAAAGACAAGATCAGGCGGCGGTTCGTCAAAGTCGCCACCTGCCCGACCGCCCCGCAGCGGCACCCGCACGGCCCGGCCAGTGCGAAGAAGCTCGGCTACGATCCCGCCGAGATCGACGGCCTGCCCGCGGTGGTCGTGGAGTCCTTCGCCGGGGTCGGGAACCCGCTCGGCCTGCACCCCGTTCGCCCCGGCGACACGGTGGTGGACATCGGCTGCGGGGCCGGGGTGGACAGCATCCTCGCCGCCCACAAGGTCGGGCCGTCCGGTCGGGTGGTCGGCGTGGACATGACCGCCGAGATGGTCGAGAAGGCCACCGCCAACGCCAGGGTCGCAGGTGTGCCGAACGCCGAGTTTCACCAGGGCGAGGCCGACCACCTGCCGGTGGGCGACGGGACGGCGGACGTGGTAATCTCGAACGGGGTGTTCAACCTCTGCCTGGACAAGCCGAAGGTGCTGGCCGAGGTCTACCGGGTGCTGCGTCCGGGTGGCCGGTTGCAGATGGCCGACATCCTGCTGGGCGAGACGGTGACGGACGATGTGGTGGAGGCGAAGGGGGCGTGGTCCGACTGAATCGGCGGTGCGGTCAAGGGGCGGTCGCTCCTTCGGATGCTCGCCGACGCCGGGTTCACCGACGCCACGTTTCACTGCTGGACGGGCTACGTCACGTCGTCCACCACGCAGGGCGGGTTGGTCACGGCCCGTAAGCCGGGCGTCGAACCCGTCCGCGGGGACGGCGGGCCGACCTGACGGCGGTCGGCTTCGGCTCGCCGGGACCGGATTTGCCCCTGCGTCCTGACTGGAGGAAACAAGTAGTGCCGACGATCAGCCCGATCCCTGATGCCGAAGCGGGCGAGGCCGCTCGGACGGCCTTCGGCGTGCTCCGCTCCCGCGTCGGGGCGGTCCCGAATATGTACCGGACGCTGGCCCACGCCCCCGCGGTCTTGGACGCCGTGATGACGACCGGGCAGGCGATCCGCAGCGGCCTCGACCCGAAGCTGCGGGAACTGGCGTACCTCAAGACGACCCGGCTCACCGACTGCCACTACTGACTGCACTACCACTTGGCCCTCGGTCGGAGGGCCGGACTGTCGGACCGGCAGGTCGCTGACCTCGACCACTTCGAGGCCAGCGGTGCGTACTCGCCGGTCGAGAAAGACGTGCTGCGGTTCACCGAGCAGTGGACCAGCCGCGGGCGGGTGGACGGGGACGTGTTGGAACGGCTGGCAGCCGCCCTCACGACGGAACACGTCGTCATCCTGGCGGCGACGGTGGGGCAGGCGAACTTCACGAGCCGGTTCAACGTCGTCTTCGGCGTCGAACTGCCCTGACCGACGGCACGTCCGCGGCCCGACCGCCGGCGTCCGTCAACACCCACTCGGACGACAACGGATGGCTGCGGTGACGGCGAGCCGGTGTGCGAGTGCTGGCACACCGAGCGGGAGGTGAGGGCGGACACCTCCCCAGCCGCGGGGATCAGTCAACACAGGTTGTTGCTCAATATCGGGATTCTCAAGGGCGTGTCGTGCGGCCTGGCGGGATGGGCCAGTTTGATTGGATTGGAGGGCACGGTCGTACCGAAAAGATGATTATGTTCCGCCGAATCACTACGCTCCTGCTGCTCACGGCAACGCTGCTCTCGCAGTGGTTGTGCGTGAACCGCTGCGTCGGCGGGTGCGAGGCGGGCGGGCCGGAAAACAGGCCGCACGTCCACCTGGGTGCCGTGCTGCCCGGCCCCCCGGAGCGATCTGCCGGCGGGTGTTCGTGCCGACACGCGGCCACCGCCCGGCCCGAACCGGCTGACGACGCCCAAGACGGTCCCGGCATCCCATCCGCCGCGTCGGGCACGGTGCCCGACGGGGAACCGGATGAAGGGGTACTGTACCTGTCCTTCGATTCGAGCGTCGGCCTTCCCCCGGTCGGCGGGGCCGAGGGTGTCGGCGACGAACCGTTGGGGCTGCCCGCACTTCCACAAGCCGCGGACCACCGGCACGCCCCGGTCGCCATCGAGCCGCTCCCGTCGCCTCATCCCCGTCCCAGCCGACCGCTCTACCTCCTCACCCACTCCCTGCTCATCTAGCCGGCGTGCGGCGGTCGATCATGCCGTCCGCTTTCATCGGCTACGCCATTCACCATCCAGCACAGTCACACTGGCGGTCGTACCGCCCGCCGGACTGCGGACCGTTCCGGCGGCAGGGAGGTAGGACATGAGGAAAACGATACTCTCGGTCGCGGCGTGGCTCGCACTGTTCGGGCTGGCCGGCTGCGTGTCCGGCCCCCCGTCGCCGCGGGACGGCCCGACGGTGTTCACCCCGGTGCCCGTTTCCGGCGGAACGCGGCCCGGCTCGTACCCGGTATCGGTCGCCCCGGCGTCCGGTGTGGTGCGGGCCGGGTACACGTCCGCCGATCCGCCCGCCGCCAAGTTGCCGACGCCGACGCCGGTGGCGGGCGAGAAGGCCGGGGTGAAGCCGCCGCCCGCGACCGAACTAACGCTGGCGGACCTCATCGCCCTAACCGTCGAGCGGAACCCCCGGCTGGGGCAAGTCGGGTGGGCGGTCGAGACGGCCCGCGGGCGGGCGGTGCAGGCCGGGTTGTACCCGAACCCCACTCTCTCCGTCACGGGCGACGAGTTGGGCGACCGCACCGGGCCGGGCGGCATCTGGACGGCCCCGTACTTCCAGCAGGAGATCGTCACCGGGAACAAACTCGGCCTGAGCAGAGCCGCCGCGTTGAAGGAGGTGGACCAAGCCGCCCTGAAGGTGGCGTCCGAGCGATACCGCCTGTTCACCGACGTGCGGCAGAACTACTACGAGGTGCTCACCCTCCAGCGGCGGGCCGACATCCTCAAGCAACTCATCGGTCTGGCCGAGCAGTCGGTCGAGAACGCCAACAAGTTGCTGAAGGCGAAGGAGGGGAGCCAACTCGACGTGGTGCAACTGGAGGTCGATCTCGAACGCTACCGGGCCGACCTCGACGCCACCACACGTACCATCCCCGCCGCGTTCCGCCGGCTGGCCGCGAGCGTCGGGGTGGACGACCTGCCGTACAGCCGGGTGGCCGGCGACCTCGATGTGCCCCTGCCGGAGTACGACCTGGACCGGGTGCGGGCCTACGTCGTCGGCATCCACCCGGACCTGCGGTCGGCCCAGGTGGGAGTGGAGCGGGCCAACCTCGCCCTGAAACGGGCGTCCGTCGAGCCGATCCCGAACGTCACGCTCGGCACGGGCTACGTCCGCCAGAACCAGAACAAGTCGTCGGATTGGGTGATCGCGGCGAGCATCCCGGTGCCGTTGTGGAACCGGAACCAGGGTAACATCCTGGCGGCGAAGGCCCAGGTCGGTGAGGCCATCTTCGAGGTGGGCCGGGTGCAGAACGACCTCGTGGGTCGGCTGGCGTCCGCGTTCGCCGGGTACGCCGCCGCGAAGGAGCGGGCCGCGAAGTACAAGACCGCGATCTTGCCGAAGGCCGAGCAGACCTACGAACTGTCGCTCAAGGCGTACCAGGGCGGGCAGTTCGAGTACCTGCGGGTACTCCAAGCTCAGCGGGCTGTGGCCGAGGCCCGGTTGGAATACCTGCGGTCGCTCGGAGAGGCGTGGCGGTCAGCGAGCGACATCGCCGGGCTGATGCTCGAAGACCAGTGGCCGCTGATGCCGCCGCAGCCGCAGCAACCACAGCCGAAGGAGTAGTCGCTGGTTGCGGCGGATCGGCGTGAGGTTGACCGGGGCGGCGGAAACCGATAGAGTTCCTTGACTGTCATGGGCACTTTTCGAGGGGCGTGTTGGCGATCCTGATTCGAGTCCTGATGCTGGTGGCCTGCGTGCCGCTGCTTCTCCCGCCCGGCTTTTGCGTCTGCAAGGCCGGGGAGTCAAGCTGCACGCCCTCGCACCGGGAGTCCATCGGGGAGCAGGCCACGACCGCCGAGCCACCACACTCGACCGCCCGCTGCTCGCACCGTCACGACACCTCGAAGGTCGCTTCCGACTTCACCCCGCCCGGTGAGCCGACGCCTCCCGCCCCGCAAGACGACCACGCCCCCGGCTGCCCGGCGGCGACCGTCAACAGCGACCGGCTCCAGTGGGTCGAGCCGACCGCCGACACCACCCCGGTGGCGGTGCAGGCCGAGTTCGTCGGCTATCTCCTCGTTCCCGCTACCGACGGGTGCCCTCCGCCGGCTCGCCAGCACGTCAACCGGCCCTGTTCGCCGCCGCTCTATCTGACGCACTGCTCGCTCGTCATTTAACGCCTCCATCCCCTCCTCCGTAGTCGGCCCGACCGGGCGGCGTCCGCCGTCCGTCACGTCGCGGTCGCACGCACTCCACCCGACCACCCCACCCACAGCCGCCGGCTCCGGGGCGTGGTCACAAACATCGTCCGTCTCGTCCCGCGTCCCCCTAGGAGAGCAGGCATGAGCGATCCTGCCGTCGTCGTGCTGGAACGACCCGCCGACCCCGCACCGGCCAGTCGTCCCCGGCGGCTCCTCGTCCGGCTGGTCAAAGTCGTCGCCGCCATCGCCGTCGTCGCCGGCGTGGGGGTGGGCGGCTACGTCACCCGCGACCGCTGGACGCCCGCCCTCTTCCCGGCCAGTAAGTCGGAGCCGGCCTCCGACGCGGACGGGCACGCGGAACCCGCCGCCCCGTCCGAGCAGGTGTTGCTCTCGGCCCAGGCCCAGAAGAACCTGCGGCTCACTTCCAGGCCGCTCAAGGCCGAGGCGTTCTGGAAGACGATCTCCGTCCCCGGCATGGTGATCGACCGGCCCGGCTTCAGCGACCGCGGGGTCGTCGCCCCCGTCACCGGGGTGGTCAGCCGCATCCACAAGGTCGCCGGCGACACCGCCCGGCCCGGCGACGTGCTGTTCACCCTCAAGCTGCTCAGCGAGTCGCTGCACCTGACGCAGACCGATTTGTTCAAGTCCACCCAGGACATCAAGCTGGCCGAGGCCCAGAAGAAGCGGCTGACCGCCTCGGCGGGGGCGGTGGCCGAGGCCCGCGTGATCGAGGTGGACAACCAGATCACCCGGCTGGAGGTGGCGGTCAAGGCGTACCGCCAGGAACTCCTCAACCGGGGGCTGCCGCCCGACCAGATCGACGGCGTGGCCGAGGGGAAGTTCGTCAGCGAAATCCCCATCGTCGTCCCCGCCCGCCCGACGACCCTGACCCCCGCCGCCAAAGCCCCCGCCGAGCCGCCGGCGTTCGAGGTGCAGGAGGTGAAGGCCGAACTCGGCCAGCAGGTGCAGGCCGGGCAGACCCTCTGCCTGCTCGCCAACCACCAACTGCTGGCGGTCGAGGGGCGGGCGTTCCGGGACGAGTCGCCGCTGCTCGAACGGGTCGTCAAGCAGGGGTGGCCGGTCGAGGTCGATTTCGGGGAGGAGACGGCCCAGGACTGGCCCGCCCACGGGCAGACCTTCACGGTCACATACGTCGCCAACTCCATCGACCCGGACAGCCGCACGTTCCGGTTCCTGATGCCGCTCGACAACCAATCGCGTGTGATCGAGAAGGACGGCCGGACGCAGACCCTCTGGCGGTTCCGGCCCGGCCAGCGGGTCCGCCTGCTCGTCCGGGTCGAGAAACTAGACAACGTGTTCGTCCTGCCCGCCGAGGCGGTCGCCCGCGAGGGGGCCGAAGCTTACGTCTTCCGGCAGAACGGGGACGTGTTCGACCGCAAGCCGGTGCAGGTCGTCTACCAGGACCGGACGAACGCGGTCGTCGCCAACGACGGCAGCGTGTCGCCCGGCGTGTACGTCGCCCAGACGGGTGCGGCCCAACTGAACCGCATGGTCAAGTCCCAGAGCGGCACCGTGCCGTCGGGCTTCCACATCCACGCGGACGGCAGCGTCCACATGGGCAAACACTAACCGGAGGGCGACATGCTCAACGGCGTCATCCGCCTCGCCCTCCGCTACCGGGGGCTGGTCCTTTTGCTGGCGTTGGTGGTGATGGTGTACGGCAGCTACCTCGCCACCACCATGCCCATCGACGTGTTCCCGGACCTCGACCGCCCGCGGGTCGTGCTGCTGACCGAGTGCCCCGGCCTGTCCCCGGAGGAGGTCGAGTCGCTGGTCGCCCAGCCCATCGAGACGGCCATCCTCGGTGCCCCCGGCGTGCAGGCCGTCCGCAGCCAGTCGAGCCAGGGGTTGGCCGTTACCTACGTCGAGTTCGGCTGGCAGACCGACGTACGGTACGCCCGCCAGATCGTGCAGGAGCGGCTGACGGCGGTGGGCGGGACGCTGCCGCCCGGCATCCGCCCGCTGATGACCCCGCCGAGTTCGATCATGGGCCAGATCATGCACGTCGGCCTGTCCCGGCAGAAGGGGCCGGACGGCGGGGTGCTGGCCGCGGTCGGTCGCACCGGACTGATGGCCGAGCGGGTCGAGAAGGACGGCCCGCCCGCCCTGGCGGTGTGGCGACCGAAGGACCGCCACGACCCCAAGACGTGGGAGCGGGTGCCGGTCGAGAACCCGGCCTGGGACGCCGCCGGGTCGGGCCGCACGGCGACGTTCGCGTACAAGGGCCGGCAGCACGCCGTCACCTTCCGCACCGCGGAGGAGCAGCGGATGGACCTGCGGACGGTGGCCGATTGGGTCATCCGCCCGCGGCTGCTCAAGGAGCAGGGGGTGGCCGAGGTGATCGTCCTGGGCGGCGACCGCAAGCAGTATCAGGTGCTCGTCAACCCGGACAAGCTGCTGGAGTACGGGGTCACGATCCAGGACGTGGACCGGGCCATCGGGGAGAACAACCTGAACGCCAGCGGCGGGTTCACCGAGGAGGGGCAGGTCGAACGCCCGGTGCGGGTGATCGCCCGCCTCGGCCCGCAGCCGGCGAAGGTGCTGGACGACCTCCGCAAAGTGGCGGTGAAGGCGGACGGCGACCGTCCGGTGCTGCTGGGGCAGGTGGCGACCGTCACCGAAGGCCCGGCCCCGAAGCGGGGGGACGCCGGGATCGACGGGGCGGACGCGGTGGTGATCACCGTGGTCAAGCAGCCGCACGCCGACACGCGGGCGTTGACGGACAAGGTGAAGGCGGCGGTGCGGGAGGTGGAGGCGGCACTCCCCGCCGACTACGTTGCGAACACCGAGTTGTTCCAACTCAAGGACTTCATCGACCGCGGGGTGTACTACGTCGGGGAGGCCCTGGTCATCGGGGCCGTCCTGGTGGTCATCATCCTGTTCCTGTTCCTGCTCAACTTCCGCACCACGTTCATCACCCTGACGGCGATCCCGCTGTCGCTCGTCGTCACCACCCTGGTGTTCCGGGTGGTCGGGACACTGACCGGCACCGAGTTGAGCATCAACGTGATGACCCTCGGCGGGATCGCGGTGGCGATGGGCGAGTTGGTCGATGACGCCATCGTGGACGTGGAGAACATCTTCCGCCGGCTCCGCGAGAACAGCGTGCTGCCGGCCCCCCGGCCCGCCATCGTGGTCATCTACGAGGCCAGCCGGGAGGTGCGGTCGGCCATCGTGTTCGGCACCGCCGTGGTGGTGCTGGCGTTCCTCCCGCTGTTCGCCCTGAGCGGGGTCGAGGGCCGGCTGTTCGTGCCGCTCGGCCTCGCGTACATCGTGTCGATCCTGGCCTCGCTGGTCGTGTCCCTGACCGTCACCCCGGTCCTGTCGTACTACCTGCTGCCGCAGTCGAAGGCGGCTCACGGCGACCGGGACGGGTTCCTGCTCCGGGGGCTGAAGTGGATGGCCGGGTTCCTCATCCGGTTCAGCATGAAGTACGCCGGGCTGTTGCTCCTGCTCACCTGGCTGGTCGTCGGGTACTGCGGGTGGCGGCTGTCCACCCTCGGCTCGGACTTCCTGCCGAAGTTCGATGAGGGCAGCATCCAGATCAACGTCACCCTGCCCGCGGGGTCGTCGCTCAAGGCGTCGGGCGAGGCGGCGGTGCTGATCGACGCCAAGCTGAAGGCCATGCAGCAGTCGCCGGCGAACCCGGACGGGCCGATCCGCCACTACGTCCGGCGGACGGGCCGGGCCGAACTGGACGAACACGCCGAGCCGGTGGGGAGGAGCGAGTACATCCTGGCGATGAACCCGGAGTCGGGCCGCAGCCGGGAGGAGATGCTGGAGACGTTGCTGCGGGAACTCCGGGAGGAGGTGCCGGGGGTGGACTTCGAGGCCGAGCAGCCGATGGCCCACCTGATCTCGCACATGCTGTCCGGCGTCACCGCCCAGATCGCCATCAAGGTGTACGGCGACGACCTCGACCAGTTGCAGAAACTCGCCACACAGGTGAAGGCGGCGATCTCCGACGTGCCCGGCGTCACCCCGCCGGTGATCGACCCGCAGGAGACGGTGGACGAACTGCACGTCGTCCTCCGGCCCGACGACCTCGCCCGGTACGGGCTGAGCCGGGAGTACGTCGCCAAGTTCATCGAGACGGCGATGAAGGGGGAGGTGGTGTCGCAGGTGTTGGAGGGGCAGCGGCGGTTCGACCTGGTGGTCAAGCTGAACGCCGCCTACCGCACCGACTACCACCGGCTCGGAGAACTGCGGATCGACCTCCCCAGCCCGGCCCGCGGGCCGGCGTCCCTGACGGACGGGACGGGGACGGGTATGGTGCCGCGGCAGGTGCGGTTGAAGGACGTGGCCGACCTGCCGGACGCGGCGGGCGGGCCGAACCAGATCAACCGGGAGAACGTCCGCCGGCGGGCCGTCATCCGGTGCAACACCCAGGGCCGCGACCTCGCCGGCGTGGTGGCCGACATCGAGCAGCGGGTGAAGACCCGCGTGCCGATGCCGGAGGGGTACTTCGTGGAGTACGGCGGGCAGTTCGAGGCCCAGCGGTCGGCCACCGTTCTGATCTCGGTGCTGGCCCTGGTGTCGGTGGCCGGGGTGTTCGTGGTGCTGTACCTGCTGTACCCGTCGGTGCGGGTGAGCCTGCAAATCCTGAACGCCGTGCCGACCGCGTTCATCGGCGGGGTGATCGCCCTGATCCTCACCAACCAGACGCTCACGGTGGCGAGTCTGGTCGGGTTCGTGTCCCTCGGCGGGATCGCCGTCCGCAACGGCATCCTGCTGGTGACGCACTACTTCCACCTGATGAAAGAGGACGGGCTGCCGTTCTCGAAGGAGACGGTGCTGCGGGGCAGCCTGGAGCGGCTGGCCCCGGTGCTGATGACCGCCCTCACCGCCGGCATCGGGCTGATCCCGCTGGTGGTCGGCGGCAAGAAGCCGGGGCTGGAAATCCTGTACCCGGTATCGACGGTGATCCTGGGCGGGCTGGTGACTTCGACGTTCTGCGAGTTCCTGATCCACCCCGGCCTGTTCTGGAAGTTCAGCGGCAAGGACGCCGAGCGGTTGGCCCGCACGGACGCCGCCTCCGACGAACTCGCGGGTGCCCGCGGGTGATGACGTTTCCTCCCATGTTCCCGAAAGGACTGCTCCGATGAACCTGAAACTCCTGGGCCTCGGCGTGCTGCTGGTCGGCCTGTCGGCGGTCGGCTGCAACAAGCCGGCGGACGCCCCGAAGGCGGACGACAAGAAGGGCGAGAAGGCCGCGAAGAAGGACGACGACCACGACCACGGCGAGGGGCCGCACGGCGGCACGATCATCGAGTTGGGCAAGTACCACGCCGAGTTCTGCATGGACCACGGGAAGAAGCAGGCGACGGTGTACATCCTCGACGGCAAGGTGAAGAACGCGGAACCCATCTCGGCGGCGAAGCTGTCCCTGAGCATCAAGCAGCCGCCGTTCCAGGTGGACCTCGTGGCGGTGCCGCAGGACGGCGACCCGAAGGGCAAGTCGTCCCGGTTCGTCGCCACCCACGACAACTTCGGCAAGGAGCAGGAGTTCGAGGGGACGGTCAGCGGGGAGATCGACGGCAAGCCGTACTTGGGCGACTTCAAGGAGGAGGAGCACAAGGACCACAAGCACGGCAAGAAGTGAGGTCGGCCCCGGAATGGCCGGGCGGGGTCGTACCTGTCCGGTCAGCCGGCGGCTCGGCTTATGGCGGTTCAGTGGAGGGGCACCCGATGAGTGAGCATGTCTCGGTGACGGCCAGGAACCGGCGGACGCTGTGGGCCGTGTTCGGCCTGACGTTCGCTTACTTCGTGGTGGAGGTCGTCGGTGGGCTGCTGACCAACAGCCTTGCCCTTCTCGCGGACGCCGCCCACATGCTCACCGACGTGGGCGGGCTGGGGCTGGCCCTGTTCGCCGCCCGGATGTCCACGAAGCCGGCCACCGCGACGAAGACCTACGGGTACTACCGCACGGAAATCCTCGCCGCCCTCGCCAACGCCGTCGTTCTGCTCGTGATGTCGGTGTTCATCGTGTACGAAGCGTGCCGCCGGTTCGCGGCCCCGCCGGAGGTGTCGAGCGGGCCGATGCTGGCGGTCGCGGCGGTCGGGTTGGTGGTGAACCTGATCGGGGCGGTGCTGCTCCACCGGGCGTCCGGCGAGAGCCTGAACATGAGGGGGGCGTACCTCGAAGTGGTGAGCGACCTGCTCGGCTCGGTCGGTGTGATCGTCGCCGCCGGGATCATGTGGGCCACCGGCTGGTGGTACGCCGACCCGATCTTCGGCGTGCTGATCGGGCTGTTCATCGTCCCGCGGACGTGGCACCTGCTGAGGGAGGCGGTGAACGTACTTCTGGAGGGGACGCCCGCCCACGTCAACTTGGCCGAGGTCGAACAGGCGGTGCTGTGCGTCGAGGGGGTGGCGTCGGTCCACGACCTGCACGTCTGGACGATCACGTCCGGCATCCACGCCATGAGCGTCCACGTCGTCCTGGCCGAAGGGGTCGCCCAGGCAGTCGCGGACGCGGTGGTCGGGCGGGTGGCCGACGCGGTGAAGGAGCGGTTTCAGATCGCCCACACCACCACCCAGGTCGAGCGAGTCAGCCGGCAGTCGGAGGAGCCGACGCCGTAGCCGGCTAAGGCCGGGGCCGCGAGCGGTGCGGCGAGCAGGCCCATCACGGCCAGAAACCTGTGTGCCATCGTGTCCTCGGCGATCGATCGGTGAGTGATGGGTCGGAACGGGCACACCAGCAACGTTCGCTCCGACCCGTCGGGTGCCGGCGGCGATTGCCCTCGGCGAACCCGCTCGGACCGCCCGGAACCGGGTGCCGGTCGGTGTGCTATAGGATAGGTTTCTTTCCTAATAACCAGACAGGTAGATGAACCCCGCTTTGCGGGGGTTCTTTTCCGAAAGGACTGTAAGGGGACGCCGCGGCACACCCAACGCTTGCGGACACACTGTACGACTTCAAAAACCACTTTTTGAATCAGTCGTGTACCGATCCCGTTCGGACCCGAAACTACACCCTACATTCTTGAGTTGCCGACCGACCGCGACAGTGCCGACACACGCCGGTGAGCGACGCCGGGAAAACGGTAAAATCCCCTCGGCACGCGAACCCGTTCGATCGAACTTTCGGACCCACGAGTTGAGGCGAGCGACCCGCTCATGACGCGACCACCCACCCTGCGGACGCCCGGCGAGGGCCGCACCGTTGCCGTCGTCGGTGACGTGTACCGCTTCCTGGCGACCGGCGAGGACACAAACGGCACCTACGCCCAGTGGGAGGCCGTCGTGCCGCCCGGCGGCGGTCCCCCGCCGCACGTGCACAGCCGGGAAGAAGAAGGGTTCTACGTGCTCGAAGGCGAGATCACGTTCACCGTCAACGGCAACCGAGTGGTAGCGACCGCCGGGACGTTCGCCTCGATGCCGGCCGAGACGCCGCACAGCTTCAGGAACGAGAGCGACCGGCCGGCCCGGATGCTGATCACGGTGGCCCCGGCCGGGCTGGAACACATGTTCTTCGAGGTCGGCGTGCCGCTGGCCGACGGGGCCACGGCGGCCCCGCCGTCCACGCCCGACGAGGTCGAGCGACTGCTGGCCGCCGCCCCGCGGTACGGCATCGGGATCCGGGTGCCGCCGCACTGAGCGAGCGTTCGGCGTGAGCCGGAGGGGAATGCAGTCGTGCGTGCGGCCCATGTCGCTCAGCAAGTCGCCGCCCCACGGGTGTGCGTCGCCAACGGCGTCACGGCGGAGTGTGCCGAACCCGAAGCCGCGAGCGGCCGTGTCGCGTGAGGGTGATTGACGGAGGACGTGCCATGCCGAAGCCGGTGGAACTGGTCCCGTACTCGGCGGGGTGGCCGGTGCTCGCCGAGCGGGAACTCGGCCGTCTGGTCCACGCCCTGCACGGCCTCGTCGTTGAGGCTCACCACATCGGCTCGACGGCCGTTCCGGGCCTGTCCGCCAAGCCGGTCGTCGACCTGCTGCTCGTGGTGCGGGGCGTCGCCGAACTGGACGACCGGGAAGCCGCGGTTCGACACCTCGGGTATCGGTGCCGGGGCGAGAACGGGATCGCCGGTCGGCGGTACTACACGCTCGACGACACACTCACCGGCCAGCGACAGTTTCAGGTCCACTGCTTCGGAGCGGGGAGTGGCGAGGTGGAGCGGCACCTGGCGTTCCGCGACTACTTGCGAACGCACCCCGAGGCGGCACGGGCGTACGAGGCGGAGAAGCGGCGGTGCCGGGAGTTGCACCCGGACGACTCGAACGCGTACTGCGACGCCAAGGCGAGCTGGATAGCCGGCGTGCTGCCGCTCGCGTTGGCCCACTTTGTCGGCCGTTCGGTCGTCGGTGGCGATTCGTCGGCGACCGGCGAGGGTGACGCCGGCATCCTGTCGGACATCGGGGGAGGGTGAGCGATGCCGCGGGTCGTGCTGCGAGCGGTCCTCGTCTGGCTCGTGATCATCGCATGCGAAACGGTTCACGGCGTCCTCCGCACCCTCCTGCTCGTTCCCCTCGTGGGCGACTTCCCGGCCCGCCGCGTGTCGGTGCTCACGGGGTCGCTGCTGATCGTCGGCGTGGTGTGGGTGTTCGTCCGCTGGATCGGGGCGGACACACGGCTCCGGCTGCTCGCCGTGGGGCTGCTGTGGGTGGTGCTGACGGTCCTGTTCGAGATCGCGTTGGGCCGGTACGCCCTCGGCCTGTCGTGGGACCGGATCGCCGAGGACTACGACGTTACCCGCGGCGGGCTGCTCGGCTTCGGGCTGCTGTTCATGGCGGCGGCCCCGACGCTGGCGGCGAAGCTCCGGGGGCGTTCTCCTCAATAGCACTCGTCTCCCGATACTTCCCCGTCACCACGATCGAAGTCGTCGCTCGGTCGCAACTCGTTCCGTTCGCATTCTCATCCCCGTCGTCGATCCCCCGATACGCGTCGTCCTCGAACCACTCTCCTTCGTCACCGCCGAGAGTCCTCCACGCCACTACCCCGCACGAAGTCGGTCGCCGCGGGGCCAAACCGGATGAAACCGGATGGTCTCCGGTTTTCTCGCTTTTTCGCAGCCGGCTCGCAAACCGCTGATCTTCAACAACTTGCGACGGAGGTCTCCGAACGTCCCCACCGACCGCCGGCCGCGAAGGCGATCCGGTTTCCCCTTGGCGAGCGGCTGGCGTCGCTTCCACCCGAGCCGAACCGGGACGGCCGGGTGGCACCTGACACCGAAGAACCCGGTCGGAGGGGAGTACGTGTCGCGTCCGCCATTCGAGATCGAGGGGTTCATCGGCCAGAGGGCCGTGCTGACCCCGGTCCTCCGCGAGCAGGACGGCTCGCTCAGTCGCAACGAGCCGATGCCGCACAGCCTGGTCATCGGGCCTTCCGGCATCGGCAAGACGGAGCTGTTCGGTGCCCTGGCCCGGCGGGCCAAGGTGAGCATGGCGAAGCTGGTCGGCAAGGTCGCCACGAAGAAGGTGTGCGAGACGCTGGCGGGGCTGAAGGCCGGCGACTTCGTCGTGTTCGACGAGGGGCACAACGTGTCCCCCGAAGTCCAGGAGATGCTGTACGAGGTGATCGACTCCGGGCTGATCCCGACCCGGTGCCTGCCCGACCCCGAGACCGCCGCCCCCGCCCCCGTCGCCCCGTGCACGGTCGTGTTCTCCACGGACCAGCCCGGCCACCTGCTGAAGGCCCTGCTCGCCCGCCTGCCCCAGCGGGTGTGGCTGGCGGACTACTCGGAGGACGAGATGCGGGAGATCGTCGCCCGCATCGCCACGGCCATCGGGGTCCTGCTGAGTGCCCACGCGGCCCGGCTGGTCGCCCGCGTCAGTAACGGCCTGCCCCGGCGGGCGAGGGATCACGTGCGTGCCCTGCGGCGGTACTTCCCCGACGCTGAACGCTCCCAGCTCGGGGTCCCCAAGGTGGAGGCGTACCTCAAGGACAAGGAGATCACACAGGACGGCCTGACCAAGGCCGAGATCCGCTACCTGCGGTTCCTGCACGAGGAGGGGCGGGCGTCGATCGAAACTGTCGCCGCCATGCTGGGGGTGGACCCCGAGTACGTCCGCACGCAGGTCGAGCAGCCGCTGTTCTACCGCAAGTTCGTCCGCATCGGCGTCGGGGGGCGGTCGCTCACGACCGCCGGCACCCAGCGGGTTCAGACCCTGCCCGCGGCCGACGCCGGCGAGGTCGAGACCGACGCTCCGGTGTTCGAGGCCGCGGGTTCGACCGCGGAGGGGGTGGCCGGTGAGTGACGCCAACCCGTTCCTCGACGTGCACGAGATCCCCGCGGGGCCGCTGCTGGTCGAGGTCATCAACCTGTGCTACGAGGCCAACCGCCCCCTGCTGTTCATCGGCGGGACGGGCGTGGCGAAAAGCTCGCTGCTCCGGCAGTACGCCGCGAGCCGGAAGGTGTGGTACGCGGCCCGCGACCTGAGCCTGATGGAGCCGCCGGACCTCGTGGGGCTGCCCCAGTTCGAGGACGGGCGGACGCACTTCCGCCCGCCGGCGTTCCTGCCGGGACCGGGGGCCGAGGGGCTGCTCGTCTTCGAGGAGCTGAACCGTGCCCCCCGGTACATGCGGAGCCCGTGCCTGGAGCTGCTCACCGCCCGCCGACTGAACGACTACGTCGTGCCCGACGGCGTCCGGTTCGCCGCCACCATCAACCCGGCGGCGGACGGGTTCGACGTGGACGAACTGGACGCGGCGACGTTGGCCCGGTTCGTCCGGGTCCGCGTCCGCCCCGACCGCGACGGGTGGCTCCACTGGGCGGCGAAGGAGCAGCTCGACCACCGGGTGATCGGCTACGTCGGGACCGACGACACCGTCTTCGACTCCGAGGTGAGCAACCCGCGGGCGTGGGAGATGGTGTCCCGGCTGCTGACCGCCCGGCCGGCGGTCGACGTGAAGTCGAAGGCGTTCCAGGCGGCGGTCGCCGGGTGCGTGGGCGGCAAGCGGGCGGCGGCCTTCTGCAAGTTCCTGACGCGGGGCGTGCACCCGCTGACCGCCGACGCGATCCTCGGGGCCGACGGGGCCGGACCGACGGTCCGCGGGTGGGCGAGGGAGGGGCGGCTCGACCTGGTCGAGCAGAGCCTGCTGAACGTGATGAAAAAGGTCCAGTCGCGGAAGGGGTACGAAACGGTCCGTCACGACGGGGGTGCGTGGGCGGCACTGGGCAAGTTCCGGGCGGCACTCCCCGCCGAGCACCGGGAGAAGATGGACGAGCAGTTCGCCGAGTACGGGTACGAACTGCCGGGCTCGAACCGCCCGAAGGGGACGAAAGGAGGGAAGTCGTGACGCACGCCACGTACACGCCGGCCGAGATCGCAGCGGGCCGCGTGCGGAACGGGATCACCCGGCTGGTCGGGGCGTACCCGTTCCACGCCGGCGTCCTCGAACGCTTCCGCCTGCGGGCCGACCCGGCGGTCGGCACGATGGGGGTCGGGCTCCGCGACGAACGACTGGAGCTGGTGTTCAACCCCGCGTTCGTCGAGGAGATCACCGCGGCCGAGTTGGGCGGCGTGCTCCTGCACGAGGTGCTGCACGTCGTCCTGGGACACGTCACCGCCGACCGATCCAAGTTCCCGGACCGGGAGGCCCGGATCATCGCCGAAGAGGTGACCGTCAACGAGTTCGTCCGCGAGCCGCTGCCGGGTCGGCCGATCGTGCTGGCGATGTTCCCCAAACTGCCGCCCGACGAATCGACGGCCGAGCGATACCGGCGGCTCGCGGGCCGCGTGCCGCCGGAGTGGCGGGACCGCCTGGCCCCGAAACCCGATGCGTCAAACACGTGCTCGGACGCGAGCGATAGTGAGGACGGGTGCGGACCACCCGGCGGGTGCAGCGACTCGACCGGGCCGGACGGGGGCGAATCGCCGGGCTCGTCGGGGGAACCGGGGCCGATCGATAACCACTCGGGGTGGCCCTCCACCGCCGACGAGCACGACGCGTTCAAGGCGGCGTTGGCGGACCTGATGACCGATGTCACCGCCGCGGAGGTCGCCGTGCCCCCGGAGGTCGCGGCGGCTCTGAAGGGGTGCGGTGTCGTTCCGGGGCAGGGAACATACTCGGTGTGCGGGCGGTCCCGAGAGCACCGCGACTGGCGAACGCTCCTGCGTCGGTACGCGGGCCGGGAACTCCGCGTGCAGCCCCGGTACGGCCGCCCGCCGCGTCGCTTCCCCGAACTGGCCGGCACGGTGCCGGGGCGGGGACGCGGCGAGGGCGAGTTGTCGGTGGTCGCGGTGGTCGACACCTCGGGGAGCATGAGCGAGGAGGTGCTGGAGCGGATCGCCGGAGAGCTGCGGCACCTCGCCCGGCACCACCCGGTGCACGTCGTCGAGTGCGACTGCGAGGTCCGCCGCACGTACCGATTCCGCCGGCACCTCGAAGAGGTGTGGGGTCGCGGCGGGACGGACTTTCGCCCGCCGCTGAGCGAGGACTTCCTCCGCCGCCTGCGGCCGAAGCCGGGGGTCGTCGTCCTGTTCACGGACGGGGACGGGCCGGCACCGGACCGGCCGCCGGGCGTGCCGGTGATCTGGTGCCTGACGCCCGGCGGGAACCCGCCGGCGAGCTGGGGGCGGGTGGTGCGGATGGGTTCGGGCGACGCCGACGAAAGTACCGCCCGGTGATCTCACTCGTCCCCGCCGTCGCCGCGAGTGATGCTCCGTCCCCCGCGGCCCCGGCGGGGGCGGTTCTTCGACTCCCCCGCCTTCCTGCGGGCCGTTCGCAAGTAACGCACCCACGTGTTGAACTTGGGCAAACCGGCGAGTTCGTCGGCGTCGGCGTTCCGGCTCAGCCACGCGTACGCCGCCTCGTCGGTTGTCCGGCGGCCGGCGGGTCCGGTTTCGTCCGCGGCCGTCTGCCGGACCGCGAAGTGGTACTGGGCGTAGGCCAGTTTCTCGCTCGGGCTGCACCCGGTCAGCTTCGCCTCCAGTTCTCGATCGAGCTGGAGTCGGGCGATCGCATCCCGCTCGGACGCTTTCGTCGGTCCGCTCGATGGAACCGCTCGCATGTCGCCGAAGGCTTCGTGGGCCAGTCGGACTGCGAGTTCGACGCGTGTCACCCGCACCGCCGGGGACGCGACCGCCACGTCGGCGAAGTCCGGTGGGAGGTGCCGGAACCGATCGAGGTCGGCCGCTTCCCACAGCACCGGCACCGTCCGGCCCCAGGAGCTGGTCGGGGGGAGTTCGCCCGGCCGCCGCGGGTACGGGACCGCGATCGTGGCCGGCGGCTCGTCCACACTCGGTGCACCGTCGCCCCGAACGGCCCGCCGCCACGCCTTGTGCTCCGGGTTGGGCGACTCGCGGACGAACTCGCGGAGGGTGGGCACGCGAAGGGCGGTCCCGAGTGCCGCGTACCCGAGCGAGGGGGCGACCTCGGCGGCGACGAGTTCGACGCGGGGCCGAACGCCCTGATCGAGCACCACCCCCAGGCCGTACGCCGCCCGGACGCCCGGTGCCGCGGTCATCAACGCCACGTCGACGAGTTCCTGGGACGCCCGCCGGTACTGGTCGACGAAGGACCACAGGTAGGCGAGCACTCGGTCGGATGGGGAGTCGCCGGGGTTCGTTTCCTCCGTGTAGATCTGAAGGGCTTCGGCGTACGTCTGGTTCCAGTCCGCGTTCATCGCCACGTAGTCGGACCAGTCCCCGCGAACCTCGTCGAAGTGGCTTCCGGTGACCCGCAGCCCGACTGCCGCCACCGCTTCGAGGAGGACGCCGACGCGGTCGAGCGACCCCAGGGAGGTCGTCCCGTCGATCCCGCCCACGACGACGTTCACCACGCCCCAGTGGAACTCGTTCAGGGCACGTCCGAGGTCGAACGCCGAGCGGCGGATGACGGGGTTCATGTTCGCCACGGGCCACCCGAATTGAAGGGACGGCGTGCTTCGGGACCGTTTTCCCGCCGCCCCGGCCGGAATCTGGTCCCTCGCGTACCGAATTTTGCCCGAACCGGCCCGAAAACGGAACCGTTCGGCCCGAATTTCGGCCCCAACGGCTCGATTTCTTGGCCGTTTGGTCGGGTAGCGGAATGTCGCTCGGGCATGTCTAGGCTGGAATGTGCAGCAGTTCCGGCGAGTGACACCGCTTCGGGACGTTTCTGAACGCTGAGTGCGTATGTGAGCCCAGTCCGGCGTTCTGAATCCACACACTCGATGTGGTGGCCTCGTGGTTGATCCTGGCAGGCCCTGGTGGGCCGCCCTGAGAGCCGCTTGCACTCACCCGTCGAACGGCTTGGAATCCTTCTCCTCGATTTCGAGTGCGTGGGGGATCGAACCGCCGAGCGTGAGCATCATGGTCCTTGGATCCGCAGGACAGCTCTTGGCGAACGCCGCGTACGCCGGTGCTCCCAGGGTTCGGATCTTGTCCAGCCCGAGGCCGTCCAACATGGCGAGCAGGTCTACCAAGGGGAGTTGGTCGTCGACGTGGGCCGCGATCTTGTTCCGCACCGCACGAAGCTGGCCCTCTAGGGCTTGGTCGTGCTTGACGTATGCGTCCTCCAAATCTGCAAGCCCCTTGTGGGTGCGGTGTTCGCGGGCCTTCTCCAGATAGCTCTTGTACTGGTGGGCGGGGTTGGCCGGGGCGTGCGGGTACATGTTGTCGATCAGACTGATCGTCTCGCTCAGGTAGGCGACCTTGAAGAGCCGTTCCGAATCACTGCCGGGCGTTGTGGTAGGGATCAGGTGTTTCATCACGAACCGGCGAAAATCCAGGATGCTGACCAGCCGGGAGCCGATCTGCTGGTACTCCTGCCCCAGCCCCGGCATCAATGCCACCACCCCCGGTGCCATCGGGTCGAAGGAGCCGCCACCCACTTGGATCGACTTCGGGACGTGCTTGAGTTCGGCTTCGAGCTTCCCGGCGAGGCTGGCGTCGACTTCGTCGGGTGAGGTGTCGAGTGCGGGCAGGGTGGGGTCGAGTAGTTGGAACTGTTGGTAGATGTCCTCCACGTCGGCCAGGAACACGCCGATCGTGGTCGCGTCGAGGTCCGTGAACCAGACCTCGTAAAGTTCGTGCAGGGGAACGAATTGGCGGTGGGCGGCCAGCTTGTCACGGATCGTGGCGTAGGCGTTCTCGTAGTCGACGGCGAACTGCTTTGTCTTGGCCTCGGCCGCTGCCACGTCGCCTTTGGGCTTGAGCTTGTTCTTGATGCGGGGGAGCAGCTTGCTCAGGGCGTCGAGGTAGAGGAACGCGAAGCGGGCGACGAGCCGCTTGACGTGGTCATCTCCCGCCCGATCACAAACCCATTTGGTCAGGTGCATCATCCGGTAGCACCAGCGGACCTTGTCGATCAAATCGTTCATGACCTGCCCCCTCTAGACGCCGGCCGGGTTACAGCCGCACGCCGAACGGATTCATTATCGCCGACTACCCGCGAAGTGACGACCGGAAGCCGACCCACGCACTGCACTCAGTCGGTGACCACCCACCGCCCGTCCGGTCGCCTCCGTGCAGGCGGCGACCGGACGGGCGGACGGCAACGCCCGTCGGCCGCTAGCGGGTTGGAAGGTAACGAAGTAAACTGCCACCCGTAATGATTTCGGGGCAAGCGACACCC
>CAYUHJ010000041.1:0-10854 GCA_964444365.1 uncultured Alcaligenaceae bacterium | reverse complement strand
CCCCCTACCTGATCGGCAGTAGAGCGATGCTCGACAAAGAGGATATGGTCAGAGACATCAGCAAGGCATTCGCCTCCTTGTCGGCCTACATCCAGTTGCGGGGCAAGTTGAACCTGACCGACGCCCACGTTCAGTCGGAAAGCTTCGTGCAGGACTTGCTGAACGCGGTCTACGGCTGGCGACTGGTCGGCACGAACCGAACCACCGCCAATTACCCGTGCATCGACCTCCTCGACGGAACGCGGAAGCTCGGGGTGCAGGTCTCGTCAGACAACAGTTCGGCCAAGATTAATGCCACGCTCGCGTGTCTCGCGGAGCACGGCCTTGCGGGAACGGTCACGGCACTCAAAGTCTTCGTGCTCGGGAAAAAGCAGGGGCAGTACACGATAAGCACACCCTGTCCGGGCGTCGCGTTCGATTGGGAGCATGATGTCCTGGATTTCGAGAGCCTGCTGAAGGCCACGAACAACCTCGCGGACGGTCAGATCCGGGCCGTTCATCGCTGCGTTGTGGAGGCAATGCCGAGCATCTTCCCGGATCGCGTCTCGGCGGCGGCTCGAAAGACCGACTTTTGCATTCGCACGCACTTCGATCAAACCGTCTCCGTGGGGATCGCCTCCTGCCGCTGGTGTGGCCCGGCGATGAAACCCGACTGGCTCGAAACCGATCCGGCCCGCATGTCTGATCCCTGGATCGTGGCCAGGTTCTCCGAGCAGTGCGATCTGCATCTGTACTTTGCGGGCGACTGGGGCGATTCCGGGACGTGGCTCGTTGTTGACCGGGCGACGAACGATGGAAGGGTGCTCAACCGCGACCAACTTCGAGAGCTGAGGCAGGTCTCGGCCACGACGACGACAACTCCCGCTCCGGGCCACGCCCCCTTGGGCACGGACGAAGACGCGGCGGCGTGGCGGGCCGAGTACCGCAGGAAACTCGGCGACAACCTGCACGCAACGCTGGACCGGATCGATCGGGAGATGTCGAATTTCGAGAAGATGGCGGAAGGGAGAGCTACGTCCGGCACGCACCGCAAGGCGGTCGAGGTGTACTCGTTCGAGCGACTCGCCGAACGGCTAACGAAGATCAAGGACGCCCGTGGTTACCCAGAGTTGGTCGTGCCGCTGCTCGCCGAGATCGAGAGAGTACAAGCCATGCCGAGCGGTGAGAAAGACGTGACAGCATTTCTCGAACTGTTACGGCCGCTGCACGCCAAGCTCGAAGTCGACGTTCAGGGGTATCCACCGCCGAAGTGACACCAGTTCGACGGTGGCGATGCCCGCCCACACGAGACACGGCATTTGGGCCACCGCGACCCACCGGGCGTGAGGCCACTCGGCACGCCTGTGGGATCGGTCCACGTGCTCTCGGGTTGCTTTTTTTGCCTGTCGCACAAACCGTGGCAGAAGCTCACTCCGAGTGGTTGCTCTCCCGAACGGGCCGTGCACGGACGCCGCGGGATCGGAATCGCTCGCGTCCCGTCCGGGCGGCACTTTGCGTCACAGTCAAAAACCACTTTTTGAATTGCCACCCGTCCGGCAGTCGGACCCCTTGGGCGAGGGTGCCACTTCGACTCTTGGGCCAGCCGGTCAGCCGCTGGTGACCCTCGCCTCGGCCAGTCGGACGTACTTCTCCACCCGCTCGATCCCGATCACCTGGCTCGCCCCGAAGTCGAGCCCGGCCGCCAGCATCGTCCCCGCCCCGGCGAAGCAGTCCAGCAGCACGCCACCCGCGGGCAGCAGGTACTTGGTCCACCACGCCGCCACGTCGTACGGCGTGCCCGCCGGGTGCCCGGTGCCCGCCCCCGCGGCCCCGCCCGCGGCCACCGGCAGCAGGTTGAACGGGGTCGTCCCGCCCCGCTCCTCGGCGGTCTCGGCGATCCGCCCGTCGCGGTAGCTGCGGCCGGCCGGGGTGCGGCGGAGGGCCCGCCCCGAACGGCTCTCCGCGAACAGGGCGTCCGACGGCAGCCACAGGACCGCGTCCTGGTTGCGGTAACAGTTCGGCGGCCCCAGCCACACGCACGCTTTGACCGACTGCCGCATCAGGCCCTCCGTGCGTCCGCACCCGGTCAGCGGCATCGCGTCGTGCGACCACCAGTACGCGTCCTGGACCAGGTTCCACTCCCGCCCGGCCCACACGACGAACTCCCACAGCCACAGCCGCATCCGGCCGACCGATTCGTAGTTCGGCTGGAGCACGACGACCATGGACCCGGTGGGCTTCAGCACCCGCCGCCCCTCGGCGACGACCGACCGCATCAGCCCGTGCCAGTCGGCCTCGGTCAGCCGGCCGTACTCCCGGTCGATCTCGGGGTACGGGGGGTCGGTCAGGATGAGGTCGACGCTCCCGGCCGGCAGCTTCGCCAGTTCGGTTCGACAGTCCCCGTGGATCAGCCGCGTCGCCGCCACCCTCG
The DNA here is from genome assembly GCA_964444365.1 of uncultured Alcaligenaceae bacterium. Taxonomy (GTDB): domain Bacteria; phylum Planctomycetota; class Planctomycetia; order Gemmatales; family Gemmataceae; genus CAYUHJ01. The sequence goes on along the minus strand of CAYUHJ010000041.1, from coordinate 8,444 downwards.
ATGCCCGGCTGCGGGGCTGGGGCCGGACGGTCTTCGCGGCCTGCACCGCGGCCCGCCCCTCGGCCTTGCGGGCCCGGATCTCGCGTGCCGCACGCAGGACGGCCCGTTCGTCGAGTTCGAGGACGGCGTCCTGTTCGGCCGCGGTGCCCTCGGCCAGGAGCGAGGCCGCCGCGATGCTGACCGTGCCCCGGTCCATCGCCCGGACCAGTTCGGGCGTGCCGGTCCGCACCACCTTGGCGGCCTGCCGGTAGGTCTTGTCGTTGCCGAACCCGGCACCCTTGGCGGCGGCCTCGCGGGTGCGGGTGCCGGGAGCCACTTCGGGACTTTTTCCCCGAAGTCGGTCGGTCCGCTGGCCCTGGCGGGGGCCGATCCGCCGCTCGATCGCCGCCGCGATCGCCACCCGCTCGGACGGCGTGAAGTCCTTCCGCACCTCGTTCTCGGCGTACTCGCCGGCGAGGATGCTGGGCACGTCGACGACGCGGGCCGGGATCGTCTTTCGTTTCAGTACGTCCCGGTACGCCCGGAGCCGTCGCTCCCCGAACACCAGCTCCAAGCCGTCCGTGACGCCGATCGGTTGCAGCAGCCCGGTCTCGCGGATGCTCGCGGCCAGCCCGTCGAGGTCGCCCATGTCCGTGCGGTATCGGGGGCCGACCGTGATGTGGGTGACGGGTACGTTCCGAATCATGTCGGCCCCCAAAAGTGAGTCGCCACTCGGCACCGAGTAACTGTAGCTCGGAGACAGAACGGCCGCCAGTTCGCCGGCCGCCCCCGCCGAGCCGTGCCGGATCGGTCACTCGCCTGCGACCGTGTAGTTCCGGGACGATCGAGTTCCACGGGGTCACGACCCGCGATCCTCAGGGTCAGGCGGAACGAGTCGGGAAAGTGCCCGTGCATCGGCAGCGACATGTCGCAACGGGTGATGAGTGGAGTTTCGTTTGTTCAGTGCGAGTTGCAGAGGGTGGTTCGACCGCCCAAGGCTTGTCCGTCGTGAATAACTTGTCAACAAGTGAGCCTGTACCAGGCACTGATGCTCGTGGTTTTGGCCTGTTGCACACAAACGCACGGGATATGGGTTCGGATTCGAGGACGGGAGCAACACCCCAAACGTCTTGTGAACCTCGATACGGTTTTCGGCGTCCGAATGTCGACCGATGGAGCCAGCCCTGAAGACCACATTCGACCTGTTCGATGGCGTAGACTTGCAAGGTTGCCTGTGGCTACCCGAGGCAGATGGGCGGCAGGTCATTACTGCCGGCGTAATCCCCTTCGCGGAGGTTCCCCGTCGTGTCCGTGCACAATTCGGTGACGATTTGAGGTCGCCTGGTTGAACTTGCCCGGTGTGCCGTTGCCTTGGGTTCTTGGAGAACGCGTCCATCCCTGCCGTAAACCGACGGGAACTGAGACGCAACGGTTGTGAAACACGACTGGGAAGGGCATACCGCGACGGCAGCCGATCACGAATAAGAGGAGGTTCGCCACCAATGACTCCCGAAACCACCGGCACGCTTTCCGCGGCTGATGCTGCCCGGCAGTTGCTGAAGCAGACCGAGCACACCCGCGACGCACTGCCGTACACCGACGAGTTCGATCGGCTTTTTGACCAATTCGTCTCCCTCACCGGGGGTGAGCCGACCCGGCACCAGTTCTGGCGGACCCTGTCCGCGGTCGCCAAGAAGGGTGGATGGAAGGGGAGGAAACGGGGCGAACCGGCCCCGCCCCTGACCCACCAGCAGGCCGACAAACTGCGTCGCCTCGTGGCGGGTCGATTGGGCAAGCGAGACGGCCTGCCCTACAGTGATGTGTTCGACCGGCTCCGCGGCCAGTTCAACTCCGTCGCCAAGTTGTCCCTCACCGAGCGGGAGTTCTGGCGGGCCGTCAGTCACCTCGGCAAACAGCCGCTTCGCCCGGATGTCGATCGCCTGCTGAGCCAATCGGTCGATTCGTTGACCCTCGGGGTGGATCAGTTCAACCGCACGGCCGAGCGGGGGCGTCAGGCGTCGGTCGTGATGTTCCTCGACCACGCCTGCGAACTGCTCCTCAAGGCCGCATTACTTCAACGGGGGTGCGATATCCGGGATGGTGACACCGGGTACACCTTTTCGTCCGAAACTTGTCTCAACAAGGCGACCGACGACGCGGCGGTCAAGTTCCTCGCCGAGGACGAGCGGACGACCATGCGGGTTCTCAACGCTCTGCGGGATCAAGCCCAGCACTACCTCGTCGACGTATCGGAGCCGGTCCTGTACACGGTCGCCCAGAGCACGCTGACGCTGTTCGGTGATCTGCTCGTCCGCCTGTTCGCGGTCCCGCTCGGCGACCGATTGCCGAGGCGGGTGTTGCCATTGTCGACGGACCCGCCGCGGGACATCCAGGTGGTGATGGATGAGGAGTTCTCCCAGCTGAAAAAACTACTCCGCAAGCGGAGTCAGGCCGTTCAGGCAGCCGAGCCCAAGTTACGTTGCCTGATGGCGATCGACCGTGCGGTGAAGGGCGAGGATATCCAAGTCCCCGCGGCGGACCTCGACGCCGCCCAGAACGCGGTTCGTGACTCGTCCGAGTGGGGCGGGCTGTTCACGGGGATCGCCCAGTTGAGTTTCCGCGGAGACGGGACCGGGATCGGGTTGGCACTGACGATCACGAAGCACGACGGGATCTTGGTTCGCGTGGCCGGGGATGGGGAGTCGGCAGAGGGTACAATCGCAATCCGCAAGGTGGAAGACACCAGCTTCTACTGCTACGGGCTTACCGAGTTGGCGAAGCAGTTGAAAGTGGGACCGAATCGGCTCCTCGCCCTCGTCCGTTACCTCGGTCTCCAAGAGGACCGCAACTGTTACAAGGAGATTCGGATCGGTTCGGCGAAGTTCAAACGGTACAGCAAGAACGCACTGGACCAACTCCGGGATGCCATTCCTACAGTGAACATGGAGGAGGTCTGGGAACGGTACGGGGCGAAACGGGAGAAGCGGCAGCCGTAATCGCGTTCCACTGATCCGAGATCAAATCCGTTTCGGGCCGTCAGCCGGAATCGTCAGTGGTCGGCCCAACTCGGCCCTGATGCAATCAACGCGGTGGCGATTGATCACGTTTCGTTACGCACCATATCCAACTCACAGCTGGTCCACGTTCACCCCGGCAGCGTTCGAGATTCCGGCTTGTTGAGCGGGTGCTGGTCCTTCCGCCCGTCGGCCACGACCGCAACCCACTCGGCCAGCCGGCGGCCCAGGAGCCGGCACGCCGCCTTCACCTCCTCGTCTCGCGGCTCGCGGGCGGCGACCGCCCCGTAGTGGCAGGTGGTCATCTTGCCGGCGTAGTCGGTGACGCCGAACACGAGGAAGCCGAAGTTCGTCAGCACCATCTGGAGCGACTGGCAGGCGATCTCGGCCCCGCCGCCCCACCCGCCCGCCGACGAGAACGCACACGCCACCTTGCCGTCCACCTTGCCCCAGTGGGCGAACATCGTCTCGTCCCAGAACCGCTTCATCCGCCACGACAGCACGCCCATGTTGGTCGGGCTACCCACCGCCAGCCCGTCGCACCAGTGCACGTCGTCGGGCGAGGCCGCGTCGACCTCCCGCACCCGCACCTCGGTGTCGGAGATCAGCCCCGCCCCCTCGGCAACCTGTTCGGCCATCTTGGCCGTGTTGCCGCTCGCCGAGTGGTACAGCACCAGCACCTTGCCCATCGCCAACCCCCGCGTCGCAACCGAATGGTGAACGGTTTCAGGATGCGGGCGGGGGTTCGTTGGGGGGCGTGCCGGTCAGCCGCCCGGCTTGCGACGCCCACGCGGGCGGGCCGGTTTGGCCGCGGGCGGGGCCGGCTTCGGCGGGGCGTCGGCCGCGGGCAGGGCGTCGAACTTGAACAGGTCGAGGGGCGGCACGCCCAACCCGTCGGCGATCAACTGCACGTTGTCCAGGCTCACGTTCCGCTCGCCCCGCTCGATGCTGCCGAAGTAACTGCGGTCGATGCTCACGCGGTGGGCGAACGCCTCCTGCGACACGCCCATGGCGGTGCGGAGCTGTCGGACCCGACGGCCGAACAGGGCCTTGATGTCCTCGGTCGCCATGTCGGCACGATGGCCGCTTGCGGTCCATTCATCCACGGATTATAAACACACGGACTTTATCACCCATGTCGGAGCCGGCACCCGCACGTGTCGCCGACGCGAGGAGGGCCTCATGAAGTCCGTCGGTCGCACATGCATCGCTTGCTGCCTGCTCGCCCTCGTCACACTCGGCTGCGGCGGCGGTTCGCCCACGCCGGAGCGAGAGCCCCCGACGCCGCCCGCTCCGGCCACCGCGGCATCGGGCGAGGGCTCTCCAACTCGCCCGCCCGATCGCCCCGCCCCGGCCCCGGACTCGTCGATGCCACCAAAGGCCGGCAAAACCCTCGACGCCGGTGCGAAGTTCCAGGGGCGGACGCTGGCCGAGTGGGTGAAAGACCTGTCCGCCCAGGACGAAGTCGCTCGCTCGCAGGCGGCCGACGCGGTCGCCAAGTACGGCTCCAACGCCAAGTCCGCCGTGCCGGCCCTCTCCAAGATCCTTGCCGACCCCAAAGACTTGGCGTGGTTCAACGCGGTGGACGCGGTCAAGGCCCTCGGCCCGTCCGCCGGCGAGGCGGTCGGCACCCTGTCCCAACTGTTGCGGAACCGAGACCCCGGCGTGCGGTTGACGGTGGCCTACGCGTTGGGGGAACTCGGACCGGCCGCCGAGAAAGCGGTGCCGGGGTTGATCGCTTTGCTGGACGACAAGGCGGTCGCCGAGGGCGGGGGGAAGGTACGGGATGCGGTAGTGTCAGCCCTGGAGCAGGTCGGCAAGTACGACTTGAGGGCTGTCGCGGAGGCGGAGCGGAAGGAGAAGTTGAACGACCTGGAATACTCCAACATCGTCAAATCGCTCGGCCCGGACGACACGCAATGCGTCGGCGTTCTGGTTGACGAGGTGAAACGAAAAGGCAGTCTGGCCATCTACGAACTCGGTGGCCTGAAACAGATCGGCAAGAATGCAGCCTCCGCCGCCCCGACCCTCCGGTTGCTCCTCGAAGACAAGAAGATCAGTGACACTCTGCGGAAGTCGATCACGGAAACCCTCGCCGCCATCGACCCCGAAGGGAAGGCGAAGGCGGGACCGCCCGCACCGCCCAAAGCGTCGGATGTCGAGGACATCGGCAAGGCCCTCGCCCGCGGCGGGTTCGACGAGAAGGCGGACTGGGGGCGGCACCTGACCCCGTTCGTCCGGTTCGGGAGCAAGGCCAAGAGCGACCAGCACCTCAACGGCGACCGCTTCGACAAGATCGAGGTCGAGAAGGCGACCGCCCCGCACCGCGAGGAACTGCGTGCGAAGCGGTTCCGGGTGTCCGGGCTGAAGTTCCGGCCCGTCGTTCGCAGCGACATCGAGACCCGAGGGCTGATGGCCGAGTTACAACTGCCGCTCCGCGTCCGGGGGGAGAAGCCGTTCTTCGAGACCCCGACCGCGTTCAGCGGGGTTCTGGCCGGGCTCAGTCCGTCCGACTTGGACGCACGGAAGAACTACTTCCTGCACAAGGACGGCTCGGTTCGGGCTTGCACCCCGGCAGAAGCCCGCGAGGTCGAGAAGAACGACGGCGTTCTGTACCACCCGGAGGTCGGCCAGACGGCCCTCATCCTTCGGTTCCAGGGCAAACTGGAGGTGCTGAAGGCCATCGCCCGCGACGCCAAGTCCTACACCGTCGAGTTGGAGTTGAGCGAGTTACAGTTCGGTCGGCCGATCGGCTGGGGCTACTTCCAAAAGGGCGTGTACCAGGAGAAGGACTGGGACTGCCAGCGGGTGTGGATCGAGTACCTGACCGACAAGGAAAACCCGCAGCCGGCGTACTTCCCGACGGCGTTCTTCGACAAGAACCCCGACAAGGTGCCCGAGATCACCCGCGGCCGGCTGGATTCGGTGCGGGTACTCGACGGCGACGGGAAGACGGTCGGAGAGTATCGAACCCGCTGACCGCACCTGGTTGCACGGCTGATAGCTAACAAAAAGGCGACCCGACTTCGGGGTGTCGGCCGCCTGGAATGACACTGCTCCCCGCACCCGTTCTCTTCGTGAGAGTGGGTTCGGGGAGTCGTCGCGTCACGGGGCGATCAGGCCGAACGCGAGCACGAAGCACAGCAGCATGACGAGAATCGGCACGGCGGACTCCGGGTGCGGTGCGGATGTGGGTGTGACCGCGGTGTGCCGGGAACGAGACGACCGAACGGGTCGATCGCTGCACGGGCTGACGCTTCCGGGGAAGCGAAACCGGCCAGCGGGTCAAACACGTTTGATGCCTCGCTCCCGACGGTATCAATTCAGCCGCCGAAGCGGAACAGTCTGACCGAGCGGCGGAGCCACGAGCCGACCTGCACGGCGGCGGCGGTGCAGGCCGCCCCGGCCCCGCCGATGACGGCCGACAGCCAGTGCGGGCACAGGTAGCACACCGCGGCGGTGAACAGCCCGACGCCGACGGCCACGGTCACGATCCGCCGCACCGGCAGCGTGTTCGACAGGGTGCGGGCGGTGGCGGCGATCGTGCCGGCCGCGGTCCGCACGCCGGCCTTGACGGCGGTGCAGGCGGTCCGCACGCCGCCCGTCACCGCCGCTTTCCACTCCCGCAGCTTGGCCTTCATCCGCTCCCAGCTCGACGGCCGGGCGTTCGCCGGCGGCGTGTGCGTGGCCGGGGCGGGCACCGGCTGCGACGCCGCGAGGGCGACGGGGGCGACGGTCGGTGCCGAACGGGCGGCGAGTTCGGCGAACCGGGCGAGGAACTCGGGGTGGGTGAACAGGTCGGTGACGGCCTGCTGCACGGCCGCCTTGGCCCCGTCGCGGCAGGCGTCGGCGACGGCCTCGGGCAGGGCGTCGGCGAGGCAGTCGATGATGCCGTCCATGCGGTCGAGCTGCTGGCTGAGCTGCTTCCGCTGCGGCTTGCCGTTGAGCGTGGCGGTGGACATGGGACTTCTCCGTGTGGGTGTTGGTGGTGCGAGTGGCAGGTTTGTTGAGGCTGAAGAAGTTGTTCTTGGTTGAAGGCGGTCAGCTTGGAGACGATCACTCTGCCGGGGCTGTACCCGCGAGGGAGACTCCGGGGCTGGGGACGGGCCGGGGTGATCGTCAACGGACTACGGGCAGATCAGGTCGAACGCGGTGTGGGCGGCGGCCAAGGCGGCCAGCACGAGCGGCTGCTGGGTCAGGGCGGCAACACCCGCCCCGGCCAGCACCAGTGCCGGCCACCACGGCTTACTGCGGCTGGTCACGCAGGTGAGCAACAGGCGGCCGGCGGCGGCCAGCCAGCCCACCCACGGGCGAACGACGGGTTGCGGGGCGAGGGCCGCGGGCGGCGGTTCATCTTCATCGCCGTCGTTTTCGTCGTCGTCCCACGGGTCGTACTCGCGGGCATTCCGAACGGGGCGGTGCTGTGAGCGGGGACCGAGGAGCGTGCGGATCACCTCGCTCAGGGTGTCGCTGGCGATGCGGCTCAGTTCGCCGACCACAGCTTCGCGGACGCGGTCTTTGAGGGTGGTCAGCGAATCGGTCAGGCGGGTCAAGTGGTCGGTCAGCAGGACGGCAGGGGACATGGTCACGCCCTCCCGCCGAGGGGCAACGCCCGCAGCGACCGCACGGCCTGCGTGATGGCCCGGTCGGCCTTGCGTTTGGCCTTCAACAGGTGCACCAACTGGTTGGCCCGCTGGGCGGCTTCGGCCAGCAGGTCGCGGACGGCTTCGGCCTCGGCCAGCGGGTCGGGGGTCGTGTCGTCGTCTGGCGGGAGGCAGGTGCGGGTCGGGGGAATCGGCATCGGGGGCTCCGGGTTCGGGGGATGGGAACGGAGGACGATCGGCGAGATCGAACTGCTGATGGTGCGTACGGTGTCGTCGGGCGGGATCGCGGTGGACGGGTCGTGCCCGGCGGCGAGGTACAGGCGGTGGCGGTCGGTCATGGCCAGCGGGCGGTGAGCCCCGCACACCCTGAGCGTGCGGAACCCGAGGGCGAGGCCGCGGAGCAGGTACTGCCGGTCGAACGCGTACCGCACCGCCGGCCCCGTGCACCGAGAGCCGGGCAGGCGGAGTTCGCTCGGCGGTTTTTCGTCGCCGATCCGCCACCGCACCGCCACGCCGCATTCCATCGCGTCGAGGGTGACGGCGTTGGTCTCATCGTCGTCGTCTGGCACGGCACCGAGCCGGGACAGAACGAGCCGGGCGTCGTCCTCGCTCAGGTGGACCACCGTCGGCGTTTGGGCCTTCGGCACGATGGCGGTGGCGTCGGGGAACTTGCCCGACGGGTCGATGGTCAGCCCGAGGGTCCACGGGCCGACGGTGAACACCACCTGGGACTTCGTGCGGCCGACGCGAACCGCTTCCCGCTTCCACTCCTTCGAGCCGAACGCCGCCACTGCCGGCACCAGCACCGACTCCGAGAACGGGAAGCGGAACCCGTCCCAGATCAGGG
>CAYUHJ010000040.1:0-35942 GCA_964444365.1 uncultured Alcaligenaceae bacterium | reverse complement strand
GGTGGGGGTGGTCTGGGGCGTGAACCCTTCACCCCCACCCCAACCCTCCCCCCTCAAGGGGGAGGGAGAACGATCCGTCCTCAGCGAGTGGAGGACCGCTACTTCGCTTTCTTCTTGAACAGAATGACGTGCTGCCACGGCAGGCTGCTGACGGTCTTCTCGTGCTCCAAAATCGGGAACTCGGCCATCTCTTTGATGACCTGTCGTTCGCTCATTTTGTGGACCAGCTTGATCGGCACCTTGTCGTCTTCGAGCCGGAACTCCACGAACACGAGCTTCCCGCCCGGCTTCAGGGCCTCGACGAGCTTCTCGGTCATCTCGTAGGGGTGGCTGAACTCGTGGTACACGTCCACCATGATGATCAGATCGACCTCGCCCGGCGGGAGTTTCGGGTCCGTCTCGGTGCCGCGGGCGAGTTCGATGTTCTTGATTTTCTTGCGCTTCGAGCGGGCCTCGATGATGTCGAGCATCTCCTGCTGCACGTCGCACGCGATGACCTTGCCCTTCTCGCCGACGAGCGGGGCCATCAGGAAGCAGTGGTAGCCGCTGCCCGCCCCGACGTCTGCGACGACCATTCCGGGCTTCAGGTCCAGGGCCTTGATGAGCTTGGCCGGCTCTTCCTCCTTCTCGCGCTCGGTGCGGTCGAGCCAGCCGGCGGCCTCGTACCCCATGACCGGGGCGATCTCCCGGCCGAGGTAGAACTTGCCGGTGCCCTGGGGGTTCGCCTGCTTCTTGAACTCGTAGACGGGCTTCTTCGGCGGGTCCGCGGCGACCGCGGGGGCCAGGGCGAGCAAGCTGAGAAGCGTCGCGGTTCGCATGGGTGGTCTCTTCGATGACGGGGTGTCAGGGTGACGGGGTGACACGGTGAGAAGTCCGGGTTCGTCACCCCGTCACCCTGACACCCCGTCATCGTCCGAGCCCAGTGTACCGGACCCGCCGCGGACATTCCCGCCGGATTGCTTGACAATTCCCGTTCGCAGTGTACATCTGTTACAAGTCGCCGATTACTGAACAAGATAACACTGACCCCATTGGCAGACGCCGGTGCCCGTCGGAGAGCCCCCGTGCCGAAGCAGAACGGGCTGACCCGGTTCGAGGAGAACTTCCCCGGCGCGGACATCGGCGGGGACGAACTGGCCTTCATCCGGGCGATCGCGGCGTACCAGAAGAAGCACAACCGGCGGTACCCGACGTGGCGCGAGGTGCTGCTGATCGCGCAGTCGCTGGGCTACCGCAAGGTCGCGGACCCGGGGCCGCTGCCGAAGCCGCCGGAAGACAAGCCGGACCGCCACGAGTGACCCCGGCGAGCGGCCGGGCGTCAGCCGGCCGTGCGGACGCGAACCACGGCCGGCTGACGCCCGGCCGCTCGCCTCAGGAGAATCCCATGCTACTCACCCGCCTCCGCGAGTTCGTGAAGACGCTCCGCCCGGCCCCGCCGAAGCCGGCCCCGCCGCGGGTGGGGGCGGTGTTCGCGCCGCCGTTCGCCGCGGCCGGGTGGTGGCAGTCCGACCCCGCGGAGCAGCTTCGCAACTACACGTCGTGGGTGTACACGGCCGTCAACGCGATCGCGCAGGAAGTCGCCCGCCAGCGGCCGCACCTCTACCGCAACACCGGCCAGGCCGACCACGAACAGGACCCGCTGCCGCACACGCACCCGCTTTGCCGACTGCTCGACTCGCCGAACCCGTGGCTGACGCCGTGGGAGTTGTGGTACCTCACGACGGTCTACCTCGAGCTCACCGGGAACAGCTTCTGGTACGTCGCGGAGGACGTGGAAACCGGCCCGGCGGAACTGTGGGTGATCCCGACGCCGTGGGTCAAGGTCGTCCCGGACGCGGCGGACTTCGTCAAGGGGTACGAGGTCGCCGCGCCGGGGAACCGGGCCGAGTTCTTCGAGCCGCACGAGGTCATTCACCTCAAGTACCCGAACCCGTCCGACCCGCACTACGGGCTGTCCCCGCTGAAGGCGAACGCCCTGACGGTCGACGCGAACACGGAGCTGCAGAAGTCCCGGCACCACACCTTCCAGGCCGGTCCGCGACCCGGTGTCGTGCTCCGGACGGATCAGACGCTTTCCGAACAGACCGTGCGGCGGTTGGAAGACAAGCTCGAAAGCCGGTTCGCCGGTCGCGGCAACTGGCACCGGCCGATGGTGCTGGAGCAGGGCCTCACCGCCGCCCCGTGGACGCTGACGCCGGCGGAGATGGACTTCCTCAACTCGTGCCGGATGACCCGCGACGAAATCCTCGCCGCGTTCCGGGTGCCGCTCCCGGTGGCGGGCATCGCGGAGAACGTCGGCCTCGGGTCGGGCATCTGGGACGGGGCGCGCGTGATGTTCTGCGAGGGGACCGTCCAGCCGAAGCTCGAACTCATCGGGCAGTGCCTGACGCGCGACCTCGGTCGGCGGTACGGACCCGACGTGTTCGTGACGTTCCCGGACTGCTCGCCCCGCGCCGTGGAGCAACAACGCCAGGACGACGAGCGGGACGCGAAGCTCGGGATTCGCACGATCGCGGAAATTCGCAAGGCTCGCGGCCTTGGCGAGCGTCACCCGTCAGGGTGACGAGTGCCGCATCCGGCAATCACATCAAAAGCCATCAAGCGGTTTGACCCTGGAAGCCCTCGTCACCCTGACGGGTGACGCTCGCCAAGATTGGAGAAACCCATGCACCCCGGCATCGTTCCCCTTCCGTCCGGCGGCTTCGCCAGTCCGCACCCGAACGCGCGGACGCTTCACACCGACGCCGCGAAGCTGCTGATTCGCAGCGTCATCACGACCACGGACGCCGACCGCGCGGGGGACGTCGTCGTCTCGACGGGCATCCGCAACACGGAAGAGTTTTTGATGAATCCCGTTGTTCTGTGGGCGCACAACCGGTCGCAGTTCCCGCCGATCGGGGCGTGCGAGTGGCTGGACGTGCAGCCGAACCGGATCGTCGCCGAGACGCGGTTCGCGCAAGGGGTGCCGTTCGCGGAGGACGTGTTCCGCCTCTTCGAGCAGGGGATTCTGCGCGGCTGGTCAATCGGCTTCGTGCCGCGCAAAGCCCGGCGGATCCCGGCGCAGTTCGGCACCGGCACCGGGCTCCGGGTGGAGGAGTGGGACCTCCTCGAATACTCGGCGGTGCCGATCCCGGAGAACCCCGGCGCGCTGACGGTGGCGCTGCAAAAGGGGCTCGTCCGCGACGTGCCGTTGAAGCAGTGGCTGAGCCGCGTCCCGGACGACCGCGGCGGGAAGTGGTGGCGGGTCGGCAAGGACGTCCTCGCCGGGTTGGTGCGGGAGGAAGTGCCGGTGTTCTCGGATTGATCGTGTAGCCGCGACGCGATAGCGGAGCGCGAACCGTCCCACGCTCCGCTATCGCGTCGCGGCTACACGGGTTTGTTCCCCCTCATTGGAGTCTCACCCATGTCGACCACGCTCGAAGCCGACAAGTTCCAGTCCCGCGATGAGCTCGTGCAGTTCATCGAACAGCAAACCAGCAGCGCCGTCGAAAAGGCGACGCGCACCGTCCCGCGGCGGGTGCCGTGGGCCACGTCCGGGCCCGTCGGCCAGGACTCGGCCGGGTACTCCGTCCTGAAGGCGGCCGCGTTCGCGCTCGGGTACGTCGGGCCGGACCAGGCCAAGGAAGAGATCCACGCCCACCAGCAGCTCCGCGATTTGTACGCCGGGTACGGCTTCAGCCCGCACCACGGGGCGCAGTCGTTCCTCGTCCCGCTGGCGTCAGCGCACCTGCCGGTGTTCGAGCCGCAGGGGCAGCGGTTGCAGTCGGAACTCCGCCAGAAGATGACCGCGCAGGCGGGGAAGTTCGACCCGGACGAGGCGGACTGGATCGGCCGGAAGCTCGGGCGGTTCAGCCGGAAGGCGCTCGGCACGGAGGTCGACAACGCGGGCGGCACGTTCGTCCCGCTGCCGATGCTGGGCGAGCTCGTCGACCTGCAACGCAACCTGGAAGCGTTCGCGGCCGCCGGCGCGAAGGAGATCGCACTGCCGCCGAACGGTCGGGTGCAGTTCCCGAAACTGACGGCCGCCTCGACGGCGTATTGGGTCGGTGAAGGGGCGTCCATCACGGCAACGCAACCGACGACCGGCAACCTGGACCTGCAAGCGAAGAAGCTCGGTGTTTTGGTGCAGTTGAATAACGAGTTGCTTCGGTTCGCAAGTCCCTCCGCCGAAGGGCTCGTCCGGTTCGACATGGCCCGTGCCGCCGCTCTGAAGGCCGATCTCGCGATGCTCGAAGGGTCGGGCGGGACGCAGATCAAGGGCGTCATCACCTACTCGGACGTCGGCACCCACACCGCCAGCACCACGGGCGCGAACGGCGACACGTTCGCGCCGGAAGACGTGGCCCTGATGGAGTCGAAACTGCCGGACGTGGTCGAAGCCCCGACCGCGTGGGTGATGCGGAAGACGATGTACGCGGCGTTGATGAATCGCCGGGCCGACGCGGTGTCCGGCGGCGGGAACGAGGGAGCGTTCCTGTTCCGCACCGCGGGGTCGTCGGGCCGGCCGCCCGAACTGTACGGCACCCGCGTCGTGCGGTCGTCCCAGGTGTCGGCGACCCGCGAGAAGGGGGAATCGACGGACCTCACCTACGTCCTGCTCGGTTACTTCCCGGACTGGATCGTCGCACGCATGGGCGTGATGGAGTTCCTCGCGTCCGGGCACGGCGACACGGCGTTGCAGAACGACATGACGTACCTGCGCGGCATCCAGCACATCGACGCCGGCCCCCGCCACGCGGCGAGCTTCGTCGTGTGCGACGACTTGATTGTGGGCTGAACCGGTGTAGCCGCGACGCGCTAGCGGAGCGCGATTCTCCCCGCGCTCCGCTAGCGCGTCGCGGCTACACAACACACTTTCACCACCCCGGAGATTTCCCCATGTCCACGAAACTGACCGACGTCCCGACCCAGGCGACCTACGGCATCACCCTCGCCCCGGCCGTCCGCACCGCGTCCGCGAACGGGACGGCGGTCGACCTCGGCGACGGCGACGGGCCGTGCTTCGCCATCCTGATGACCGGCACCGTCGCGGCCGGCACCACCCTCGCGGTCGCCCTGGAAGAGTCCGACGACCAATCGAGTTGGGACCCGATCGCCGACGGCGAGTTCCCGAACGTGACCTCGTCGAACCAGAAGCGCGCGATCCCGTTCCACCGGTCCCGGCGGTACGTCCGCGCCGCCCTCACGGTCAGCGGCTCGTCCCCCTCCGCGGGCACCGCGGCGCTCGTCGGGCAGCAGAAGAAAACCTTCTGAGCGAAGGAGAAGAGGAGGGGAGGAGAACTTCTGAACTCCTCCCCTCCTCTTCTCCTTCACTCCCCTTCCGTACTGGAGAAGCCATGCCCCTCGACACCCTCGCGAACGTGAAGCAATCCCTCGGAATCAGCGGGTCCGCGGACGACGACTTGCTCGAACAGTTGCAAGCCGCGGCGGACGACTTCGTCGCCCGGCACTGCGGCCGGGACTTCGCCGGCGGCACCTTCACCGAGTTCCACGCCGGCGGGAAGCGGCTCATCTTCCTGAAGCAGTACCCCGTTTCCGCGATCGTCTCCGTGCGGGTCGACGCCGCGCGCGAGTTCGGCACCGACACGGTCCTCGAAGACGACCTGTACTACGTCCACACCGACCGCGGCGTGATCGAGTCCCTGGGCGGGCCGTTTCTGTGGTCGTCCGCTCCCGGCACGGTGCGGGTCGAGTACCAGACCCCGACGGGGCAAGTGCCGGCGTCCGTCCGGCGGGCGTATGCCGAGCTCGTCGGTCACTGGTACCGCCAGACGAAAACGCACGCCGTGCTGGGACACCAGAACGTGCTGAGCGTGGTGGACGACCCGCTCCAGACGAACTACCCGGCGGGGCTGTCGGCGGGGTTTCCCGTGCCGGTCGGCGTGTTGCAAGTGCTGAACCGGTATCGCGATCCGGCGGCGTGACCCCGGTTCGCCCGCACGCTCGGCTTCGCCGCGCGACGAACCGGTCGCGAAAATCCGATTTGCGCCAACGAATCCGCCCGGAACGGGTTACGCCTATCAGAACGGCCGCGACTGCCCTCGGCGGACGCTGGACACCCCGCCGCGGCCCGGCTATCGTGGGACGCGGGGAACCGGACCGGAACAGGACCCGGATGCGTGTCGAGCGAACCCGATCAACTCCTCCCGGCGGAGGAGGCCGAGTGGATTGCCGCCGCTCAGCAGGGCGACCGGTCGGCGTTCGCCCGGCTGGTCGAGCGGTACTGGGACCGGATCTACCGCTGGCTGTATCACCTGACCCGCGACCGGGATCGGGCCGACGATCTGGTTCAGGAGACGTTCCTGAAGGCCCTGGCCGCGCTGGACTCGTTCCGGCCGGGGACCAACTTCCGGGCGTGGCTGTTCCGCATCGGGCACAACAACTTCGTGAACCTGAAGCGGGCCGAGCGGCGGACCGGGAACGCCCTCCCGGACGACGTGTCCGAGGCGACGTTCGGGGCGCACGACTCCGCGGCGGACCGCGAGGCCCTGCGGCTGGTCGCGAAGGCGGTGGCCGAACTCCCGACCGAGTACCGGGCCGCCCTGATGCTCCGGGCCGAACAGGGGATGTCGTTCAAGGAGATCGCCGGCGTCCTGAACACGACGGAAGAAACCGCCCGCTGGCGGGTGTTCAAGGCCCGGCAGAAGCTGGTGAAGGTGCTGCCCCCGGACCTGATCCCGGCGGACGGCCGGCCGGTCGAGGAGAAGCCGGCGAAGTGATTGACTCCCTCCCCCTTGAGGGGGGAGGGTTGGGGTGGGGGTGAGCCTTCAAGCCCGAAGCGACCCCCACCCTTGATCCCTCCCCCCTCCCAGGGGGAGGGAAATGGGAGTGCTGCGATGACCTGCGACGCCGTCCAGAACCGCTTGCTCGCCGTCTCCGAGCCCCGCCGCGCCGGGGCCGACGTCCGGGCGCACCTCGCGACCTGCGCCGAGTGCAAGGCGTTCGTCGCCCGCGCCGGCCGGCTCGAAGAGCTGCTCGCGAAGATTCCGGTCCCCGCGTCCTCGCCGGCCGCGAAGGCCGACCTGCTGACCGACATCCTGTCCGGCAAGCCGGCGACCCTGAAGTTCCCGGCCCCGGCGAAGCGGTCGGCGTTCGCCGTCTTCGGACACGTCCGCTGGACGCACGTCGTCGGCGCGGCCGCCGCCGTCTTCATTGGCGTCGGCGTTTGGGCGGTGTCCAACGGGAAGAAGCCGACCGACCAGCCGGAAACCGCGGGGCTGCGGCACGAACTGCTGCAAAAAGAGGTCAAGCACTTTGTCGCGCTGTCGAAGACGAAGTCGCCGATCGAGGGCGTGACCATCTGGACCGAAGTCGCCGGCGACCTCCGCACCGAGGCGAGCGAGCTGTACCTCGTCGCCCCGGAAGACGACATGAAGGCGCTCGGCAAGATGTTCGACCGGGCCGTGCGGGAGGGGATCGTCCAGCAGGCGAACCAGTTCCAGACGCACCTTCCGGCCGGCGAGCGCCAACGGGCCCTCGACCGCGCCGTTAGCAAGCTGAAGGACGCCGAGGCCGAGGCCGAGAAGCTCTCCGCGGCGGCCCCGCCGCACTCGCAGGCCGTGCTCCGCAACATGGCGAAGACCGCCCGGGACGGCCAGCGGCAGATTCAGGAACTCCAGGCCAGGGGAGGGGTGTAACCGTGTACCGTTCCGCCCTGACCCTGTCGGTCGCCGTCGCGCTGTGCGCCTGGGTGTCCGCCCAGCCCGCCGCCACCGGCCCGACCGCCGCCGAGCAACTGAAGCTGCTGAAGACCAACCGGGACCTGCTCGAAGACCTGATCGACCACGGCGTGAAGGTGTCCCGCAACGCCGACGTGCTGGACCGCACCGACGAGTGCCGCCGCGCCGCCGGGACGCTGGCCACCGCCCTGTCGCGGGCGTCCGCCGGCCCCGGCGCGGACCCCGACCGGATCGCCGAACTGAGCGACCACCTCGGGTCCGTCTGGGCCGACGGGCTGACCCCGAACCTCCGGGAAGCGACCGCCCTGATCCCCCCCACGTCCCCGCAGTACGGCCGGCTCAAGGACGTGTCCAAGTGGGCGACCGACGACGTGAAGAAGGTCGAGGCCGCCATCCCGGTGGAAGGCAAGCTCGGCCAGTCCGCGAAGGTGCGGAAGGCCCGCGAACACCTCACCGCCCTCGCCGCCCAGCTCGCCGCCGCCGGCCCCCAGCCCGACGCGAAGTGACCACGAGCCCGAAGCGCCCGCGAGGGTTCCTTCACTTCACCGCTGCGCAGCCGGTTCCGCGTCCCCGACTTCCGCCGGCTTCTCCGGGCCGCTCTTCGCCAGCGCCACCGCCGCGAACACGAGCACCATCGCGAGCCCGGTCCGCCACGTCGGGGTTTCGCCGAAGTACAGCCACGCGAACACCGCGAACACGCCGAGGGAGATCGCTTCCTGGAGGATCTTCAGCTGCGTCGCCGTGAGGAAGCCGTACCCGATGCGGTTCGCCGGGACTTGCAGCGCGTACTCGGGCAGGGCGATGACCCAGCTGGCGAGAACGATGACGAGCAGGGATTTGTCGCGGAACTTGAGGTGGCCGTACCACGCCAGCGTCATGAACGAGTTCGACGCGACCAGGAGCAGGACGGTTCGGAGCATGGCGGAATTCCAAATGTGTAGCCGCGACGCGATAGCGGAGCGCGGGGGCTCCGCGCTCCGCTATCGCGTCGCGGCTACACGGGAAATCACTTCTGCGGCACGGTCGCCCCGACCTGCGTGATGTCGATCTGCGCCTTCGGCTTCATCTGGGCCATGACGGCCTCGCGGAGCCGGGTGGCGTACACGGCCAGCACGTCCGGCTTGACGTCCTCGAACTTCCGGACCTTGCCGGGGTTCTTGGCGGTACACAGGATCAGGTGGTAGCCGAACTCGGTCTTCACCACGTCGCTCATGCCGTACACGTCCAGCTTGAACGCGGCGTCCGAGAACGGCTCGACCATTGCCCCGACGCGGGGGAAGAACTGCAGGTCCCCGCCGTCTTTTTTCGACGGGCAAGTCGAGTGCTGCTTCGCGTACTCGGCGAACAGTTCCTCCGTCCGCTTGCCCTTGGCCTTGGCCTTCTCCAGCGCGTCCCCCTGGGCCGCCGCCTCCGCCTTGGCGGCTTCCGCGATGACGGTCTGCTTGATCGCGGCGAGGGTCTTCTCGGCCTCCGCCTGCTTCGCGGGGTCGGCACCGGGGGTGAGCAGGATGTGCCGGGCGCGGACGAGGGTGCCGTCAAAAATGTCCGGCCGCTGGTCGTAGAACCCCTTCAGGGCCATGTCGGTGCCCTGCTGCTTGAGGAACTTGTCCCACTTCATCTGGGCGGCGACTTCGGCGCGGAACTCGGCCTCGGTCAGCATCATCGAGTCGAGTTCCTTCTGGTAGTCCTTCATCCCCTTCTTGAGTTCTTCCTTCAGCTCGCCGATGAGCTTGTCCACCTCGGCGGGCTCGACGGTGATCTTCAGGGCGGTGAGGTACTGGTCGACGAGGATGTTCTCGATCAGGTGGCTGACGATCTCCTTGCGGGCGATCGGGTGCTCTTCCTTCGGGAACTGGCGGAGGGCGCGCCAGACGGCGACCTCGGGGATCTCCTGGCCGTTCACCTTGGCGGCGACGCCGGTCGGCCGGGGCTCGGGCTGGGCCGGGACGACCGGCGGCGGGGTCGGGGCCGGGGCGGCGGCGGGCACGACCGGTTGGGCGGCCGGCGGCGGAACCTGGGCGACGGCGGCGGACGTGACCGCGGTGCCGACGGCGACCGCGGCGGCGCAACGGGTGAACAGGCGCATGGGTATTCTTCTCCGTGAATGCGGTGCCGGGCGTGTCCTGTCCCGTCCCGGCCCGTTTCGGGCGGCCGACCATACCAACCCGATTCCCCCCGGAACAGGTCAGTTCGCGGGCCGGCGAGTCGGCCCGGGGTGTCCCTCTGGGTGTCGGCGAGCCGCCCGCGCCAGTGGGCGGGTCAACGTCGTCCACCCGCCCGCTGGCGTGGGCGGCTCGCCGAGGTGCCACCATCCGGAGGCACACCCGCGGGCCCGAACGGGCTGGACGAATTCCCCGGCCGCGGGTACGACCCCGGCGGCTCGTCACCCCGGAGGTCCGCGATGCGGCGGTCCGTCGTCCTCGCTGTGTTGCTCGTCGTCGCGTCGGCGGCGGTCGTGCTGACCGTCCTCGGGGTGCTGCTCAAGCGGAACCCGGACTTCTACGACGCCGCCCTGGACGCCGACCCCGACGACCGGGACGCGGTCGTCGCGGCCGAGATCGTGACCCGGTTCGGCGACCTGCTGAACGACATCCGCAGCAAGCCCGAGTGGGGCGCGACCTTCACCGCGGACGAGTTGAACGCCCTGTTCCGCGAGTCCCTGTGCCCCGGCGGCGGCTGGGTCAAGCTGCCCGAGCAGTTCCACGCCCCGCGGGTCGCCGTCGAAGGGGACAAGGTCCGCCTCGCCGTCCGGTACGGGGAGGGGTTCGGCAGCACGGTCGTGTCCGTCGACCTGCGGGCGTGGCTGGTCCACAACGAGACGAACACGGTCGCCCTGGAGCTGTGCGGCATGTCCGCCGGCGCGCTGCCGCTCGGGGTGCAGTCCCTGCTGGACTGGATCACCGAGGCGGCCCGGCAGCGGAACATCAACGTGACGTGGTACCGGCTGAACGGCCACCCGGTCGGACTGTTCCGGTTCTACGCGGACCAGCCCCGCCCGACGACGCAGATCCGCCGGCTGAAGGTGGAAGACTCCCGCATCATCATCGCGGGGCGGTCGCTGCCGGACCCGACCGCGGGGGTGCCGACCCCGGCCCCGCCGCCGACCGCGGAGTAGGGCGGAAATCGGACAAAAATTCACCTGATGGCCTTGCGTTCCCGTATTCACATCTGTCAACTAGACGAGAACCCTCCTTTCCGGAGTTCTCGTCATGATCCTCACCAACGAAGCCATCGCCAGCCGGCTGCGGACCCGGGCCGCCGAGCTGGCCCGCGGGCGGGACAACCTCTACCGCATCCGCGCGTTCCGTCAGGCGGCGATGAGCGTGCTGATGCTGCCGACGCCGGTCGCGGACTTGCTCGCGAAGAAGGGCCGGGCGGGGCTCGCGGAGCTCCCCGGCATCGGGGCGAGTCTGGCGGAGACGATCGAGAAACTGACGAACGACCGGGAGCCCGAATCGGCTTCGGACTCCCGAGCGACCGCCCTCACCGCGGCCAAGAGCTGAAGTCCACCGTGACGATCTCGCCGGCGCGGAACGTGATCTTCTGCGTCTGCGTTTCCGGCTGGCCGTTCCGCATCCGTTCCGCCTTCATCGTGTACGCGAACTCCTGACCGGCCGGCAGCGGCGGCGTCGTGAACTCGCGGGTCGGCTCCGTCCGGTCGTTCCGCTTGTCGTCGACGTACAGCGTCACCCCGGCCGGCACCTTCACCGTGATCCGCGCCCGCTCCGCCGACACCGGCTGGCCCACCGGCATCTGGGGAGCCGTCGGCACCGTCGTGCCGCCCAGGAACGGGTTGGTCGGGGTCGCGGGCCGGGAGGTCAGGTCCGCCTTCGGGGACTCGGCTTTCGTTTCGGTGACGGGCCGCTTCGCGGTCAGGTCGGTGAACTCGACGGCCATCGTGCCGCCGGCCCGGACGGTGACCTTCTTCGCCTGCGAAATCGTCTCGCCGTCGCGGACGTACTCGGCCCGGAAGGTGTACTCGAACTCGCGGCCGGCCGGCAGAACCGGCGTCACGAACGACCGCTCCGCGGACTCCAGCGCCAGCGGCCGACCTTCCGCGAACAGCCGGGCGTCGGCGGGCAGCCGGACGACGACGGTGGCCCGGTTCGACCCGGCGGTGGCCAGCGCCCGCGTCGGCGACCGGCTTTCTTCCACCCGCGGGGCCGGTTGCGAAACGGTCGGCACCGGCGGGATCGGGGCCATCGGGGAGTACGCGGCTCCGACCGGGGTCGGCGTCCCGAGCGGCACGCCGCAGGTCGCGCACCCGCCGCCCGGCGGGGCGACGAACGAGGTCGTCGGGGCCGGCGGGGCGAACTCGCCGCCCATCGGGATGCTTCCCCCCGGAATCGGGGCGAACCCGCCGCACGAGAACCCGGAGCACGAGCCGTAGCAGGCGTAGCTGCGGCCGGTGCAGGAGCCGTAGCAGGACGAGTCGTTGCGGTGGAAGAACGCCCGCAGCCGGCTGCCGAACCCGCCCCCGCCGCAGCACCCGGTGCAGGAGCCGTAACAGGCGTAGCTGTTGCCGGTGCAAGAGCCGTAACAGGAGCCGGCCCCCGAACAGGTGCCGTAGCACGCGGCGTTGGCGGTGGTCCCGGAGCAGCCGCCCCCGAAGAGGCGGTCCCGCAACCCGCCGCCGAACGCGGCCGAGTCCGGCGCGGCGGACAGCGTGGCCATCAAGACGAGAGTGTACATCCGACGATTCCCCGGAGCGAGAAGACTGGCGAACTCGGCAAGTTGGGTCGCCGATGCACGAAGGGTAAACCCGCGGGGACGGGCCGTCAAAAGCGGTCGAGGAAAAGTTTACAACCGGTCAGCTCCGGAGCTCTCGGTTCCGTCACGACGTGTGTGTTGGGCGCATCCGGCGCATCCGCGCCCGACGCCGAAACGGAACCCGCCGGCGGAACCCCGACCGGCGAGCGGCGCGGCGTCAGCCCGCCGCGTTCGAGGGGAGTCGGTTTACCGGTGCGCGACGGGCTTGACGGGAGCGGCGGGCGGGACGGGTGCCCCGAGTTTGACGGTCTTGCCGTCGGGCTGGACGGACAGCGACAGGTCGTCGGCCTTCCACTTCATCGGCCCCTCGAACAGGGGCTTTTTCGGGGCGTTGACCTCGAAGATCTGCACCTTCTTGTCACCGGCCCCGAGTTGGAACTCGCGGTGGGTTTCGCCGGGCATCAGGCGGATGAGCTTCCCCTTGCCCGGCTTCTTGCCGTCACCGGAATCCTGAATCACGATGACCAGGTTCGTGTCGTTCGTGATGGTGATCCACCCCGCAGACGCCGACCCCGCGGCGAGCGGCAGGACCGCGAGGGCCGTCAGGAGCAGGAGCCGCCGGGACATCGTAACACCGCTTGGGGGAAGCGTTTCCGGACGGTCTACCGCCGTGCGAGCGGGCGGCGAACGGCCGTGATTTCCGGGAGAAACGCCGACCCGAGGCGGACTTGCGCGCCGCAGTCTGATTTTTTTCTCCCCTCTCACCAAAGGGGAGAGGGGAGAACGGAGGCGTCACGCCGCCGCCTTCGGGTCGGCTTCGGCCTTCGTGCGGGCCTCGAACTGTTTGACGACCTCCACCGCGAACGGAATCGCCGGGCCGGTCCAGGCGGCGATGTCGTCCCCGTACCCTTCCTTCGCCCCCGCCTGCGCGACGTGGGCGAGCAGCGCCCCGACGCCGCACCGCTTTGCGGCCGCCAGCTTGGCGTCGTACTCCCGCAACCGGCGGTGAAGTTCCGCCCCGGTAGACGGCAAGTTCGGCGACGACTTCGGCGCGTCCGGCTTGGCCTTCGCCTTCTTCGGTTCGACCGCGACGGGTTCCGCCTTCGCCTTCGGCCGCGCGAACGCCGGGAGTTGCGGCGTCTGCGCGAACGTCCGCTTCGCCGGGTCGTAGTCGACCCACTGGGCCGTGAGCCGGTAAAGGTACCGCCCGATGCCGAACTTGACGGCCGCCCGCTTGAGCGCGTCCGAGAACGCCGCCTTGAGCCGGTCTCCGCCGTCCGGCTGCTCGCTCGGGGAGCCGACGTCCATCTTCGTGATCCAGCGGTCGCCCAGGAACAGTTGCAGTTTGCACGCGACGCTGCCGTCCGGGAGGAGCTGGTATTCGTCCTGCCAGCCCTCGACGCCGAGGACCTCGTCGAGCCGGTCCTGAATCGCGCGGGCGTCCAGGTAGGCGAGCGCCATCGCGCGGTTGCCCTTCACGGACTGCGGCTTCCACTTCACGTCCCGCGGGTCGAACGGGGCGGCGAGCGCGGCCGTGACGGCGGACACTTCCGGGTGAACTTCGGGGGTGTGCAAGGTGGGTGCGGACATGGGGAACGTTCCGTTTGGTGAATTCTGGTCCCCCTCTGCCCGTTGGGGAGAGGGGTGAGGGGTGAGGGGTTCGACTTCAATCACTGGCAATCGCTGATCGGGTTGGAGCTTTACCCCTCACCCCCGGCCCCTCTCCCCACGGGCAGAGGGGAGTATCGATATGTTCACTGTACACCATTCCACCCACGTCGCGATCTCGGTTGGCCGTTTGCCGCGCGAATTCGTCCAATACCGGCATGGCCACGTCGCCCGAGTACCGCCGCGACCCCGTCACCGGACGCTGGGTCGTCATCGCCCCGGAACGCGCCTCCCGGCCGCTGGGTCTGGCGGACACGAAGCCGCACGCCCGGCGGAACATCGAACGGGACGAGTGCCCGTTCTGCGAGGGGCACGAGCACGACACGCCGCACGAGTCCTACGCCGTCCGGACCCCCGGCACCGCCCCGAACGGCCCCGGCTGGCAGCTCCGCGTCGTCCCGAACAAGTTCCCCGCGGTCCGCGCGACGGCCGATTCGGACCTCAAGAGCACCGGCGAACTGTTCGAGTCGTTCCCCGGCTTCGGCGTCCACGAACTCGTCATCGAGTGCCCCTTTCACGAGTCGTCGCCCACGGTCCTGACCGACGGCGAGTACGCCCGGGTCCTGGTCGCGTACCGCGAGCGGATCCGCACGCTGGCAGACGACCCGCGGTTCGCCTACGTGACCGTGTTCAAGAACGTCGGGGCCGAAGCCGGGGCGTCGCTCGCCCACCTGCACTCGCAGCTGATCGCGACCCCGATCGTCCCCGACGCGGTCCGGCTCGAACTCGAATCCGCCGGCGACTACTACCTCGGCGAACGGCGGTGCGTGTTCTGCGCGGTCGCGAAGGCGGAACTCGCCGGGCGGACCCGGCTGGTCGCCGAAACCGCCCACTTCGTCGCGTTCTGCCCGTTCGCGGCGCGGTTCGCCTACGAGGTCTGGGTCATGCCGAAGCGCCACGCCAGCGGGTACGAGTCGACGTCCGACGCGGAGCTGCTGGAACTCTCGGGCCTGATGAAACTCGTTCTCGGGAAGATCGACTCGGCCCTCGGCGACCCGGCGTACAACTACTACCTGCACACGAGCCCGGCCCGGATCCGCGACCTGCCGTACTACCACTGGCACTTCGAGATCCTGCCCCGCACGAGCCGGCAGGCCGGGTTCGAGTGGGGGTCCGGGTGCTTCATCAACCTGGTCCCGCCGGAGCGATCGGCCCGGGACCTGCGAGCCGCCGAGATCCGCCCCGACATCGACATCCTCGGACGGTGACTTCACGGGCAGCAGACTGGTGGGGACGTGCAGACGGCACGCATGGCAGGAGCAAGTCGTGGTCAGCAGCGTATGTATTCATTGAGGATGCATTCATGCGCGGTCGCATACTTTCGACAACCAAGAACACCGGGAAGAAAGGGTTCGGGCTCATCCTTCCGGACACGGCGTTGCCGGGCTGGGACGCGCCGGTGAAGTTCTTTGAAGATGATGTCGTCGAAGGGGTTTCGTTCGGCGAACTGGCCAAGGAAACCCCGGTTCAGTTCGATGTCGTCGACCGCCAAGGGCCGGCGGGGTTGGAGCCGCGGGCCGTCCGGGTCAGTTTGATGACCGTCCCACCGCCACCGTTGCTTTCGCTGACTCAAGCGAAAGAAGCCGTGTTGGCGGCCTTGGCCGCAACCTTCGGCACATCGGACGACGCAGATTTCGATGACGCCGTGCATTTCACGCTCCGCCTGCTCGGCATTCACTCGCTCTACCAGTACGACAAGCGCAACCAGGCCGGCCGGGCCGACGGCTTGTTCCTGCTCGGGAACCTCGTCGTCATGTACGACAGCACCCTGCGCGAAAACTATTACGAGCACAAGAAAGACCAGATCGAAAACTACGTCGGCAAACTCAGCAAGTCTCAGATCACGTTAGACCTCCGGACGGCCGACGGGGGCAGTCGCAAGAAGACGCTCCAGATCGCCGGCAAGAGCAACCACGTCTGGATCGTGACGCGGGGAAAATCCCTCGAGCTCAGCGACTACGGCGGGGTGAAGGTGAAGGAAGTGGCGGTACAAGATTTACTGCGCGTTCTGCGAGTCAAGCTGATGTCGGACACGTTCGAAGAAGAGGACTTGGCCAGCGACCTCGCACGAATTGAAAAGTTTGCGTCGCGCTGAGGCTCCGGTGGCCACTCGCCTCATTGCCAGGAACTCTTGGTGAACTCATGCGCATCGGCATCTTCGGCGGCACCTTCGACCCGCCGCACCTCGGGCACCTCGTCCTCGCGGAGCGGTGCCGGGAGGACGCGAACCTGGACGAGGTCTGGTTCTTACCCAGCTACAAGCCGCCGCACAAGGCGGACGACGTGACGCGGTTCGAGCACCGGTGCGACATGGTCGCGCTCGCCACCAGCGGGCACCCGCCGTTCCGCGTCGAGCCGATCGAGAAGGAACTGCCGCCGCCGAGCTACACCGCCGAGACGCTCCGCGAGCTGCGCAGCCGGCACCCGGAGCACGCCTTCGCCCTCATTCTCGGGGCGGATTCCGTCGTCGACCTGCCGAAGTGGTACGAGCCGCGGCGCGTCGTCGAGCAGGCCGAGCTCGTCGCCGTCGCGCGGCCCGGCGTCGAAACCTGGGACGCCGCCGCGCTCGCGGCGGCCCTCGGCGTCCCGGTCCGGCTGACGGCCGTCGAGTGCCCGCTCGTCGGCATCGCCAGCCGCGACGTGCGGCAGCGGGTGTCGGCCGGGAAGACGGTCCGCTACCTCGTCCCCCGCGCCGTCGAGGAGTTCATCCGCGAGCGGAAGCTGTACCAGCCGTGACGCTGTGCGCGGTTTGACGCGGCGGCGGCCGCACCGGCCAAGCGGCGGCCGCCGGGCGGGGGTAGAATCGGGTTCCCCGAGTCGCCCCGTCCGGACCCCCACCCATGCGAATCCTCTCGGCCGCCCTGCTTCTGACGCTCCTCGCCCCGCCGGCCCCCGCCGCCGAGCCTCCGAAGAATAAGGAGCAGCCCGCCAAGCCCACGGCCCGCACGGACAAGACGATCGAAGGCTGGACCGTCCGCGTCGACGACCGCCTGCTGCAGAGCCCGGACGACGTGCTCGGCACCAAGGCGCTGCGGTTCCTCGAAGGCAAGCTCGGCGACATCAAGGCCGTGCTGCCCGCGGACAAGGTCAAGAAGCTCCAGTCCGTCGTGATCGTCCTCGACCTGTCGCACGGGAAGCTGTCGTCCATGCAGTACCACCCGAGCACCGGCTGGCTGAAGGAGAACGGCTACGCGGAAGACCTCGTCAAGTGCGTCCACATCCCGCGGGCGGCGGACCTGCCCACGAAGCGGTGCGTCAACGAGCAGCCGTGGGTGATCCTGCACGAACTCGCGCACGCCTACCACGACCAGGTGCTCGGGTTCGACGACGCCCGGATCAAGGAGCTGTACGAGAGGTACAAGAAGAGCGGCCGCGGCGACGCCACCCTGCTGTACACCGGCAAGCGGGTCAAGCACTACGCCCTGACGACCCCGATGGAGTTCTTCGCGGAGATGACCGAAGCCTACTTCGGCGTGAACGACTTCTTCCCGTTCACCCGCGCCGAACTGAAGGAGTCCGAGCCCGAGATCTACGACCTGCTCGGGATCATCTGGGAGGGGAAGGAGAAGCGGTGACCGGGCGAGCGGCGCGGTGTGCGGCCGATTCTTCCGCAAGAGCCGCGAACGGACGTGAGCGGCTGACCTCGTCCCACGCGAGGCTGCGGTTTCCCCCAGGAAGCCGGCCACTCACTTCCGTTCGCGGCTGTTGCGACCGTCGACGCCCGATCGCGCTTACCCCTCGTAATCCAGCCCGATGTCCAGCGCCGGGGCGGAGTGGGTGATGGCCCCGACGCTGATGCGGTCGACGCCGGTTTCGGCGACGGCGCGGATCGTGTCCAGGGTCACGCCGCCGGACGCTTCGAGCGCCACGCCGGGGGCGACCGCGTCCCGGCGGGCGACCGCCTGCCGGAGCACGTCGGGCGGCATGTTGTCGAGCAGCACGATGTCCGGCCGGACCGCCAGCGCCTGCTCCAGTTGGGCCAGCGTGTCGACCTCCACCTCGACGGGCAACCCGGCGTTCGCGGGGTTCGACCGGGCGGCCTCGACGGCCCGGGTCACGGCCGCGGCCGGGTCGCCGAGCCCGGCGAGGTGGTTGTCCTTGATCAGAATCCCGTCGAACAACCCCATCCGGTGGTTGGTCCCGCCGCCCGCTTGAACGGCGTACTTGTCCAGCTGCCGCCAGCCGGGGGCGGTCTTCCGGGTGTCCAGCACGACGGCCCGGGTCCCGGCCACCGCGTCGACGTACCGCCGGGTCAGGGTGGCGATGCCGCTCATCCGCTGGAGGAAGTTCAACGCGGTCCGCTCGGCGGTCAGCAGTCGGCGGAGCGACCCGGACAGGACGGCCAGCCGGGTGCCGCGGTCGACGCGGGTGCCGTCCGCCACGAGGGGCTCGAACCGCAACCCGCCGACGGCCGCCGCGACCCGCTCCACGACGGGCAGCCCGGCCACGACGCCGGGGGTGCGGGACACGAAGGCGGCCCGGCCCGTCGCGTCGGCGGGGATGAGCGACTCGGAGGTGCGGTCGCCGGTCGGGCCGACGTCTTCGGCCAGGGCGAGGTCGATGAGCCGCGCCGCCGCGGCGGCGTCGGCAGTCTGGAAGGGGCGCATACCGAGAAGTAAACGACTTGCGGCGGGCGGGAACAAGTGCGGCCCGGCGAATCGGTTCGCCGGGCCGGGGCGGGTTCGCGGGTGTGGCCGGGTTACCGCGGCTCGGCGGCGAGGGCGACGAGGGCCTTCGAGACGGCCAGGTCGAGTTGCCGGGCGGGGTCGGTTTCGGTGACGTGGGGGGCCACGCCGCCGCCGTTGATGGGGTTGCCGCGGGGGGACACGGCGGTCGCCACCGTGATGACGAGGGTGCCGGCGTCGCGGGAACCGGGGTCGGCCTTCTTCAGCGGGTCGAGCCGGAACGGGCACTGGATCGCGCCCTTGCCGTAGGTGCCGACGCCGACGACGGTGGCCCGGCCGTGGTCCTTCAGGGCGGCGGCGAAGATCTCGGCGGACGACATCGTCTTCGTGTCCACGATCAGCACGACGGGGAAGTCGTAGGCGGCCATCCCGGACTCGGACGAGAACAGCCGCTGGTCGTACTCCGGGAGCTGGCCCTGGGTGCCGACGATCACGCCCGAGGGCACGAACCGCCGGGCCGTGTGGACGGCGGTCAGGAAATGGCCGCCGAAGTTACCGCGGAGGTCGATGACGAGCGCCCGCATGTCGCGGTTCTTGAGCACCGTGACCGCCCGGTCGAGTTCGGCCGGGGTGCTCTCCCGGAAGGCGGTGAGGCGGACGTACCCGACGCCTTCCTTCGTGTTGACGATGTCGGCCCCGAGGACAGTCGGGCACGGGATCGGGAGGCCGACCACCACCGTGCCCATGCCGGCGGGGACTTCGAGTTCGTGGCCGTTCGGGGTCGGCGACCGGAGGGCGTCGGCCAGCGTGGCGGGGGTGGCCTGGGGCAGCGCACGGCCGTTCACCCGGCCGAGCTTGTCCCCCTTCCGGAGCGGGGTGTTCAGGGCGGCCCAGGAATCCGGGAGAACGCCTTCCACGACCGCCGAGCCGTCCGCGGTGGAGACCAGCAGCCCGTAGGTGAGGAGTTCGACGGCCGCCGGCGGGGCGACCGCGTCCGAGGCGGACCCGGTCGGTGACAGGAAGGCCGTGTACTCGTCCAGCCCGCTGCACGCCCCGCAGAGGAGTTCCAGCACCACGGCGGACGGGTTCTTGACGCCGGCCTGCTTCTGGGCGGCGGTCGCCAGCTCGCGGGCGGCCTGCCGGGCCTCGCGGGGGTTGGCCGGCAGCCGGGTCCGCCACACCTCCCGCAGGGCTTGCTGGAACTTCTGCACCCGGGCGTCGTCGGCCCCGTCCAGGTGCTTCTGGCGGAAGGTGGCGTCCGACAGGGCCCGGTCGAGTTCGTCGAGGCCGAGCGCGAACAGCCGGCCGGTCGACGCCCGTTCGCGGTCGGCGTACAGGCTCGTCAGCTTACTGGTCGCGTCGAAGTACACGTCCAGCGCCACCGGGGCCGGCAGGGACAGCACGAACTGCTGGAACGCCGGGTCCCGCAGGCGGGTGGTCTGGTTCGCGTTCCGGAGGCAGAAGCGGATCTGGTCGCGGAGGTCCGACTGGCTGCGGTCGTTGAAGTAGCAGCGGAGGTACAGGTCGAGGGCCTTTTCCCACTTCCCGTCCCGCTGGGCGGCGTCGGCCTCGGCGCGGGTCCGGACGGGGTCGAAGGCGGGGACTTTGACGAGGAGTGGGGTGTCGTCCGCGGCGGCCGGCGGGGCGAAGAGGGCGACGGCCCCCAGGAACCCCACCGCCAGCACTCCCCGGCTGCTGAGCTTGCTGCACCCGGCCATGTCCGAGCCCTGAGGGTGATCGTGTGGACGGCAGGCTGTCCGGCGGGGAGGGCCGAATGAGCCGATGTTAGCCGACCGTGCGGGGGGACGTCAAACGAAAGTTACCGATTGTTACTTGGAAACTTCATTTGCCCTTCAATCCGACTTTAACGCCGAACCGAAGCCGGGGACGGTCACTGATCACGACGAGGAACACACCCCCGCCGTTTGCCCGAATTCCGGATTCGGGTTGCCGTCCGGGGAAGTTGAGCTTCCCCCTCCCCTTCCCAGGGGGAGGGAACCTGAGTTGGAAGGGAGGGAACTTCCCGAGTAGGGTATAGCTCACAGATCGGTTCCGGGTCGGGGTCGTGACCGTCTTCAGGGTGGGAAATGTCTGATTCGTTACGTGCGAATGTCCTGCGACAGGCGGATACGGTCGTCGTGAAGGTCGGGACGAACGTCCTCGCGGACCCGAGCGGCCGGCTGGACCGCCACCGGATTCAGGCGTTAGCCGATCAACTGCAACGACTTCGGGCCGCGGGCAAGCGGGTCGCCCTGGTCAGTTCCGGGGCGATCGGGGCGGGCGTCGGCAGGCTGAACCTCGGGAAGCGCCCGGTCGACTTGCCGCATCTTCAAGCCTGTGCGGCGGTTGGGCAATCCGCCCTCATGCAACTCTATCAGGAGTGCTTCGCCCCGCACGGCGTCACCGTGGCGCAACTCCTTCTCACCGCAGGGGATTTCGACAGCCGGCCGCGGTATCTGAACGTCCGCAACACGATCCTGACGTTGTTCGAGTACGCCGCCCTCCCGATTATCAACGAAAACGACACCGTCAGCGTCGCGGAGATCAAGTTCGGCGACAACGACCACCTCGCGGCGATGGTCGCGAACCTGTTGCAGGCCAAGTTGTTAGTTCTGCTGACGAACGTCGACGGGCTGTACTCCGCCGACCCGCGGACCGACCCGGCCGCGGAGCTCGTGCAGACGGTGCCGGACATTGACAAGAGCGTCACCGGAATGGCCGGCACGACGAAGAGCAGCCTCGGGACCGGCGGCATGCGGAGCAAGCTGAAGGCGGCACGCGTCGCCACCGCGGCCGGGGTGCCGGTCGTCATGGCCAACGGCTCCCGGGATTCCGTACTGGACGGCATCTTCAACGGCGACCCGGTCGGGACGCTGTTCTTGCCGCATTCGGACGAAATGCCCGCCTGGAAGCGGTGGCTCGGGTTCACCGCCCGGCCGAAGGGCGTGCTCACGGTCGACGCCGGGGCACGACGGGCGGTCGAGACGCAGGGGAAGAGCCTGCTGCCGGTCGGGGTCCGCTCCGTGTCCGGCGAGTTCGGAAAGGGCGACGTGGTCTCGGTTTGCGACGCGGACGGCGGCGAGTTCGCGCGGGGGCTGGTGAACTACTCGGCCGCCGACGCGGCGCGGATCACCGGCTCGAACACGGATCAGATCGCGGAGGCGTTCGGCAAGGTGCCCTACGCGGAGTTGATCCACCGCGACAACCTCGTGGTGATCGGATGATTCTCGTCGGGACGCGCGACGCGATTCGCGGCTACGAATTCGTCACCGGTCGGTTAGGATAACGGCACCCGCTCGTTTTCCCTGTGAGCGGGCACAGGCGGAATGTACGGCGGCCAGCACCATGAAGCCCGATCCGCGCGCCGCCGCGGTCGCCAAACAGCGCCGCGAGCAGTTCGACGAACTGTACGACCGCCACAGCCGGGAAGTCTGGGCGCTGTCCTACTCGCGTTGGCAGGACGCGGAACTCGCACAAGACATCATGCAGGAGGCGTTCCTGCGGCTCTGGAAGCAGATCGAGGTCGGGGAGGACATCCAAAACCCCCGCGCCTGGCTGCTGAGGGTCGCCCGGAACCTGGCCGAAGACAACGCGAAGAGCTCCTTCCGGCGGAACGGCACGCAGCCGCCGGAGGTGATGAACGGGGTCGGGTCCGGCGAGTCGCAGCCGCTGGACAAGATGGAACGGGAGGAAGGCTTCGCCCAGATCCGGGCGCTGCTGGACGAGCTCCCGCCGGGCGACCGGGACATCTTGACCCTGCGATACGGGCTGGACTATGACGCCCCCCAAATTGCGGACGTCCTCGGAATCAACGTGACCGCGGTCCACATGCGGTTGAGCCGGGCCAGGCAACGACTCGCGGAACGGCTCACCGCCCTCGGAGTGAATCAGTCGCCATGAACACGAACGCTCTCCCCCCCGACGACGACCTGGACCGGATGCTCTCCGCGTACTTCAAGCGGCAGATGCCCGAACAATGGCCGGCCTGCCGCGCGACCGCGGCCGCCGAGCCGTCGAGCCTCCGCCCGGCGACCCCGGTCGCGGCCGGGTCCGCGGCCCGCAGCAGCCTGACGCTCGCCGCGTCGGTCGCCGCCCTGCTCGGCCTCGGGCTGTACCTCTCCTCCGACCCCCGGCAGCCGAACGCCGAGCCGGTCGGCCCGAACAACCTCCAGAACAGCACCGCCAAGCCCAACGGGCTGCTCGAAAAACACCTGAAGGCCCAGCCGGGCAAGCCGTAATCCGGCCCCACACCGCGAACCCGCCGCAGGCCGCACGATGTTCTCGTGCGGCCTTTTTCGTTGCAGGGCGACGCAGTGCTTCCAACGTGGCCGATTCTGCGCTTCCGCCCTCGAAAATCGGTGAAGTCGTCTCGGGACATGAGCCCGCAACTCGCGGAGCGCGTTGCCTACTTTCACGCACTGCGTCGCACTGTTTTCGTTGGCAATCGCGTTGACTTTCGCCCCCGCTCAGGGTACGCCGCCGCTCCGATGGGGGGGTCCGTCGGCAATCGCCCGGGGGGAAGCCATGAATCGTCGCGGATTTTTCGTCGCCGGGTGCGGGGCCGCCGTCGCGCTCGCCGGGTGCCGGTCGACGCAGACCGGGACCGTGCTGAAGGACGGCCAGGCCGACATGGTCGGCAGCCACGCCGCCGGGGCCGAGACGTACAAGCCGCTGATCGAGGAATCGCTCGGCAAGTTGCTCGGCCGGCAGTCCGTCGCCGCGGTCCAACAGGCGGGCGGGGCGGCCCCCGGCGCGAAGAAGATCTGCTTCGTGGGGCTCGAAAACAAGTCGTCCGAGGAACTCGGCGACTTCAAGGCTCACATCATCGAGACGATCGACAACAAGATCAACACGTCCGGGGCGTTCGTTCCAATCAGCCTTCGCTACACGCAAGCCGGGTTGAGCAAACTTCGCCTGCGTGCCGACGAACTCTTTTTGCCCGAGAACCAGCGGCAGTTCCTCGCGGTGATGGAAGCCTCGGGTCACCCGTTCGACTACCTGCTGTTCGCGACGGTCACGTCCGGCACGACGCGCGACAATGCGTCCTCGCAGAAGGATTACATGCTGACGCTGGAGCTCGTCGACATCCGCAGCGGGACGCCGGACAAGGAGTCCGCGTGTTTGCGGAAGGGGTACACGAAGTCGCGGTGGAAGTGAGCGGGTTAGCCGCGAGGCACCGCCGAGCGCGGACTTCCCGCCCGGTGACGCGGCGTTTCGTGGGGTGGGGTCCGCGCTCGGCGGTGCCTCGCGGCTAACCGGGGGTTCCCATGCGCTACCTCGTCCTCGTGCTGCCGCTCCTCGCCGTCGGCTGCTCCACCCACGCCGACCGCCTCAGTTCCATCCGCGCCGCGTACTACTCCGGCCACCCGACCGCCGCCACGCAGAAGATCGACGAAGTCCTGGTCAAAGCCCCCGAACGCGACAGCGACGTGCTGAAGCTCGACAAGGCGACGGCCCTGCTCTGCGAGGGCAAGCCCGCCGAGGCCGAGGCCCTCTTCCGCGAGGTCCGCGACAAGTTCGAGGAGAAGGAAGGCAAGGACGCCCGCGAAGGCGTCGCGTCCATGCTGCTCGACGACCAGCAACTCGCGTACTCCGGCGAGGACTACGAAAAGGTACTCGTCCGGTTCTACCTGTCGCTCTGCAACCTGATGCGCGACGGCGGCGACGCGTCCGCCTACGCCCTGCAGGTGAACGAGAAGCAGCAACAAATCATCGCCGCGGGCAAGGGCACGGACGGCAAGAACCCGAAGGACAAGTACAAGCTCGTCCCCGCGGGGGCGTACTTGCACGCCGCCCTGCGCGAAGAGACGCACGCCAACTACGACGACGTGGCCCGGTCGCTGGAACTCGTCGCCCGCTGGCAGCCGACGTTCCCGACCGCGAAGGCGGACCTCGACCGCGCGAAGACCGGCCGGCACTCGCAGCCGGGGCACGGCGTCGTGTACGTGTTCGCGATGGTCGGGAAGGGGCCGTTCAAGGAAGAGAAGATGGAGATCGCGCCGACCGCGGCGCTGCTCGTCGCGGACCGGATGCTGTCGGCGATGGGCAAGCAGTCCCTGCCGCCGACGATCGCGCCGATCAAGGTGCCGCACGTCACCCGGCCGTTCAACACCGTCGCGACAGTGTCGGTCGGCGTCGACGGCAAGCCCGCCGGGACGACCGCGACCCTCACGGACGTCGGCCAGATGGCCGCCGAGCAGTCGGACGCCCTGTACAACGAAATCCTGGCCCGCGCCGTCGTCCGCCGGGTCGTCAAGAAGGGCGTGATCTACGGCGCGAAGGAAGCCATCAAGACCGACCAGAACCAGTTGGCGAGCCTCGCCCTGAACGCCGTCGGCGTGGCCTGGGAGGCGACCGAGTCCGCCGACACCCGGTGCTGGGGCCTGCTCCCGGACAAGATCCAGGTGCTGCGGGTCGAACTCCCCGTCGGCGACCACGAACTCGCGGTCCAACCCGCCGGCGCGAACGGGCAGGTCCTCGGCGTCGGCGAGACGGTGAAGGTGAACGTCGCGGACGGGAAGAACACTTACGTCCTCGCCACGTTTCCCGGCTACAAGCCCGCCGGCAAGGTGCTGACGAACCGCCCGGTTCAGTAGGATTTTCCAGGACCGCTTCAACGGCGAGCCGCGGACGCCAGTCCGCGGGTGAAGCGCTTCACCCACGGACTGGCGTCCGCGGCTCGCCAGAACTGCCCATTCGCGAGCCCCCCATGATCGTCGGCGTGCCGAAGGAAATCAAACACCACGAGTACCGCGTCTCCATGACGCCCGTCGGCGTCGAGGAACTGACCCGGTCCGGCCACGGCGTCCTCGTCGAGACCGGGGCCGGCGTCGGCAGCGGCATCTCGGACGACCAGTACGCCGCCTGCGGGGCCGAGATCGTCCCCACCACCGCCGACATCTGGAAGCGGTCCGACCTCATCGTCAAGGTGAAGGAGCCGCTCCCCGAGGAGTGGCCGCACATGCGGGCGGGGCAGACCGTCTTCACCTACTTCCACTTCGCCGCCGACGAGAAGCTGACCCGCGCCTGCCTCGACTCCGGCATCACGGCCGTCGCCTACGAGACGATCCGCGACACCCGCGGCGGGCTGCCGCTGCTCACGCCGATGAGCGAGGTCGCCGGGCGGATGAGCATTCAGGAAGGGGCCAAGTACCTCGAACGCCCGTTCGACGGCCGCGGCATCCTGCTCAGCGGCGTCCCTGGGGTGGCCCCCGCCACGGTCGCGGTTCTGGGGGGCGGGATCGTCGGCGCGAACGCCGCCCGCATGGCCGCCGGGCTCGGGGCGAACGTCTTCCTGTTCGACGTGAACATGGACCGGCTGCGCTACCTCGATGAAGTGATGCCGAAGAACGTGACCACGCTGTACAGCAACCGGCACAACGTCCTGGACGTGCTCGGCTACGCGGACCTCGTCATCGGCGCGGTGCTGATCCCCGGCGCGAAGGCCCCGCACCTCGTCCGCCGGGACGACCTGAAGCGGATGCCGCCCCGCGCCGTCATCATCGACGTGGCGATCGACCAGGGCGGGTGCTTCGAGACGAGCCGGCCGACGACGCACTCGAACCCGACGTACATCGTGGAGGACATCGTACACTACTGCGTGACTAACATGCCGGGTGCGGTGGGCCGGACCAGCACTTACGCGCTGACCAACGTGACGCTCCCCTACGCGGTGCAGCTGGCGAACAAGGGCCCGGACGCCGCCGCCCGCGACAACCCCGGCCTCGCCGCCGGCGTGAACGTGCGGGCCGGGAAGGTGACGAACGCCGCCGTCGCGGCGACGTTCGGGCTGGAACTGACGGCGTGAAGGCTACTTCGCGGAAGCGGTGTCGTCCCCACCTTCCTGGACCTGGCACCAAAGCAGATATCGCGATGCCATCGGCTAACGAGGCGGGGGTTTGAGTTGATACTTTTCGGGGAGAGGAATGCCACGCTTTTCAAGATCCTGAAAGGCATTCATCCGTTCGTGATGCTTGTAATCCGGAGGATTCTCGTGGGAAGGTGGCACCCGACCGCCGGGGCGTCGCAAGATGCTGATGCTTTGAATCTCTTCAACGCCATCGTATCGAGCGGTATAGACGAGGATTTTGTCCCCCGCTCGAACGTCTGACGCTTTATACATGTGGTTGGGGCCGTCCGTGGAGAAGCCCCCTTTGGCCAACTTTTCACTGAGATTGATGCAAACGCGATCCGTGGGGGTGTACTGAAGCGTCAGACTGGTCCGTTCGATCCTCACGACGGTTGCCTCCAGTGACCGGCCATGCGAGAAGACTTTCTTTCTCACTACATCGAGTTGCCCGTCTTGCGCTAGGCAATTCTCGGGACTGAATGCAACCATGCAGACGAGCAGCAAGGATACCCAGAGTAACCGTCTCATGCGTGGCTCCTTTACGATAGTAGAGGGTTGAGTACTAGCTTTTATTGACTTACCAACCGGGGTGTTTGGCAAATGGTGGGGACGGCGGAGCAGTTGTTGTCGGCGGTGATGAGCGACGTGTTCGACCAGTTCTGCGTCAGAGGGGCGGTGAGTAAGGAATGAGGGGTCGCGTTGGGATGGTCTCGCGATTCGAGTTCGTTAACCTCACTATTGCATTCTGACGCGACGACGAGAGATAGGGATGGTGACGGAACAATGGCAACCTCATCGCGAACCTCGAAAGGTCAGTGTCGCGGGAGGGGCTGAACAGACTTATCACCGAACTTCCATACACGTCAACGGCATTGTTGTGAAGGTCGCGAGAAGACGAACGCACCACGATCCCCGCGGTTCGTTGGGGTGCGGCGGCGGGGAAAGGCGTGAAAACGCGATGATGGATAGCTTCCGCCGCGGCGAGCGTCTATACTCGGGCAGGGTTTGGGGTTCCGTCCGACCCGCTCGTCCGCGGGCGCAAGCCCGTGTCGCCCGGTCGTTCGTGTGGCGTGGGACCCGGATTGCGAGACGCCGTCGATGACGCAGCCGACCGGCCAGGTGACGGGATGAGCGAACGGCACCCCGCCGCGGTGGCCGCCAGCCCGCCGCGTCCGCACGCCCCGCCGAACCACCCGCCGGCCGCGGCCGCCCTCCCCCCGTGGGACCACCTCTTCCCCGCCCTCACGCCCGACGCGCAAGCCGCCCTCCTGCGAACCGCCGCCGACGTCGGCCACGTTCCCGCCGGCGCACTCCCCGCCCTGCCGCCGGCCGCCGGCCCGCACGACCGGGCCGACCGGTTCCTCGCCCGGCTGTTCGCCGCCGGCCCGCCGCTGCCCGCCTTCGACCCCGCCCCGCTGTCGAACCCGGACCGGCCGCCCGCCGAGTTCCACGCGATCTCGGCCGCCGTCGGGTGCCCGGACCTGTTCCTGATCGACGCCCCCGCCGGGCCGGGCCGGGCGAGCCTCGTGGCGGACCTGGCCGCGGAAGTGGCCCGGTCGTCCGGCCGGGTGCTCGTCCTGACGGCGACCGCCGGCACCGCCGACGCGGTCCTCGCCCGGCTCGCGGAGCACCACCCCGCCGACCCGTGCGCGATCGCCGGCCGCGCCGTGGCCCCCGCCGAGAGCGCCGCCCACCTGCCGCCGGTGTCCGCCGCGCGAACCGCAAAGGCCCACGGGGACGGCGTCGTGGCGGCGGCCAGGAAGCGCGCCGAAGCGGACGCCGCGAAGGCGGACGGGAAGCGGGCCGCCCTCCAGGCGGTCCCCGCGACCCTGGACGCGATCCGCGCCGCCCGGGGGGAACTGGGGCGGATCGCGGCGGAAGAAGCCGCGGCTTCCGAGGTTCCCGCCGAGTCCGCGGCCGTTCGCGCGGCGAACGAGAAGCACGCCGCGGAACTCGCCGGGTTCGACGAGTCCGCCCGGAAATCGGCGGCCGAGGTCGAGGCGAGCCGGGCCGAGGTCGCGGCGCTGCGGGACGAACTCGCCCGGCTCGCGGACGCGAAGAAGGGGTCGGGCGTCGTCGGGCTGTTCAAGGGGTGGTTCGCGAAGGACGACACCCCGGCGAAGTGTGCGGACCTGCAACCGAAGCTGACCGCGGCCGAGGCGGCGCTGGCGGACCGGGAGGCCGCCGCCGCGAAACTCGCCGGGGACCGCGCCGCCGCGGACGCCGGCCACGCCGCCGAGATCGAAGCGATTCTGCGCGACGAAGCCGCCCGCCGGGACGCCCGCGCCGCGCAGCTCGCCGCGGACCGGGGCCGGCTCGAAGCCGCGATCGCCGAGGGATTCGCCGAGCTGTCCGCCGCCGGGTTCGCGGGGCCGGACCCGGACCGGATCGCCGCGGAGGTCGCCGATTCCTGTGCGAAGCTGACCGCCGAGGCCGAGCTGGCCCGCGGCTGGGCCGCCGACCTCGCCGCGCACCCCGCGGACTTCGCGGCCCGGTTCCTGGCACAAGTCCGGGTCGTGGTCGGCCCCGCCCCGGCCGCCGGCGTCGACCCGCTCGTCGCCCCCCGGCCCGGCGACCCCGGCCCCCCCTTCGACCGCCTCATCCTCGCCGACGCGGACCACCTCGCGGAGCCGGAGTTCTGCGCCGCCGCCCGGCACGCCGCCCGCTGGATTCTGGTGGGCGATTCGGGTTCACTCCCTCCCCCTGGGAGGGGGGAAGGTCGGGGCGGGGGTCGCTCGGGGCGAGATACCTCCACCCCCCACCCGAACCCTCACGCCCAAGGGGGGAGGGGACCAGACGGGTCCGCGGACGGGGTGGCGTCGGCGGGTCGCAAGACCGGCCGCGGGTCCGCCCCGCCGCGGCCGAGCCTGTTCGGGAAGCTCTGGCACCGGCTGCACAAGCGGCCGTGGGTCGCCGAGGGGGACGCGCTGGTCGCCCGGTTCCTGGACGTGCCCCGCTCCGCCCTCCGCCCCGAGCCGCTTGCCGACCGGCCGGACATCGAGGTGCGGTTCGCCGAGGTCGCCGGGGAAGCGTCCCTCGCGGAAGTGCGGTTCCCCCCGGACCTCGGCCCGGCCGACGCGAAGGCGTTCCTGGCGGCGGAACTCGGCGAGGTCCGGCTCGCCCCGTGCGGCCCGGTCCGGTGGGCCGAGGACGCCGACCGCGTGACCGCCTGCTGGCCCGCCGCCGAGGCCGCCGCCCGCGCGCCGGTGTGGGTGGACCTGGAGCCCGGCGTCCGCGAAAAGGTCGTCGGGGCCGGCCCGGACGCCTTGACCGCGGCCGTCGTCTTCGACAAGTCCGCCGGGTGGTCCCGGGACTCCGCCGCCGGGTGGGTGGCGCGCCAGTCGGCCGGCGTCCTCGGCTCCCGCACCGCCGCCTGCCGGGCCGCCGTCCCCGAACCGCACCCCGCTTTCCAGACGAGCGGCCCCCGATAGCCCGCCGGTTCCGTACACTCGCATCATGTCATCCGGCACGAACTCCCCACTCCCCGGCCCGAAGACCGTCGCCGGGTGGTGGACGCGCTTCGCCCCGGACGCGACGGCCCTGGTCGCCGGCCCGTTCTCCTTCACCCGCGTCGAAGTCGGCGTCCGCGACACGGAGCCCGCCCCGCCGGACCCGCTCCTGGCCGCGGTGCTGCGGGTGTTGCACGCGGCCGGCCCCGGCACCGCCGCCGACCTGGACCGCGTCCTGCACGTCGGCGAGGCCCGCGTCGAAGCCGCGCTGCGCAACGCCGTCGACCGGAACCTCGCCGACCCCTCGGTCCGCCGCGTGTGGACCCCGCGGCCCGGCCCGGCCCCGAGCCCGCCCGCCTCCCGCGCGGGGGTCCGCCGGGTGGCGCTCGCCGTTCGCGACGGGGCGCGACTGGAACCGGTCGGCCCCCTCGACCTCGCCCCGCCCGAAACCTTCGGCTGGCGGGCGGTCCCCGTCCACACCGCCGAGTCCCTCACGGCCGTCGTCGTCCGCACCCGGTCGGACGGCGTCGCGTGCTACCCCGCCGGCCCGGACTGGCACCTGCCCGCCGACCCGCGGTTCGCGCTCCCGCCCCCCGCCGCCGCGGCGGCCTTCCCGGAACTGTTCGCCGACCCCCCGGACGCCGCCGCGCGGGCCGCGTGGCTGGGCTGGGCGAAGGGCCGGTCCGTCCCCGCGGACGAAGCGACGAACTGTCGGGTCGCGCTCAACGGCGTGAAGCTGGAAGTGACCGTGCCGCCGTCGCTGATGGGGTGGCTGCGCGCCAACCGCGCGGACGTGTTCCGCGGCGACACCTGGGTCTGGGCCGACCCCGGCCCGCTCCGCCGCGCCGCGGTGCTCGACGTGCGGGAGTGACCCCGGCAGCGGCGGGGGCTTCCGGCGAGCGGCGGGGCGTCAGCCCGCTGTGCATCCCGGGGTTCGCCCGCCGTGCATCGCGAAGATTCGAGAGCTTCCACGGCGGGCTGACGCTCCGCCGCTCGCCGGCGGTCACTTCCCCGGAATGTACTTCATCAGTTCCGCGTAGGTTTCCAGCGGGAAGTCGGACTCGCTGCCGTCCTTCGAGTGGCACTTCATGCAGCGGTCGGTCAGCAGCGTCTTCACCTTCACGGCCGAGCCGTCCAGGTAGTCTTTCGTGACCGGTTTGCCCCTCAGCGTGTTCGGGAGCGTGAAATAGTCGTTCTGAAATGCCTTCTCCCGATCGGCGGGTTCGGCTCGAATCCACGCCTGGACCGCGAGCTGTTCGCCCTTCCGCTCGGCTTCGACCGTGTCCTTGCCCCGTTCCTTGACCTCGTCCTTCCACCCGTCGGACTTGCCGAAGAACGCGGGGGCCATCGTGCCCTTGCCGTTGAACTTCACCTTCGTGTCGGCCTCGGCCGGCCCCATGACGAGCCGTTCCAGGTGGGACACCTTCACCTCCGCCGGCGGTTCGTCGGGCTTCTTCGCCTCCGGCTTCGGCTTCTCCTCGGGCTTCTTGTCCTCCGACTTCTTCTCGTCGGGCTTCTTCTCCTCCTTCGGCTTCTGGGCGGCCTCGCGCTGCTCCTTCAAGGCCGGCTCGATCACCTTCAGGCCGACGACGCCGACCCCCGCGACCCCGAGCGCGAACAGCAGCAGCACCACGACCTTGCCCTTCCAGTGGTACAGGTCGAGGATGCCGAAAATGATCTGGATGCCGAGCCCGCTGCCGACGAGGCCGCCGGTCATGATGATGCACTTCGCGAACGTCGGGCCGTAGTCCGGGACGCGGGCCAGCCACCAGCACCCGATTTCGGACACCTGGGCGACCACAACGACCGGCGCGACGAGGCACCGGATGACAGTCGGGTAGCCGCTGCACGCGAAGACGAAGCCGGTCAGCGAGAACAGCACCGCGAAGCTGAGCAGGTGCGCGTGCGTGGACTGGACGAGGTTCTCGGTCGGGATCTGGTTGTTCGTCCGGACCCAGTTCCCCGGCAGCACCTCCGTCGACGGCGGGGTCACGAGCGGCTCGATCTCTTCCCACTTGCCGAGGCTCGGGGCGCGGGACTCGTGGCACCGCTGGCAGCGGTTCTCCACCAGCGACTTGATCTTCACCGCGGACAGGTCCGGGGCGGCCGCGTACTGCTTGGTCAGCGGCTTCGGGGCCTTCGGGTCGAAGTCCGGCAGCGGGAAATTGTCGTCCGCGTAGGCCTTCTTCTTGAGCGCCGGGTCGGCCTTGGTCCACTGGATCATCGCGCGGAGTTCCCCCTCGCGGTCGAAGTCGACGGCCGTCTTGCCGCGCTCCTTGCACTCGTCGGCGTAGTCGTCGGAGTTCTTGAAGAACGCCGGGGCCATGTTCGTCTTCGACACCTTGGGCTCGTCGCGGTTCCCCTTGATGATCTGCTCGATCGTGCTCGTCGGCGGGGCGGCGGTCGGGTCGAACTGCTTCACCCCGGCGAACCGCGCGACCACGTCGGCCATCGTCGGCAGGGCCTCGCCGGCCTTGTCCGAGTGCTTCATGTGCAGCTGCACGAGCGCCGAGAAGTACCCGAGCCCGACGGCGATCAGGAACGCGGTGACGACGAGCTTCGCGGGGAACGGCAGTTGCCGCAACAGCGAACGGCCGGGGGCGGGATCGGTGCCCATGAGGGTGAAACTCCGACGAGACACGGGGAGAACCGTGACGGGGTAGGTACCCGTATTAAGTCACGGGGCGGGCGAAAGTTCAATGGGTGGCTCAACCCCTCCCCCCAACCCCCTCCCCGAAGCGGAGAGGGGGAGTCAGAATGGTTTTCCTCCCCTCTCCGCTTCGGGGAGGGGTCGGGGGAGGGGTTGCGTTTATCTTAGCGCCGCTTCCACCGCGGCCAGCACCTTCTCGCGGGCCGTCGGCAGATCGTCCCGCAGCCGCGCGCCGGAGGCCAGCTTGTGCCCGCCCCCCTGGAACTGCTCCGCGACCTTCGACACGTCCAGGGTCCGGGCGCGGAACGACACCTTGGTGCCGCCCTCGGGCTGCTCGATGAAGATCATCGCCGCCTCGACGCCGTCGATGGCGCGGGGGTAGTTGATGAGGTCTTCCGTGTCGCCCGGCACGGCCCCGGTGGCGGCGTAGTCCTTCAAATAGACTTCGGTGAAGGCCACCTTGCCGCCGGCCCGCAGTTGCAGGCGGTCGAGGGCCACGCCGACGAGCTTCAGCCGCGGGAGCGGGGCCGCCTCGAACAGCTGCTCGTACAGCGGCGGCGGGTTCGCCCCGTGGCGGACGAGCGTTTCCGCGAGTTTGAAGGTGTCCGCGGTCGTGTTCGGGTGGCGGAACCAGCCCGTGTCGAGGGCGACCGCCATGAACATCATGTGGGCCGCGCGGGGGGACACCGGCACGCCGAGGGCGGTGACGATCTCGTAGGCGAGCCGGCCGGTCGCCTCCGCGGTGGTGTCGACGAGCGCGACCGCGCCGAGGTCGTCCTGTGTGCGGTGGTGGTCGACGACGAGCTTCGGGCAGGTCTGTCCGCGGAGCCACGGGCCGAAGTCGCCGAGCTGGTTC
This sequence comes from uncultured Alcaligenaceae bacterium, assembly GCA_964444365.1. Taxonomy (GTDB): domain Bacteria; phylum Planctomycetota; class Planctomycetia; order Gemmatales; family Gemmataceae; genus CAYUHJ01. The sequence goes on along the minus strand of CAYUHJ010000040.1, from coordinate 2,456 downwards.
CAGGTGCCGGTGTCCATCACGACGATCAGGTCGATGTCGGTGAACTTCTCGGGCCGGAAGTCTTCAATCACTTCCCGCTTCGGGTCGAGGAACTCGTACCGCGGCGGGAGCTTGCTGGCGATCGCGACGCGGGGCTTCTTCCCCATCGCGGCGAGGGCGTCGGCGAACGCCAGCTGCGACCCGAGGCCGTCGGCGTCCGGGCGGACGTGGGTCATCAGCAGGATGTGGTGCGACCGCCGGACGAGATCCACGAGCGGCGACCAGTCGAGCGGCATGAGCGGTTCCTTCGGGGTGAAGGGTAGTATACCGCCCGGCCGGGGACGCGGTCAGGGAAGCAGGTCCGCGACCGGGACGTGCGCGACGACGCGGCCGTCGAGGGTGAGCGGAACCGCGTCCGCCTTCGCGAAGTCCGTGCGGGTGGCGTAGGCCGGCGTCGGGTCGGCGGACTGCGGCTGCGTGTAGACTTCGATTCGGGCGTCCGGCAGGTTGACGATCCAGTATTCCGGAATGCCGGCGCGGGCGTAGATGCGGCCCTTGTCGCGGCGGTCGGCGTCGAGGGTGGTGTCCGAAACTTCGACGACGATGCCGAAATCGGCGGGCGCGGGGTGGCGGGTGACGTAGGTGCGCGGCCCGCCGCGGACGATCGCGAGGTCGGGTTCGGGTTCGCTGTCGGAAAGTGTCGCGCCAGATCGGACGCGAGGTTGCCAGTGCTCGGGGAGGGGCGCGAGCAGGATTCGGCACAGTCGGTTTAACGAGCTGCAATGCGGAGGGGTCTGTCTCGCCTGCGGTACGAGTTTGCCTTCCAACAGCTCGACCCGGTCGTCGGTCGTCAACACACCGTTCGCGATGAGTCCGTGATACTCGGCCACTGTGTAGGTACGCATTCGGCAGTTTCCGAAAGTCGGTGTCGCCGGGCGTGGGGGCGGTCCCGCGCTCGGCTGCGCCTCGCGGCTAACCCGTCAGATGTACCACATCAGCGCCTGGTCCCCGGACTGGCTGCCGTGCTTGCCGCCCTTCACCTTCTGCTGGGGGGCGTCCAGGATCACCACCGAGTACGGCTCGACGCTCTTCGTGATCCACACGTTCGACCCGATGACGGCGCTCTCGCCGACGTCCGTCTTGCCGCCGAGGATGGTGGCGTTCGCGTAGACGATGACGTTGTCCCGCAGCGTCGGGTGGCGCTTGTACGCCCCGTGGACGAGCTCGCCGCCGTCGTCGCGGTCGAAGCTGAGCGCGCCGAGGGTGACGCCCTGGTACAGCTTCACGTTCTCGCCGATGTCGGTCGTCTCGCCGATGACGACGCCGGTGCCGTGGTCGATGAAGAAGCCGGGGCCGATGCGGGCCCCGGGGTGGATGTCGATGCCGGTCTTCGCGTGGGCGATTTCCGTCATCATCCGCGGGATGTACGGCACCTGCGCGCGGTACAGCTCGTGGGCGATGCGGTGCGTCGTGATCGCCTCCAGGCCGGGGTAGCAGAAGATGATCTCGTGGTGGGACTTCGCCGCCGGGTCGCCGCGGTAGGCGGCGTCCACGTCCCGTTCCAGGGTCTTGCGGATCGTCGGCAGCTTCCGCAGCAGCTCGACGGCCTTGTGCTGGGCCTCCCCCTCGCAGTCGAAGTCCGCGTCCCCCCGGCACCGGTCGTGCCGCAGGGCGCGGGTGATCTGGACGGTCAGCTTGTCGTGCAGGCCGTCGATCAGGATGCCGGCGTGGTAGCCGATGTTGCCGTGGTGGAGGTTCTGCCGCCGGCCGTAGCCGGGGTACACGACCTCGAACAGGTCGGCGAGCACGTCCGCGACGGCGTCCCGGCTCGGGAGCGGTTCGTGGCCGAGGTGGTGCAGCCGGCCGCAGTCCGAGTACGACTCGACGAGTTCTTCGACGACCGTCTGAAGCTCGGTCTCTTTGAGTCGCAGGTCGGTGGCCATTGGCGAACCTGGGGTGGGTGGGGGCTCGGTGCATGGTACGCGGGTGCGGACCGCCCGACAACGAACCCATCGTATCCCTTCGGCGGGGAAAACCGGGAAGTTCAGCGAATCCGGACGGGGGACGGGGGGAGTTGAGGCGTCAGCCACAAAGAGGCGCACTCGCTGCCGGGGAGTGCCGCACCGCGGAGGGAGGCTCACCGCGGGCTGAGAATGTTCCCCCGCCCGCCGAGCCGCGCAACACCTTGGAAAACATGATGTTTTCTCGGGTCCGGCCCCGTGTGACACTCCCCGCGCGGGCTTTGGCACGGCCGGTGCTTATCTGTCGTTCAGCGAAAGCGGATCTTCAAAAGTGCTACAAGTGCTGAGGGGAGAGGCAGCACTTGCGGACTTCGGAAGAAGCCTTCGCGACTGATCACCCGGTTCTTGTCGGCGGAGGGGAGAGGCCGCCGACAGACCGGGTGATCTCGTTTTTGATACCGGCCGACAGCGGGTGCCGCATTTCGTAGGGTGGGTCGAGCGCTTCGCGAAGACCCA
>CAYUHJ010000039.1:32848-36770 GCA_964444365.1 uncultured Alcaligenaceae bacterium | reverse complement strand
ATGTGTATAGGCGACAGGGGGAGAGGGGCTGGGGGTGGGGGGAACGCTTCCTCGCGGATGGGGTTTCCCGCCCTTGGAAGAAGCGTCTTTCCTGTTGGGGTCGTCCCCTCACCCGGCCTTCGGCCACCCTCTCCCCCAAGGGGAGAGGGTCCGACCATGTTTCTTCCCTCTCTCGTTGGAGAGCGGGGAAATTGATCGATCGCCTACTTCAACTCCTTCAGCCGGATGTTGCGGTACTCCACCGTGCCGCGGTCCGCTTCGAGCCCGATCGGGCCGGTTTCGGGGAGTTTGAACGCCTCCTCCAGCACCTCGCCGTTGACGGAGCAGTGCGCGGCCTGGCCCTTCACGACGACCACGATCTCGTTCCAGTCTTGCGGCTTGTACTTCGTCAGCTTCTTCGCGTAGGCCGGCGGCCCGGCGACGGGGTAGTCGCGGACCTGCAGCTGCGGGCCGCGGATGAACAGGCCGCTGTCGGCGTTCTTCTCGGCGCGGAACTCCAGGCGGAGCTCGAAATCCTTCGGGAACTTCGCGGTCGTCCACAGTTGCGCGGTCCCCTTGCCGGGGTTGACGACGATCGCGCCGTCCTTCGCGGTGTACCGCTTGTCGGACGACTCCGCCTTCCCGTCGAACGGGTCGCCGGTCTTGTACGTCCACCCGGTCAGGTCTTTGCCGTTGAAGAGTTCGACCGCGTCGGACTTGGGATCGGCCGCGGTCGCGAGCGAGGCGAAGGCGAGGAGCAGGAGCGAACGGGACACGGGAGAGTCTCCTGGGTTGGTGTGAGTCGCATGGGGCTGGGAGGTTCTACCCCTCCCCCCAACCCCCTCCCCGAAGCGGAGAGGGGGAGCCAGGCGTCTTCTCTTCCTCCCCTCTCCGCTCCGGGGAGGGGCCGGGGGAGGGGTTCTTCTTCGGTCACTTCAGCCCAACGTCGGGCCTCGAAGACTCGGCCCGACCGACAGGAAAGATTACTTCAGCGGCTTCCCCGCGAGCGGCTTGCCGTTCGTGTCGAGGATTTGGAACGTGTGAATCCCCGGCTTGCGGTCGTCGGTGTACGTCCAGACCACCTTCTTGTCCGGCGTGATCTCCATCAGCCGCGTCTGCTTCGGGCCGGCGGCGTAGCTCGCGATGACGGTGTTGCCGTTCGGCAGCCGCTGGCCGCCGCAGGCGTCTTTGATGGGCTTCCCGGGCAGGTCGTCGTTCGTCACTTGCCAGACGGTCTTGCCGTCCGTGTCGACCTCGATGACCGTGTGCCCGTGGGTGCAGTTGACGAGCGTGTTGCCGTTGTCGAGGCGGATCGCGGTGAAGGGCATGTTCGGCGTCTTGACCTCCCAGACGACCTCGCCCTTCGGCGTGTACTCGCGGACGACGCGGTCGAGCAGTTGCGGGACGAGGTAGTTCCCGTTCGCCAGCTTGCGGCTCATCCGGGTTTGCAGGTGGTGGTCCTTCGTCTGGGCCTTCAACGGCACGTCGACGAGGACCTTCCCGTCGCGGGACACTTCCAGCAACCGGGGCTTGTCGCCGGCTTCCGTCAGCAGGAACGTGTCCTTGTCGAGTGGCTGGACGGTGTTCACCTCGGACTGCGTGCCCTTGAACTCGAACAGCGTCTTGCCGTCGCGGTCGACCTCCACGACCGCCCCGCCGGGGTAGGTCTTGCTCTTGGACAGGGCCAGCAACACCTTGCCGTCGTCGAGCACCCAGCCGTCGCGGGAGGCGTGCGGGTACTTCCAGGTGACTTTGCCGTCCGCGGCGATGATGCACGTGTCCCCGCCGGTGACGAGGAACGAGTGGGTGATCGGTTCGGGGGCATCCGCGGCGAATGCGAGCAGAAGAAGTAGGAGAGACACGGGGAGAGGGCTCCGGGAATAGGTTCTTGGCGAGCGTCACTCGTCAGAGTGACGAGTGCTTCACCGGTAGAGGAACTCGTCACTCTGACGAGTGACGCTCGCCGTTGAGTCACTTCACCGTCAGCAGCTTGTCTTCCTTCGGGAAGGTTTCCAGCACCAGCCCCTTGAAGCGGATCTCTTGCGGCACCTTGTTCGAGTGCAGTTGCAGCCCGATCGGGCCTTCCTTGATGCGGTTCGGCTCGGGGTCGCGCCAGTCGACGACGGCGACGCCGTTGGCGGCGACGCGGACGCGGTTGCCCTGCGCGAGAATCTCGATGTCGTTCCAGTCGTGCTGCTTGCCGACCTTCCGGGCCGGGCCGCCGTCGACCGGCAGGCCGTTGCGGCCGAACAGGTCGTACATCCCCCACCCGCTCGGGAACATGACGAGGTGGCCGGCGTAGGTGTACTTCGTGCGGTCCTTCTCCGGGTTCTTCGACACGTCCGGCTTGACGACGCCCCAGAACGCGACGCCGGAGTGCATCTCGGACTCGACCAGCTTCGCCGAGAACGTCAGGCGGAAGTCGGTGTACTTGTCCTTCGTGAGCAGGTAGGTGCTGAAGCTGAGCGGGTCCGTGTTCTTCGCGACGATGGCCTCGTCCTTGACGGACCACAGGTCTTCAAACCCTTCCCAGCCGGTCAGCGTCTTGCCGTCGAACAGCTTGATCGTCTCCGACTTCCCCTCCTTCGGGGGCACGACGGGGGCTTCCTTCTTGGGGTCTTTCTTGTCTTGTCCGACGGCGGTGCCGGACAGTAGGAACGCGAGCGAAAGGAGCAGGGTCCGCACGGGTCGACCTCGTCAAACGGGGAGGGTTGGGCACCGGGGGCCGATCTTACCGCGCCGGCGGGGGTGAAAGATGCAAGAATCCGCCCGGAATCCTGGACTTTCGCCGGGGGTTCCGGTCGGAACCGCGGTAGGGTGGGGGCTGCGGAATCACTCCGGTTCCGCCCCGGCACGTCCCCCGAGTCACGAATGATCCCCCTCGCCGTCCCCGTTCCGCGGCCCCGGACCTCGGTTTACCGGGCGGCGCGGATCGCGATTTCCCTCTCCCCGCTGATCCTGGTCCACCTCGCCCTGGGTGCGATCCCGTTCGTCGAGTTCACGCTCGTCTCGGCCCTGCTGCTCGTCGTGGTGACACGCATCGCGGGGATCGGCGTGACGGTCGGGCTGCACCGCTACTTCTCGCACCGGTCGTTCAAGACGCCCCGGTGGTTCCAGTTCGTGCTCGCCGTCATGGGTTGTACCGCCCTGCAAAAAGGCCCGCTCTGGTGGGTCGTCCACCACCGACTGCACCACAAGCACTCGGACACCGCCGCCGACCCGCACTCGCCGGTGGCGGACGGGTTCTGGTACGGCCACGTCGGCTGGCTGTTCGCGAACGACCTGATGACGCCCGACCACGGGACCGTCCGCGACCTGACGAAGTACCCGGAACTCGTCTGGCTCGACCGGCTGTGGATGGTTCCGGGCATCCTCCTGGCGGCGGCGTGCTACGCGGTCGACGGGCTGCCGGGGCTGGTGTACGGCTTCTGCCTGGCGGTCGTGCTCGTCTTCCAGGTGACGTTCGCGGTCAACTCGATCGGCCACCTGTTCGGCCCGCAACGCTTCGAGACGGGGGAAGGCAGCCGCAATAACTTCGTCCTCGGCATCCTGGCGATGGGGGACGGCTGGCACAACAACCACCACCGCGCCCCATACTCGGCCCGCCACGGATTCGCGTGGTACGAGTTCGACATGGCCTACCTGACGATCCGGGCGATGCGGCTGGTGGGGCTGGCGTGGGACGTGAAGCAGCCGCCCGCGGAGTTGATGCAGGGGAAAGCGGCAACGGTTCCGGAACCGGCCGACGTCGGCGAAGGCGCGTTGACGCCCTGAATGGGCGGCAAGGGGAGAGATCAGCAAACCCGAAATCCCGTCTGAGACTTCAAGAGCCGCGAACGGACGTGAGCGGCTGGCTTCCTCCGACACGAGGCAGCCAATTTTCCCAGGAAGTCAGCCGCTCACTTCCGGCAGGGAGCGGCCGCTGTCACCTTCGAAGCAGATG
>CAYUHJ010000039.1:3812-32838 GCA_964444365.1 uncultured Alcaligenaceae bacterium | reverse complement strand
GCATCGTGCCAGCGCGCAGCCAACCGCTCCCTGCCGGTCGCGGCTCTCGGGTTTACTTCGTTTCTGCCCGCAGCTCCTCCCGCACCCGCATCAGCAACTGCCCGAGCCGGTTCTTCCCGGACCCGTCGCCGCCGTCGCCCCAGTAGGAATCGTTCGCGGTGTGCTCGACGAGCTTGGCGTCCCCCGTGGCGAGCAGGACCGCCTTCAACTCCTCGTGCTGCGCGAACTTCGCCCGCAGCGCGGCGAGCATGACCGTCTCCTTGACGGCCTCCCAGTCCCGCCGCAGCGGCCGCTTCCGGTCCCGGCCCATCCGCGCCGCGATCATCGGCGTCGTCGCCTGACGGACCTCCTCTTCGTCCGGCTCGCCGGCGAACTTCTGCGCCTGGAAGTAGTGCTCGGTCGTCCGCCACTTCTTCCCCTTCAGGAAGACGGCGTGCCGGGAGAAGTTCGAGAAGCAACCGTACTCGCCGGTCGTCGAGTAGAAGTGGATGACGGGTGGAACGTCGGGCACGGGTGCCTCCGGGGAAAAGGTCGCGGCCCCCAGCAGACACCCGGCCGCGGGTCGAGGTTCACCCCCGCGGCCGGGCCGACGCGATTCGCCTTACACCTTCAGCTTGCCCGTGCTGTCGCCGAACGTGCTGGCCGGGGCTCCCATGCGGTCGAAGAGCGCGAGGTACAGGTTCATCAGCGGCGTTTCCTTCGGGAAGACGAGGTGCCGGCCGGTGTCGAGCGTGCCGCCGGCCTTGCCGAGTGTCAGGATCGGCAGGTCGTCGTGGTTGTGGCGGTCGCCGTCGCCGATGCCGCTGCCGTAGACGATCGTGATGTTGTCGAGCAGCGTCGAGCCGTTCGACTCCTTCACGGACTGCAACTTGCCGGCGAGGTAGGCCAGTTGCTCGACGTGGAAGGTGTTGATCTTCTTGATCTTCGCCTGCTTCTCCGCGTTGCGGCCGTGGTGGGACAGGTCGTGGTGGCCTTCCCGGACGCCGATTTGCGGGTACGGCTTGCCGCTGCCGTCGTTGGCGAACGGGAACGTCGCGACGCGGGTCAGGTCTGTCTGGAACGCGACGACGAGCAGGTCGCACATCAGGCGAACGTGCTCCTGCATGTCTTTCGGCACACTCTTCGGGATCTCCATGTTCGGCTTCGGCAGCGGCTTCCGGTCGGCGTTCGCCTTCTTGACCTTCTCGATGCGGTCTTCGAGTTCGCGGACGGCCGTCAGGTACTCGTCGAGCTTCCGCTGGTCGCCGGCCCCGAGCCGTTTGCCGAGGCCCTTGGCGTCTTCCATCACGAAGTCGAGGACGGACTTGTTGTAGAGTTCGCGCTTGGCCCGTGCTTCCGCGAGTTCCTTCGGATCGTTGCCGCCGAAGAGCCGGTCGAAGACGGCCTTCGGGTCGACTTCCTTCGCGTTCGGCGTGCTCTCGCTCCGCCACGACAGGTTGGACGAGTACGCGCACGAGTAACCGGAGTCGCAGTTCCCGGCCTGCCCGCCGCGTTCGATGCCGAGTTCCAGGGACGGGAACCGCGTGTGGTCGCCGACGGCGGCGGCGACGTGCTGGTCCGCGGACATGCCGACCTTGATGTCCGCCCCGCTGGTCTTCCGCGGCTGCCGGCCGGTGAGGAACACGGACATGGCCCGGGCGTGGTCGCCGGGGCCGTCGCCGTTGGCACGGGCCTTGTCGAGCGTGAGCCCGGAGAAGACGTTCAGGTGCGACTTCACCGCGTCGAGCGGCTTGAGAATCTCGGGCAACTCGCCGAGCTTCCCTTCGGAAGTCGGCGTCCAGTCTTGCATGTGAATGCCGTTCGGCACGTACACGAACGCGAGTCGCTTCGGCGGACCCACTGCGGCTTTTGCAGCTGGCGCGGCCGAAGCGAGCGTTTCGAGCCACGGCAACGCGATCGTCGTGCCCAGGCCGCGGAGGACGGTTCGGCGAGTGAGGAGCGGGTTCATACGGCCTCCGGAAAAAGATAGATTAGGGAATGAGTATTCAGTTATGTCTTCGCGAACCGATCCGCCGCTCGCTCCCATCGATTCGGCTCCGCGTGCAGCCAGGAGTAAAAACGTTCATCGAGGGCGAAGAACGGATCCCATTCCTCTCGCTTGCGGCTCCGGCGACCACCCAGCAATTGATGACGGTTGGCCTGGAGGCGGGGATCCGGCTCTCCGAAGAACTGAATCGCTTCGGTCAGTATGGACGCCCACTCGGAAACCCCGATGGCCTGGAAACCGGCCAGCGCCTCAGGGGCTAACACACCTGTCTTGTTGGAGAAAAAGTGGTGCAGTCCGCCGTTGCGGACCTCGGACTGACACCAGTGGGCGGCGAACAGGTGCCCCGCCGTCGGTGGAAGCTTGCGGAACTGGCGGTTGAACTCATCGGGGCCATCGTAAATGCTGACAGTCCGCCAGTACGGTTCAATCACCGACCAGTAGCGTTCGCCGGGTTGTTGGTCCATCGCCATCCGCTCGCCTCCTCCAATTGCGAGACCAGCTTCTTGTAGGGTGGGTCGAGCCGCTTCGGCGAAGACCCACCGGTCTGGCAATCACTTCCCACTTTGCACAGGTTCTCGCGGGTTCGGTGGGTCTTCGCCGCAAAGCCGGCTCGACCCACCCTACAAAACTCCTCCTGTCTTCGCCGCAGAGCGGCGTTCGTTCGGCCACGGTCGCCCCTGGCGGGGCTCGACGTCATTTCTCTGCATACCCCACGCTCCCGCGTGGGGCTAGGAACGAACGCCGCTCTGCGGCGAAGACCACCTGGCTCACTCACTCCGCTTCCCCTTCCGCTTCTGGAAGGCGTCGTTCTCCACGATCGCGAGCACCAGTGCGGAGAACTTGTCGTTGCCGGCCTTCAGCTTCGCGGTGATCTCGTCGAGGGCACACTTGTCGTAATACTCTACCCCACGGCCGAGGGCGTAGGTGAGGAGTTTCTCGGCCAAACAGCGGCGGAACTGGTCGGATTTGCCGAGCAGGACCTTGCGGAGCTCGGCGGGGCCGCTGAACTTCGCGCCGTCGGGCAGGACGCCGCTGGAGTCGATCGGCTGCTTGTTGTCCTGGTCGCGCCAGCCGCCGATGCCGTCAAAATTTTCCAGGCCGAAGCCGAGCGGGTCGAGCTTCGCGTGGCAGTTGGCACAGTTCGGGTTCGCTCGGTGCTGCTCCATCTGCTGGCGGAGCGTCCCCTTCAGTGGGCCGGTCGCGGGAAGTTCAGGCACGTCCGGGGCCGGGGGCGGCGGCGGGGTGCCGAGGACGTTTTCGAGGATCCACTTGCCGCGCTTCACCGGGGACGTCCGCGTCGGGTTGGACGTGACCGTGAGCACGCTCGCCTGCGTGACGATCCCGCCGCGGCGGCCGTCCGGGAGTTTCACCCGCTGGAAGTCCGGTCCCTTGATATTGGGAACGCCGTAGTGTTTGGCGAGGCGTTCGTTCAGGAACGTGTAGTCCGCGTCGAGGAAGTCGGTCACGGGGCGGTCCGTCTTCACGACGTGGGCGAAGAACAGTTCGGACTCGCGGATCATCGCCTTGCGGAGGCCCTCGTCCCAGCCCTTGAACGTGGCCACATCCGGGGACAGGGTGCGGAGGTTCCGCAGTTGCAGCCATTGCCCGGCAAAATTCTCGACGAGTGCGTTCGACTTCGGATCCTTCAGCATCCGCTCGACTTGCGTCTTCAGCACGCCCGGCTTGCGGAGTTCGCCCTTGTCCGCGATGGCGTTCAGTTCCGCGTCCGGCATCGTGCTCCAGAGGAAGTACGACAGCCGGGACGCGAGTTCGTGGTCGGTCAGCGGCCGAACGGCATCGGGGTTCTTCGGGTCGTCTTCGATTCGGAAGAGGAAGTGCGGCGACACCAGCACCGCCTTCAACGGCAGTTTCAGGGCCTTTTCGTAGTTGTCCCCCTTCGACACGGCGAGGTCGAACAGCGTCCCGAGCCGTTTGACCTCGTCCGGGGAGACGGGCCGGCGGTAGGCCTTGCGGGCGAACGCGGCGATCACCTTTTCGGCGGCGGCGCGGGCGTCCTTGTCGCCGGTCGGGTGGGCGATGACGATCATTTGCGTGCTCGCCGGCACAGGCTTCTTCCCGCCCCCGAGCGGGCCTTCGACCTCGATCCCCTCGATGGTCAGCGTGCGGTACTTCTTGGCGTCGTCGGTGGCGGCCTTGTCCCGGTACGGGTTCGCGAACGCGGCCGCGACCCGACGGTCGCCGGCGGGTTGCCGGACCTTCACCTCGAAGGTTTCGGGCTTGTCGGTCGCCTTCACCGGGAAGAGTTTGACTTCCTTGTTGTCGACGCGGATCGAGACTTTCGGCTCCTCGTCGCCGAGCGGGTGGCCCATCGCCTTCACGCGGACGGCGTACTCGCCGTCGGCCGGGAAGTGGAACTTGTCGATGAACGCCTGCCCTTCCGTGGTGAAGGTGATCTTCACCTTCGGGTCCTTCGACTTCGCGTCCCGCGGCGTGACTTGGATGTTCTGCGGCTTGAGCGCCTCCTTGGCGGACTTGACCGGTTCCGGGGTGACGACCGCCGCGTCCAGGATCTTGTCCGCCGCCGCGAGGTACTTTTCGAGCAGGATCGGTTGAAGGGACAGCACGTCGCCGATGTTGTCGAACCCGTAGCCGACGTCGTCCGACGGGAAGTCGTCGGCCGGGTGGAAGTCGACGCCGCACAGGTCGCGGATCGTGTTGTTGTACTCGGCCCGGTTCAACCGGCGGACGGTGACGCGGCCCGGGTCTTTCGGGGCGGTGCAGTCGACTTTGGTCAGCGTCGAACCGATCCAGTTCGTGACGAACTCCTTCTCGGCGACGCTCGGCTGCGGCTTCTTCTTGGGCGGCATCTCCCCGGACGCGATGGCCTTCTGCACGGACTCCCACGTCCGGCGGTCCTTCTTCGCGTGGGCTTCCGAGAGGTAGACGTCGAGGGACAGCCCGCCGGCGGCCTTCTTGCTGTCGTGGCAGGAGTTGCAGTGCTGGGCCAGGAACGGCTTGATCTTCTTGTCGAAGGTGTCGTCGACCTTCGGCTCGGCGGCGACGAGGGGTCGCGGCTCGCCCGTCCCGCCGCGAACGGCGAGCAGGGCGGCGAGTGCGAGTCCGGGCAGCACGGCACGCAGACGCATTCGGGGGACTCCAAAACCAAGAGCCGCGAACGCAAGTGAGCGGCTTACTTCACGGGTCAGATGCTGTCGTTTCTGGGCGGAAGCGAACCGCTCACTTGCGTTCGCGGCTCTTACTTCATCGCCGCGATCCACGCCCTCAGCGTCTTCAGTTCCTCGGCGGTCACGCGCGGCTGGGTCCGCTTCGGCGGCATTTCGTTGTGGTGGATCAACTCGATGAGGATGCTCTTGTCCGGCTTGCCCGCCACGATCGCGGGGCCACTGGTGCCGCCCTTCAGCATCGCGTCGGGACTCGTCGTCATCAGCTTGCCGTCGGCCTTCTTCGCCGAGTGGCAGCGGTTGCACTTCGCTTCCAGGATCGGGGCGACGTCGCGCTGGTAGTCGACGGCGGCGGGCTTCTCTTTCGGCTCCGCGGCGGGGGCGAACAGCCACGCGCCGGGGAGCACGACACAGCAAGAGAGCAGAACCGGCCGCATTTCAGACACCTTCTTGGCGAGCGTCACTCGTCAGAGTGACGAGTGATTGCAACTGCGAAGAACTCGTCACTCTGACGAGTGACGCTCGCCTTTTAGACCGGTTGCCCGATGTTCACGTAGCAGTGAACGTGCGGCAGGACGCGGTAGTTCCACACGAAGCCGGGGCCTTCGATCCGCCAGAAGTGCCACCGTTCTTCCGGGGTCGAGTCCTTGTCCTTGTAGAACGCGAGGTGCAGCTTCTCCAGGCCGCCGCGGTCCTTGATGATTTGCATGACCTCGTCCACGTCTTCCTTACGGTACGGGGCGAGCAGGTCGCGCATCACCTTCTCGACGAGTGCCAGTTGGTCCTTGCTCAACTCGGACCCGACGATGCCGGGCATCGGCTCGTCCTTCTTGCGGAACTGGACGGACTTCGCCATTTCGCCCGGCGTGCCGCTGATGACGGCCTTCTTCATCTGCTTTTCGTCGAGCGCCTTCGCCACTTCGAGGACGGACTTCGTCTGGAAGTTGAAGACGTTGCCGGGCAGGTAGCCGTTCGGGGTGTGGCCGTAGTACATCGGGCCGCCCCAGGCCGCGCCGTCCATGAAGTCGCCGTCGGCCCGCAGGGTCAGGTGGTGGCCGGTGAACAGCCAGGCGTACTTCTCGCCCTTCTTGGGCTCGCCGAAGAAGTGCGCCCCGCAGTTCTCGAAGGACTTGCTCGCGTCCCAGGTGCCGTCCCGGCTGATGGCCTTGTAGCCGTCCTCGCCGGACACCATCGAGCGGATGATGCGCTGGAGCAGTTCTTGTTGCGGCTTCGTGTAGACGCTGCCGATCGTGGTCTTGTCGAGGGCGGCGTTATACATTCCGAGCCGCTTCGGGGCCCCCTTCGGGCCGTCGTCGAACGGCAGGAGGACGCTCTTCTTCTGGGCGTCGGTCAGGGTCGAGTGGAGTTCCTGAATCAGCGCCTCGGCCGGCTTCGGGGCCTTGGCGGGCTCGTCGGCGCGGGCGAACCGGGGGATGCCGGTGGTCGTCGCGGCGACGGCCGCCCCGCCCAGGACGCGGAGGAACCGCCGGCGGTCGACCGAGAAGTCGGTGCAGTCCTGGCAGCGCGGGTCGTTGGTCTCGGTCATGGGAGGGAACCTCGGGGTAGGGAAAGCCACCCGCGCCGCGCGGCAAGAATCGGACGAATAGACGATCACGTCCTGCTGAGGAGGGCGTTCGGCGGGTGAGATCAGCTTAAACCTGAATCCATACTCGCACAACAAGAAACCCCGCCGCCGCGAGAGAGTACCGCGCCGGCGGGGGACGGGTTTCAGGGGAGTGGAGGAGATCGGGAGCCGTCCGGTATCGACACCGTGTTTTCTGTCGGAGTTTATGACTTTCTGGCACCGGCCTCTGGCCGGTGCCACAAGCCAAAACACGATGTTGGAACTGGACCGTTCCTCACTTCCGAGCCGTCGGCGAGCCGCGGACGCCAGTCCGCGGGTTTGGTCGTCACCCGCGGACTGGCGTCCGCGGCTCGCCGGCATCACCGCACGAGGATCACCCGCAGGTCCATGACGTTCGTGTCGGTCGGCCCGGTGCGGAGCAGGCCGCCGGTGCGGGCGAAGAACGGGTAGGCGTCGTGCCGGCGGAGGAAGTCCGCCGGGTCGAGGCCGCGGTCGGCGGCGAGTCGGAGCGTCTCTTCCGTGGCGACCGCGCCGGCCGCGTCGGTGGGGCCGTCCTCGCCGTCCGTGCCGCCACTGAGGACGGCGATTCCGGGCAGGTGCTCGCCCCCCAACTTGACCGCGGCGGCGAGGGCGAACTCCTGGTTTCGGCCCCCCTTGCCGGGGGCATCGCCGAGGGCGACGGTCGTCTCCCCGCCGAGAAGAAGGCACGCCGGCGGCGCGACCGGAACACCCGATTCTCGGATCGACCGCGCGATGCCCGCCACGGCGACGGCCACTTCCCGGGCCTCTCCCTCGACGAACGCCCCGAGGTTCAGCACCCGGTAGCCGAGCCGAACCGCCTCCGCTTCCGCCGCCTTCAACGCCCCTTCGCACCTGCCGAGGACGACGTTCTCCACGGTGGCCGGCAGTGTCTTCGGCGTCTCGGGAACCTCGCCGCGGTTCAGGTGATCGAGGACCGCAGGCGGAACCCGCTCGGTCAGGCCGAACTTCGCCAGCACCGCGATCGCATCGGCAAACGTGGATGGGTCCGGCGCGGTCGGCCCGGACGCGATCACGTCGAGCGGGTCGCCGACCACGTCGGACACGATCAGGGACAGCATCCGTTGGCCGCGAAACGCTTCCGCCAGTCGGCCGCCTTTCACGCGGGAGAGGTGCTTCCGCACGGCGTTCATCTCGCCGATCGTCGCGCCGGAAGCGTGCAGCAACTTCGTGACGGCTTGCTTGTCTGCGAGTGAGACGCCGTCCGCCGGAGCGGGCAACAGGGCGGAGCCGCCGCCTGAAATGAGGCAGATCGCAACATCGTCCGGCCCGGCGGACGCGAGGAGGCGGAGCATTCCGTCCGCCCCGTCGACGCCCGCTTGCGTGGGGTGGTTGCTCCCCGCCGGGCGGGCCGGGTGCAGGCGAATCTTCATCAGCGGCCGCACCGTCCCTTCCGGAACGTTCACGATTCCCTCGACCTTGTCGAGTTCCCCGGCGAGTGCCGCTTCCAGTTCCGCCGCCATCGCGGACCCGGCCTTCCCGCACCCGACGACGAGCACCCGCTTCGCGGAAGCCGCCAGCGATCGCAACCGATCGGCGACGCTACCGAACAGCCGCGCCGGGCGGACCGCATCGACCCCGGTCGTCCAGATCGCGACCGCATCTGCTCGCAAGTGAGGGGTATTCACGGGGGGAGAAGCCTTCAAGAAAATGGATCGTGGCGACCCAGACTTACCGAATCGCGTTGATTCCGCGTCATCAAACTCAAGTCACTGCCCCTTGAGGGACGCTTGACTCGCTCGGCGATGCAGCGGTAGGATATGCGATATGACTTTCGTTTGAAGTAGGGGAACATCCCATGAACTCCGATCCACTGCGTCAGGAGAATTTGCCCGCCGCGGTTCCGGTTTCGCCAGACCTGTTGGCGTGGGCACGGCAGACGTTCGACGAAGACGCCTTCATCCGAGAGATGCGCGAGATCGAAACAACCGGCGGGTGCGAGTTGGAGTCGTTCATCGACGAACTCAAGATACGGGCGGGGGTGTCGTGAGCGAGGCCGGAGCGACGCCGTACCGCGTGTCCTATTCGAAATGGGTACAAGGACGATTGTTGGAGCTCGCGGACGAGGCCCGGCGGCGGGGCGACGGTCCACTTTATGTGGCTGCCGTCGAAGAGTTCCACCGCCGTCTGTGCATCTACCCACAGTTCGGCGACCCCTTGTTGGATTTACGCGGCCACCCAGGACAGGTGCGATTGGGTATGGTGCCGCCGCTCGCGATGCGGTACGCGGTGCTTGAGGAGCAACGGTTGGTATTTGTCGCCGCACCGCCCGTCCTGCTTTCCAAACAAATCACCGAATAACCTTTGCTTTCACCTCACCGGCTCGCATCACGAAACCCCGCACTCCATCACTCCTCGCCGAGTCGATTGGCACGTCACACGTCTTTCAAGTGTTCGTGAACGAACTGCACCGTCATCGACCCTTCGCCGACGGCGGAGGCGACGCGCTTCACGGAGCCGGACCGCACGTCGCCGGCGGCGAACACCCCGCGGCGGGTCGTTTCCAGCAGGAACGGCGGGCGCTTGGCCGTCCACTTCGGGGAGAGGGCGGCGGCCGGGCCGGTCCGGACGAAGCCCTGGCCGTCCCGCTCGATGTCCGGCGGCAGCCAGTCCGTTCGCGGGACCGCGCCGATGAAGCTGAACACCGCCGGGGTTTCGATGCGGGTCGTCTGCCCCGTGCGGTCGTCGAAGACCTCGACCGTGGACAGGTGGCCGTCGCCGTGCATCGCGCGGATTTCGGCGTTCTTCAGCAGGGCGATGTTCGCCGTCTGCTCGATCCGCTTCGCGAGGTAGCTGGACATGCTCTTGGACAGGTCGTCGCCGCGGATGACGACGGACACCTTCTTCACCTGCCCGGCGAGGAAAACGGCCGCCTGCCCCGCGGAGTTGCCGCCGCCCACGACGACGACCTCGGACCCGGCGCACATCTGCGCCTCCATCGGCGTCGCGGCGTAGTACACGCCCCGGCCCTCGTACTGCTCGCACCCCGCGACGCCGAGCAGCCGGTAGTCCGCCCCCGTCGCGACGAGCAGGCTCTTCGCCGTGACGGCTTCCCCCGTGTCCAGGTGCAGCACGGAGAGCAGCCCGTCGAACGAGAGGGACTGGACCCCGGACGCGACCGAGATCCGCGCCCCGAACTTGTTCGCCTGGAGGGTCGCGCGCTCGGCGAGTTCGCTGCCGGTGATGCCGGTCGGGAAGCCGAGGTAGTTCTCGATCCGCATGCTCCGGCCGGCCTGCCCGCCGGGGGCGACGCGCTCCAGGACGACGGTGCTCAGCCCCTCGGACGCGGCGTACACCGCGGCCGCCAGCCCCGCCGGCCCCGCCCCGACGACGGCGAAGTCGTACACCTTCCGCTCGACCGGCCGGCCGACACCGAGGACTTCGGCGAGTTCGTGGTTCGACGGGTTCCGCAGGTACCGCGGGCCCCACGCCACGACCGGCGTGTCGGCCTCCGTCAGGTGGAACGTTTCCAGCAGCTTCTTCACCGCCGGGTCGGCTTCCAGGTCGAGCCAGGTGAACAGGACGCGGTTCTTGGCGAGGAACTCCCGGACGCGAAAGGTGTCGGTGGAGTACCGGGAGCCGATCACCCGCGGCCCGGTGAAGTCCCCGAGTTCGCGGAGCAGTTGCCGGCGGGCGATGAACCCGTTCAGGATCACGTCCGCAATCGAGGGGTAGTGGTTGAGGATCTCCTTCAGCGCGTCCGGGGAGATGGCGTACACGGCCGTGTTGCCGCGGGCCACCCCCGCGACGAGGGACGGCTCGCCGGTCAGGGCGGTCACGTCCCCGGTGAACTCGCCGGGGCCGTGCAGGGTGACCCGCTTCGGGGCGTCCCCGGACTTGTCGACGATCTCGATCGCGCCGGACTTCACGACGAAGAAGGTGCAGTCCCGCTGGCCGACGTGGAACAGCGTCTCGCCGTCGGCGGCAGCCAGGTGCCGGGTCAGCGGGCACCCGGCCAGGGCGGTGATGTGGGCGTCGGACAGCGTCGGGAACGCGACGGCGTGCAGGTCGTGGTTCGTCATCGCAGCACCGCTTCAAAACGCGCCGGGACCGGCTGGTCGAGTTCCTCGGGGAAGCACCACGCCCACCGCTCCCCCGGCTCGAACGACGCCATCACCGGGTGGTGCGTGTGGCGGAAGTGCTTCGCGGCGTGCCGTTCCGGGGAACTGTCGCAGCACCCGACGTGCCCGCACGTCAGGCAGAGCCGGAGGTGGACCCACTCGGTGCCGGCCCGCAGGCACTCCTCGCAGCCGTCGGACTTCGCGGGGACGGGTCCGAGCGGGGCGAGGTGGGCGCACTGCATGGTTTGATCCCGGCGAGCGTCACTCGTGAGAGTGACGAGTGATTTTGTCGGTCAAAGAACTCGTCACTCTCACGAGTGACGCTCGCCAAGACGTTACTTCGCGATCGGCTTGTACTCGATCTTCTTGAACGTCACGACGGTGCCGGGGTCGTGCCCCTGCAGCGCGAAGTGGCCCTTCGTGTACGTGTTCCCCTCGTCTGTGAACTCGACCGTCTGCTTGCCGTTGACGACGATCGTGATCTTGTTGCCGTTCGCGGTCACTTCTTGCGTGAAGAACTCGTCCGCCTTGTGCGGGGCGGTGTCCAGGACGGTGATCTTGTCGCGGAACTTGCCGAGTGGGCCGCCGGGGTACAGGCTACCGGTCTTGACCTTGTCCCCGTGGGTGGCGTTGATCTGGGCCTCGTAGCCGGGCGGGAAGCCGGGGGCGAACTTGGTGCGGAAGTACTGGCCGCTGTTCCCCTTGTCGTTGATCTTGGCCTCGATGCGGTACTGAAAGTTGTCGTACTCGTTCTCGCTGAACAGGTGGCTCGCCGGGCCGGCCCCGACGATCGTGCCGTTCTCCACCTTCCAGAGGGTGACTTCCTTCCCGTCCTTGAGCGTGCCGACGTACTCGACGACCTTGCCGTCGGCGTTCTTCTTCGGGGCGACCGACTTGAACTGGCCGCTCGGCGGGTCGACCATCTTCCAGCCGGTGAGGTCCGTGCCGTTGAAGAGGGGCACCCAGCCGTCCTTGTCGTCGGCGGGGGCCGGTGCGGGGACGAGGGTTGCGACGGCGGCGACGGCCGCGGACAGGCAGGCGAGCCAGCGGGTCATGGGGACGAGCTCGAAAGGGAAGGTGGGGAGGGCGAGCGAAACTGACGGAATCTTATGCCGCCGGCACGCCGTCCGCTACCCTCCGCCGGCCGAACTCGCAAATCCGGACCGGGGTCGGCGCGGAAAATGGACGGAGTGGGCCGACTTTCTGTTGTCGCGGGACTGGGTAATCCTTACCCTTTCGAGTGACTGGACATGCTGGGGGTTTTAGGCAACTGGTTCGCCCGGCCCCCACCGACGACCCGCCGGTCTCCCGACCGGACCCGGTCCGCTCCGTTTCCCGTTCTGGAGACTTTTGATGAAGCATCGCATGTTCCTGGCAGCGGTTTTCGGCGCGGCCGCCTGGCTGATCGCCACCCCGGACTTGGGCCTGGCCTTCGGCAAGAAGAAGGACTGCGCCCCGCCGTGCCCCGCCCCGTGCGCCCCGGCGTACACGGTCCAGTGGGTCGATCAGGAAGTCACCGTCCTCCAACCGATGTTCAAGACGAAGGACGTCGAAGTCACCGTCATGAAGCCGGTGCCGGTGACCAAGGACGTGACCTACAAGGTCGCCGTCCCGAAGTCCAAGGTCGAGAAGCGCGAAGTCACGACCATGACCCAGGTCGCCACGAAGAAGCCCTACGAGTACTGGGTGAACGAACTCGTCGCCACCAAGGAAAAGCGGACGGTCGTCGAGTGCGTTCCGACGACGAAGGAAGTCGAAGTCGACGTGACCACCTACGCGATGGTCCCGAAGGAAGTCGAGACGGTCGTCGCCGTGTGCAAGCAGGTTCCGGTCGCCCCGGCCCCGTGCGCCACGACCGCCGGGTGTAGCCCGTGCGCCCCGGTGTGTGCCCCGGTCTGCGAGCCGTCGTGCGGCAAGAAGGGCCTGTTCGGCAAGCACAAGCACTCGGCGGCCTCCTACGCCGGCTGCGGCTCGGTCGCCCCGTGCGCCCCGGCCTACACGACCGTCGTCGAGCACGTGAAGACGAAGTCGATCGTCCACGAGTGCGTGCCGACGACGAAGAAGGTCAAGCAAATGGTGACGACCTACGCCAACGTCTCCAAGGACGTCATGGTCGACGTGTGGAAGTGCGTCCCGACCAAGAAGGTCAGCGAGTACACCGTGATGGAGTGCGTCCCGGTCAAGTCGACGGTCGACGTGACGGTCCACTACTGCGAGTACGCCGACAAGACCGAGAAGGTCACGGTGTACGAGTGCCAGCCGGTCAAGGAAACCGTCAAGCAGAGCTACTGCGAGATGGTCTCCGTGAAGAAGACGGTCAAGGTCGCGGTCCACGTGCCGTGCCCGGCCCCGGCTCCGGCTCCGGTCGTCGCCCCGTGTGCCCCGGCCTGCACCCCGGTGTGCGCGGTCGTCCCGACCTGCGAGAAGGAAAAGCGGAAGCTGTTCGGCCGCCACTCGTGCGGCGGCTGCAACTGAGTCGGGTCGGATGACTCCGAAGGCCGCGCGTGGTTTTAAAGACCACGCGCGGCCTTCTCGTTTCGCTCGGTCACTTCGCCTTCATGCGGTCTTCAACCGTCACGGGTGCGGCTTTCCCGTCTTTGCACTTCGGGCAGTCGAGCGGGAAGCACGGAACGTGGGGGAACTTGCAGCGGTTGATCAGGTGGAACGTGACCACCTGCGCCGGATTCATCTCGGGAAGTTGAGCCCAGAAGACCGTCGCCGTCGAGCAACAGCACTCGTCAAAACAGAAGTGGACGCTATGGCCCGGTTGGACGGTGCCAGTGTACACCGTATGGGGTCCGCTCGCGCAATTCAGAATGATCGTCATGAACACCGGCTTGTCGCACTTGTTGGTGACGCAATCCGTCCCGATACAGCAGACCGGCGGGCACGGGATGTAGCACGGCGTGCACGCCGACCGGCGGCCGAATGCCGCCACGTCCCCGGCGAACAACGCCATCGTCAGAACCGCCAACAAACCAACTTTGGCCATACGCGCAATCATCTCGGCACCTCGGTAAATAGGTGTTGACCAACCGACAAAACGACTGTGACGCCTGCTGAACAAACTAATTTTGCCAGCCTTCCCGGTCAACGGATCTCGCTCAATTTATTCAAATATTCTCTCGCGCGGTTACGCTGTCGCGCGAAAGCCTGAGCTCGTTGAACGATCTACTTATTCTGCGGCGATAAACCTGATGGCAATTATGCCGTGACAGCACGTTGCGCAGTGTTTCAGACGTGTGTTAAACTAGCTGGTTACTGCAACAGAATAACCGACTGCGCAATTGTGCCGCCGGCTCAACTCGCGTCAGGGTCGCACCCGCGAACCTCGACCCGGGGGTGTGCCTCCCGATTTCGGCACTTCCCCTTCTGCACTGTCACCGACACTGACACCATCACTGCGTTCCAGTGAAAACAGTGGCAGTGTTAGTGCCAGTGTCCGTGTGTCGCCCCAAACCGTAGGGACACCCACGACCCGGTTTCGTTTTGCCATCGCCCATCCCTGCGGGTACTCTGGAGGCCCACCCCGGAGAACCCCTCATGCCCTCCCGCACCCTCGCCATCACCTGCCTGCTCGCACTCGGTGCGGCTTCTCCGGCGGCCGAGCCGCGCGAGGTGCCGGTCCAGAAGCGGAACGTCGCCACGAAGACGAAGGCGGTCGTCGGCGCGGACGGCGTCGCGGCGACCGTCACCGTCAAGGAAGTCGTCCCGGTACAAATGGCGTACAAGCTCGACCCGGCCAAGTGTGCCGTCGTCATCTGCGACGTGTGGGACGACCACTGGTGTACGTCCGCGGCGAAGCGGTGCGACGCCCTCGCGAAGCAGGCCGGGCCGGTCGTCGACGCGCTCCGCAAGCAGGGCATGACGATCGTCCACGCCCCGTCCGACTGCATGGCGTACTACAAGGACCACGCGGCGCGGAAGCGGACCGTCGCACTCAAAGCGGTCGAGACGCCGAAGCCCCTGGACCTGCCCGACCCGCCGCTGCCGATCGACGACAAGGACGGCGGGTGCGACGACGACCCGCCCGCGAAGTTCCGCAAGGCGTGGACGAAGCAGCACGACGCCGTCGCGGTCGACGCCGAGAAGGACTTCGTCACGGACAGCGGCAAGGAACTGTACGCGATCCTGAAGGACCGCGGGCTCGACACGGTGATCGTGATGGGCGTCCACACGAACATGTGCGTCCTGCACCGCAGCTTCGCGATCAAGCAACTCCGCCGGTGGGACGTCCCGTGCCTGCTGGTCCGGGACCTGACCGACGCGATGTACAACCCGAAGAGCAAGCCGTTCGTCACCCACGACGAGGGGACGCAACTCGTGATCGGGTTCATCGAGGAGAACTGGTGCCCGACGGTGCTGAGCAAGGACCTGGTCGGGAAGTGATACCGACACCAACCCGACGCGCGAGCGAGGGACGCCATCAAATCCCTCGCTCGCGCGCGTCGGGCTCGTGTCGTCGCTTCCTCCTTCGCCCGAACCGAAAGACCGCCGCCGACTAGCCCGACGCGCGAGCGAGGGTTTTCGCCGACCCCTCGCTCGCGCTTCGGGCTCGTGTCGCACTCACTTGCCGGCCTTCCACTTCGTGTAGTTCTGCCCGTTCTCCCGGGACAGCACGCACTCGCCGAACTCGTAGCCGTTGATCGCGACGAGGGCCCGCGGGCGGTCGTCGGACGGGCGGGGCGGGGCCGGGATCAGGTCGAAGTGCTCGCGGCCGGCGATGACGACCTCCGTGCCGGCGAGGACGAGGGCCGTGTCCCCCAGCAGCTTCGCCTTCACCCGCGGGACGGTCGGCAGGTCGAGGGCGTCCGGGTCGGTCTCGGGGTTTCCGGTCCGCACTTCCTCCAGCAGCTCGTTGAACCAGCGGATGTGCGCCGCCGACGGCCGGTGGGTGAACAGCTTACGCAGCGTGAAGTACCCTCTCACGCCCTGCACGCCGGTGTACACCCAGTACGCGGACAGCAGCGACAGCAGCACGTGCGGCTTGCCGCCCGCCTCCCAGATGAGGTAGTGCCGGACGAGGTTGAACCCGCCGAACAGGATCAGGACGACGCCGTCCGCGAGGACGCCTTCGGCGGACGGGAAGAAGCGGTTCATGAGCCCCGCGCCGAACTCCAGGCAGGCGAGGCCGAGGTAAACGAGACCGAACACGGCGAACTTGTCGCGGTCCGGGAACAGCTGCCACCAGAGCACGAGCATCAGCCCGCCGAAGAAGAGACTCCCCTTGGCCCCGCTGCGGACCTGGTCGCACAGGTCGCGGTAGGCGGCCACCTGCCGGAGGATGTTCCGCTTGTCTTCGGCGTCGAGTTGGTCGTCGTCCATCGTGTCGTCGCGGCCCCGAGCAACCCCTCCCCCGGCCCCTCCCCGAAACGGAAAGGGGAGCAAGAGGTGTTTCTGGTTCCCCCTCTCCGCTTCGGGGAGGGGTCTAGGGGGAGGGGTTGCGGCCCCACCCACCCCGGCATTCTCCGGATCACGCCACCACCGGCAACGACCGCGGCGCGGCAGGCACCCCGAGCGGCTTCTCGTCGATGAGCTGGTAGAAGACGTTCCGCTGCCGCGGCTCCCAGCCCGCCTCGCGGATGCAGCGTTTGATTTCCTCAAGCGTGAGGTAGTGCACCGTCCCCGCCGACGCGACGACGTTCTCCTCGATCATCAGCGAGCCCATGTCGTTCGCCCCGTAAAAGAGCGCGACCTGCCCGATCTTCGCCCCTTGCGTGACCCACGACGACTGGATGTTCGGGACGTTGTCGAGGTACAGCCGGGCGACGGCTTGCGTCCGCAGGTACTCGAAGGCCCCGGCCGCGGGGGCGTCCGCCATCTTGTGGCCGGGCTGCATCGTCCAGCAAATGAACGCCGTGAACCCGCCGGTTTCGTCCTGCAGCGAGCGAATGCGGTCGAGGTGCTCGATCCGTTCCGCGTCCGTCTCGACGTGGCCGAACATCATCGTCGCGGACGACTTCCCGCCGAGCCGGTGCCAGACGCGCATGACTTCGAGCCACTCGTCAGTGAGGGCTTTGTTCTTCGTGAGTTCCTTCCGCACGCGGTCGACGAGGATCTCCGCCCCGCCGCCGGGGATGCTGCCGAGGCCGGCGTCCTTCAGCCGGCGAAGCACCGTTTCGAGCGGCAACTTGTTGATTTTGTGGAAGTGCCAGATTTCCGGCGGCGAGAACGCATGCAGGTTCACCGACGGGTACCGCGACCGCAAATCCGCGAGCAGTTCCTCGTACCATTCGAGTTTCAGCGTCGGGTGCATCCCGCCTTGCATGAGGATCTGGTCGCCGCCGAGGGCGATGGTTTCCTCAATTTTCTGGTACAGTTCCGCCCTCGGCATCACGTAGGCGTCGGCGTCGGACGACTTGCGGTAGAACGCGCAGAAGTCGCACACCGCGGCGCAGACGTTCGTGTAGTTCACGTTGCGGTCGATGTTGAACGTCCGGTACGGCTCCGGGTGCAGCCGCATCGTGACGGCGTGGGCCGCCCGGCCGAGCTTGTGCGCGTCCTTGCAGCGCATCAGTTCGACGCCCTCGTCAAAGGTGATGCGTTCCCCGGCGACGGACTTGGCCAGGATTTGGTCGATGTTCATCACAATTCCCCCGTGTATCCGCGACGCGGTAGCGGAGCGCGGGTGGCGCTACCGCGCTCCGCTACCGCGTCGCGGATACACATTCGATCAACCCGATTTCCGCCGCCAACGTGCGATACCGTTCCAGCCCCGCCCGTTCCTGCGGGCCGAGGTCGTAGCGGATGATGTTCGACAGGTACCGCCGGCAGTACCCCGAATCGAGCCCCAGCAGCGGTGCTTCCCGTGCCGCGATCTGCCCCGCCCGGCTCAGCCCGAACCGCTTCGCTTGCTCGAATGCCGCCGCCGTTTCGCCGAGTTCGACGCCCTCGCGGACGGCCCACACCGCGTACACGAACGGCAGCCCGGTCCAATCCGTCCACTCTTGGCCCAGGTCGAACGCGAAGTCGAACCCCGGCAGGCACGCCCGCATCGCCTTGTCGCCGATGAGCAGGACCGCGTCGGTCGTCAGGTCGTCGGCCGGCACGGCGATCGGCAGCGGCTCGATCTGCGGGACGATGCCGTGCTTCTTCCGCAGCAGAATTTGCGTCAGCGCCGCCGAGCTGCGCGAGCCCTCGTCCAGGGCCACGGTGCGAATCTCCGGCCACGGCACCCGGCTGAACAGCGTGACGCTGAGCACCGGCCCGCGGGACGCGATCGCGATGTCCGGAAGGAACGAGTAACTGCCCGCGCGGAAGAACTCGACGACCGGGATGAGCCCCACGTCGAGCTCGCCGTCGGCCATGCGGTCGGCGAGGCGGCTGGGCAGGTCGAAGCGCAGGTCGATGTCCGGGGCGAACGCGGTCAGCCCCTCGACGAGCGGCTTCGCGTTCAGGTAGTTGACCGCCCCGACGCGGACGCGGTGGCTCATCGTCGACCCTTTCGGGGACCCCGGACCCGATCCGGGGATTATAGGCTTCCCAGGAGGAAACCGCGAGCCGGGGGCGAGCCACAACCGGGGACGGTCCGCGGCGTGCCCGCGGAGTAGCCGGCTTGCCTTCCCGGACGGCCGGCGTAGCACTTCGGAAACTCCCCCGCGAGGGCCGCCGATGACGCCCACCGACGTTCGCATCGCCGACGTGTCGTTCGCCTACGAGGACCACCGCTACCGCACGCCGATCAAGTTCGGCGGCGTCGCGCTCGACAAGGTCACGGTCCTGAACGTCCGGCTGGCGGTCGAATCCCGCGGCGGGAAGGTCACGCACGGGTTCGGGTCGATGCCGCTCGGGAACGTGTGGGCGTGGCCCTCGAAGGAGCTCGGGTACGACCAGACGCTGGCCGGCATGAAGGTCATCGCCACGGCGTGCGGGAAGATCTACGCCGCGGACAACACCTACGGGCACCCGGTCGAGATCGGCGTGCGGTGCGAGCACGCGGTCGCCTCGGCGGTGACCCTCGCGGTGCCGCACCTGAAGGTGCCGCCGCTCGCGGTGCTCGTCGTGAACAGTGCGTTCGACGCGGCCGTTCACGACGCCTTCGGCAAGTCGCTCGGGTTGAACTGCTACCGCACCTACGGCCCGGAGTTCCTCGGCCCGGACCTCGGGGCGTTCCTGGGCCGCCCGTTCGCGGGCGAAACGCTGGATCAGTACGTGTTGACGGAGCCGAAGCCCCGGATGCCGCTCTATCACCTCGTCGGGGCACTCGACCCGCTGACCCCCGCTGAAATCGCGAAGCCGGTCGGGGACGGGCTGCCGGAAACCCTCGGGGAGTGGATCGCCCGGGACGGGTTGACCCACCTCAAAATCAAGCTGAACGGGGACGACCTCGCCTGGGACGTGGCCCGCGTCGTCGGGGTGGACGCGGTCGCCGAGGACACCCAGCGGGCGCGCGGCGTCACGACGTGGTTCTACTCCCTGGACTTCAACGAAAAGTGCGCGAACGTCGGCTACCTCGTCGAATTCCTGACCCGCGTCCGGGAGCAGATTCCGGCGGGGTACGACCGCATCCAGTACATCGAACAGCCGACGAAGCGCGACCTGACGGCGGACCGCGCGAACGTGATGCACGCGGCGGCGAAGCTGCGGCCGGTGGTCATCGACGAGAGCCTGCTCGACCTGGACAGCCTGCACGCGGCCGTGGAGATGGGGTACACGGGGGTGGCGTTCAAGGCGTGCAAGGGGCAGACGCAGACGCTGCTGCTGGCGGCCGCGGCCCAGAAAATGGGCCTGTTCCGCTGCGTCCAGGACCTGACGTGCCCCGGCGCGTCGCTGATCCACTCGGCGGGCATCGCGGCCCACATTCCCGGCGTGGCGGCGATCGAGTCGAACTCCCGGCAGTACTGCCCGGCCGCGAACGCGAAGTGGGACGAACAGTTCCCCGGCGTGTTCTCGGTCCGCGACGGCACCATGAACACCGGGATTTTGTGCGGTCCGGGGCTCGGGGCGGTGTGAGGAGATCGAGTTTGCGATCGGCAGTTGGCGGGTTTTCCGACGCGCGGAGAACATTCGGCGCTTTTTCGGCCACTTCTTTTTTGCGTCCGATTTGACACGGTCCGGTGTCGAACTATGGTTGCGGCGTGGGTGAGCCAACCTGAGACGCTTTCGAGCCCCCGAACCCCGCCCGGCGAAGGGACTTAGGCTCCGTGCCTAGGGTCTGCGCTGCGGCCGAGTGGTGGGTGGCGGAACAAGGCAGTCCAACCGCAACGGACTCCCCCTACACACTCGGAGCACGATCATGGCCGCTAACCTGTTGAGCTCTGTCGTCACGTTCTTGAAGGCCGAAGACGGCCCGACGGCGGTCGAGTACGCCGTCATGCTGGCCCTCATCATCGTCGTCTGCATCGGGGCGGTGACCGCCCTCGGCTCGAACGCGAACAGCGTGTTCGCGAACGTGTCGCTGAACACCGCCGTGAAGTCATCGTCCTGACCCCGCCCCCGCGGGGCAGATGATCCCGGGCCGGTCGGCGGTGTGGGCGAGCAGACCGATCCCTATCGTACGCCCCAGTGTTTCGTGTGTTTCTTTCACCGGAGGATTTCCGATGCGTTCTCTCGCCAAGTCGGTTGTGGAGTTTGTCAAGAAGGAAGACGGCCCGACCGCGGTGGAATATGCCGTGATGCTGGCCCTCATCATCGTGGTGTGCATCGCCGCCATCACCGCCCTCGGCTCGAACGCGAACAGCACGTTCAGCTCCGTGGCCAAGGCCGTCGGCGGCACCACCTCCAGCTGACCCCCACCCGGCGACCGCCGGACCACAAGAAGTCGCGGGGCCGGGCCACATGGCCCGGCCCTTTTCGTATACTGACCCCCATCCGCCCCCGCCGATTTCTCCGAGGTGCCGCCGTCATGGCGAACGACCTGACCCAGCCGGTCGAGCCGCCGCCCGTCCCCGCCCCCCCGCCGGGGCCGCCCGCGCCCCCGGCGGACGACCTCGGGATCGACCGGGCGTTCCTGCTAATGCTGGCGCGGATCCCGCTCATCGCGGTCCTCTGGACGGCCGCCGCCGCCGGGGCCACCGCCGCCGCCGACCAGGCGGGGTGGAAGCTCCCGCCGCTGCCCGTCGACAACCCCCAGCTGCTCCAGAACCCCGGCCCGCTCGCGGTCCTGTGCTTCGGCATGCTGCTCGCCGCGTTCATCGACGGGTACTACTTCAAGGTGCCGAACTGGTGTACCCTCTCGCTCGTGATGAGCGGCTGGTACATCGGGCTGCTCCACACCTTCGACGTCCAGGTCGTGCCCGGCCTCGGCGGGGTCGGGGCGGCGCTGGCCGGAACGGCGCTGGGGTTCCTGTGCCTGTTCCCGGCACTGGCCATCGGCGGAATGGGTCAGGGGGACGTGAAGATGACGATGGGGTTCGGGTCGTGGGTGTGCGCGTACTTCGGGGCGGACGCCGGCGTGTGGGTGCTCATCTGGTCGTTCGTCGTCGGCGTGCTGGCCGGCGGGGTGTTCGGGCTCGTGATGATCGCCCTCCGCCGGGAGTTCTACAAGAACCTCTCGAACACCCGCGAGATCTTCCGGGACCTGCAGGTGCTGGTGACCGCCGGCCCGGAGGTCGCCGCCAAGCGGGCGAACGCCCGGCGGAAGGACTGGGTCCGGCTGCCCTACGGCGTGCCGCTGTGCGTCGGGTTCCTGGGCTACCTCTGGTATCTGTTTTTCTTGGCCAACTCGTAGGGCGGGGCGGGTATAATACGCCCACCCCGCTGCTGGCAGTGTTCGCGTCCGGGCGACCTCATCCCTTCGCCCGACCGGGTTCCCCCGGTCCGTCCCCGGACGTTCGGCAACCTCGGCAGAGGCCGGTGAATCCGCGGACCCGTCAACCTGGACAGAATCCGCACCCCCGCTACAGCCGGAAAAGTTGAAGCCGGACGGCCCGGTGGTCGAATTAACAACCGTACCGCTGGAACCGTTAAACGCGGCAGGGGTAGTAAGGCCCGAGTCGAGAATTCAGGAAGTTCGCGCCTTGCGATTAACCCAGCGTGCTCTAAAGTTCGTTGCCCGAACCCCCTAACTTCGCTGGTGTTGTCGTCCGCCCACGGTTGCCGGCCGGACCGGTCGCGTGGGTCGGATTGCGGGGCAGGCGACCGGTGACCCGGCCCCTGCGACAACCCCGACGCGGCCCCCACGGATGCGGGCCGCCGACCGAAACACTCGGGACCGTCGTGCGGCCCGCGGACTCTTCGGGAGAAAGGACTCTCAGGCTCGGTGGGCGGCCGGCGGCCGGACCCGACGTTTTTCGTCTCCTACGAGGTTGCACCAGTGAAACAGAAAAACATCATCGCGATCGCGGTGGCGGTCGGGTTCGGCCTGATCGCCATGTTCCTGGCCATGCGGATGACCCCCACGCCGCAGGTGGTCGCCGCCGTCGACGAGGTTGACGTGCCCGTCGCCCTCAAGGACATTCCGCCGAACATGAAACTGACCAAGGAGATGCTCGAAGCGGGCAACACCGAGTGGGTCGCCCTGAAGAAGTGGCCGAAGCAGAACCTGCCGCCGGCCTACGTCGGGTCCATCAAGGACCTCGAAGACAAGCGGGTGACGCGGCTGATGCCGGCCGGGTCGTACTTCGCCCCGACCGACATCGCGGCCCGCGGGACGATCGAGATCCCGCCGGGGATGAACATGTACTCGATCGGCATCGGCGGGGTGAACGCGGTGTCCGGGTTCGCGCTGCCGGGGGAGAACGTGGACATCCTCGCCACGTTCCAGCTCCGCAAGACCAAGGGGCCGACCGTGTTCCCGCTGCTGAAGAACATGAAGATCCTCGCGGTCGACGCCCAGACGGGTGCGCAGCCGAATCAAGCGGCCATGGCCTACGGCAGCGTGTCGTTCGCGGTGACGAAGAAGCAGTCGATGATCCTCAAACTCGCCACCGAGCGGGGCGCGGCCCTGAGCTTCCTCAAGCCGTCCAGCGAAGGGACTGACCCGTACCCGGACAACGTCCCGAAGGGGGAAGAAGAGGTCTGGAAGTTGCTCGAGTCCGAGTTCGGCAACGCGGACAAGTCGGACGACAACGAGACGAAGAAGCCGACCAAGATCCCGGTCGCGATCTTCCAGGCGGACCTGCCGGCCGGCACCCAGATTACCGAGGAGCTGCTGGCCGACGCCTCCAAGAAGATCGGCATGGTCGAGGTGTCGATCCCCCAGCCGAAGGGCACGATCGACAACCCGCGGGACAAGAAGTACCTCGGCAAGTTCCTGAAGCGGGACGTGTCCCAGGGCCAGCTGCTGCTGGAAGACTTGCTCGAAGAGACGTACAAGAAGCCGACGGAAGTCGCGAAGGGCAAGCCGGCCCCGCCGGACGGCTCGACCGAGAAGACGCCGGACCCGACGATTCCGGACGACATCACCCCGGACGTGCCGGTGTTCCACGACATGACGATCCAGACGGCGACCGGGGCGCGGACGTTCCGGTACCAGGTGCTCCGGAACGGCAAGTACAAGTTCATGGGCCTGGCCCCGGTGGACAACGGGCCGACGACGGAGATGCCCGAGCCGAAGAAGAAGGAGCCGGCCCCGGAGCCGAAAAAGGGTGACCCGAAGAAGCCCGTTCTGTGACGCGTGAAGCCTTGTGACCGGGGGCGGTCGGACCGCCCCCGGACGACCGCCCCGGAGCCGGCGAAGGACTCGCGGCCGGGGCGGATTCCGGTGACCGTACACGAGTGGGGTAGCGAGCCCCGCCCGTTTCCCCGTGAGGAGAGGTGACAGGATGCACCCGACAACGAACTTCCGCCGGCGGGTCGCGGCCGGGTTGGTGGCCCTCACCGGGCTCCTGACCGGAACCGCGACCGCGCAACCGAAACAGCCGATCCCGCCGCCGAACTTCACGCCGGACGTGAAGATCGACCAGGGCACCGGAGCCCTGCTCGTGCCGCTCGGCGGCGTCGTCCGGTTCGAGCCGAAGAAGGACGCGGCGATCCGCGACGTGATCAACCGGAACGAGGAAGTGGTCGACGCCCGCGTCGACATCCGGACGCCCTCGACGATCGTGCTGGTCGGCCGCCGGGCCGGGGCCAGCCGGCTGACCATCACCGTCCTCCAGGACAAGACGGAAACCCGGCTGGTGTACGACGTGATCGTGCAGCCGGACTACGAGCTCCTGAAGACGGTGATCCGCCGGGCGGTCCCGACCGCGAACATCGACGTGATCCCCGGCGTCGGCAGCGCCGTGATCCTGACCGGGTACGTGACCAAGCCGGAGGACGCCGACGCGATCATCCGGATCGCCTCGGACGCGACCGGCGGGTCGCTGAACAACCTGATCAACGCGATCCAGATCGGCGGGTCGCAGCACGTGCAGATCGACCTGACCTTCTGCCAGGTCGACCGCACGGAACTGCGGGAGCGGGGCGTGAACTTCGGGGTGAGCGGGAGCACGACCGGCTTCGCCAGCGTGCTCGGCGGGCTCGCGACCAGCAACGTCGTGACGAACCTGTTCCCGGTCGGCGGCGGCGGCTACCGGGCGACCCCGGCGATCGTCCCCGCCGGGAACCTGTCCTTCGGGATCGTGCCGGCGAACCTCGTGGTCGCCCTCCGGGCGCTGCGGTCGGAAGGGCTCGCGAAGTTCCTGTCCGAGCCGAAGATCACGACGCAGTCGGGCCGGCCGGCGTTCTTCCGCGTCGGCGGCCAGCAGGCGGTCCTCGGGCCGGCGTCCGGGATCAACGGCCCCGGCGTCCAGCTCCAACCGGTCGGAACTTCCTTGGAAGTGCTTCCGATCGTGTTCGGGAATGGTAAGATCTACCTGGAGATCAACCCGACGGTGACCTCGGTGAACAACGGCCGCGGGATCGCGACCAGCTTCGGGTTCACCCCCGGGTTCAACGAGTCCACGACCCGGTCGAGCGTGATGATGGAGACCGGCCAGACGTTCGCCCTCGGCGGGCTGCTGGAGACCCAGGTCCAGGCGTCGAGCCAGAAGGTGCCGTTCCTCGGCGACCTGCCGCTGCTGACCTTCGCGTACAGCAACATCAGCTACCAGGAAGTCGAGACGGAACTGCTGATCATGGTGACCCCGCGGCTGGCCGAGGCGATGGACTGTGCCCAGGCCCCGCGGCGGGTCCCGACGAAGGAGACCCGGACCCCGGACGACTACGAACTGTTCCTGGAAACCCTCCTCGAAGCCCCCCGCGGGCAACGGAAGGTGTGGAACGGGCACTGCTACAACGCGGCCCACAAGTGCGACCCGACCGCGACGATGTTCCCCTGTGCCGGGAACGTCTGCAACGGGCCGAACGGCGGGGCCGGCTGTGCGAACGGCCAGTGCGCCGCCCCGGCGACCGGGCCGGTGACGGTCCCGGCGGCCCCGGCCGCGGTGCCCCCCGCCGCGATGCCGGCGGTGGCCCCGCAGCAACCTTAATCCGCGGCGGACCCCGGCCCCCCGAGCGGGGGGCCGGGCCGCCCGGCGTACCGCAGGCGGACGGCAACGTCCGCCGACCACTGACCCTCGGTGCCGGACATGCTACGTGTCGCGATCGCTGACCCGACCGAAAGCACCCGCGAGTCCCTCCGCACGCTGCTGCTGGGGGTCGACTTCGTTTGGCTCGAAGCCGAGTGCGCCCGGTACGAGTACTTCTTCGAAGTCATCTCCGGCTCGATGCCCGACCTCGCCATCGTCGGCCTCGACCACGACAAGCAGAAAGCCCTCCAGATGATCGGCCAGCTGTCGGTCGAGCTCCCGCGGCTCCCGATCCTGACCATCAGCCACGACCACCAGGCCCTCCTGCAGTCCCTCCAGAAGGGGGCCAAGTACTTCCTGACCCACCCGGTCGGCCTCGAAGACATGCTCACCGCCCTCCGCCGCGCGATGGGCGACGCCCAGGGCGCGGGCGGCGGCGACCTGAGCGGCCCCGCGTCCGGGATCATCGCCCGGCCGACCACCCAGGCGTCCCAGGTCTATTCCGTCCTCGGGTCCCGCGGCGGCGTCGGCACCACGACCGCCGCCGTCAACCTCGCCGCCACCCTCGCCGCCGACCCCGCCAACAGCGTCGCCCTGCTCGACCTCGACCTCGCCCTCGGCGACGCCGACATCGCCCTCGAAGTCACCGGCCAGGAGAACTTCAGCATCGCCGACCTCGCCCGGAACATCGACCGGCTGGACATGAACTTCCTCAAGCGGTCGATGGCCCGGCACGAGGGCTCGAACCTGTCCATCCTCCGCCACCCGCTCGAGATCCAGGAGATCAGCGTCATCCACGAGGGCCACATCGAGCGGATCCTGAACCTGTTGAAGATCAGCTACACCCACCTCGTCCTCGACCTCAGCAAGGCCCTGCTGCCGACCGACCTGATGGCGATGCGGCTGTCGGACTCGATCCTGCTCGTCGCCCAGCTGGAACTGAGCAGCTTGCGGAACGTCGTCCGGCTGGTCCACTGCCTGAACGCGGAAGAGGGCATGTCCGAAAAGGTGCGGGTCGTGATCAACCGGGTCGGGTCCGAGTCCATCGAGGAAGGCATCTCGCTGAAGAAGGCCGAGGAGGTCATCGGCAAGCCGATCTTCTGGCAGATCCCGAACGACTCGAAGGCGGTCATCGGGGCGCGGGTCGCCGGGGCCCCGCTGATCAAGCACGCGCCGAAGTGCCGGGCGCACGGGGCCATCGTGGGGCTGGCGAACGCCCTCACCGGCAAGACGACCGCCGCCCCCGCCGAGGGCGGCAAGCGGGGCAGCGGCAGCGGCTGGAGCATCTTCGGCCGGCGGTAACGGACCGACGGAACCTGTGACGGACTTCCTGGGGCAACGCACCGAGGGACGAGCGTATGTCGCGGCTTCAACAAGGGATCTCGAAGCTCAACAGCCTCAGCCAGCAGGGCAGCGGGGGGATGTCCCGCATTTCCAGCCCCAGCTTCAGCGGGGCGACCGGCGGGCTGCCCGGCCAGGGGAACAAGAACTTCGACGAGCTCAAGCGGCAGATCCACTCCAAGCTCGTCGAACGGCTCGACCTGTCCCGGGTGAAAGACCTGTCGTCCGACACGATGCGCCGCGACATCCGCCGCGCCATCGAGCACCTGTGCGACACCGAGAACCCGCTCCTCAACCGGATCGAGCGGGAAAAGCTCATCGAGGAGATCCTCGACGAGACCCTCGGGTTCGGCCCCCTGGAGCCGCTGCTCAAGGACCCGACCGTGTCCGAAATCATGGTCAACGGGCCGAAGAAGATCTACGTCGAACGCCGCGGGAAGATCGAGAAGTCCGAGGTCATCTTCCGGGACGGCGACCACCTGCTCCAGATCATCGACCGGATCGTGTCGAAGGTCGGCCGGCGGGTCGACGAGACCAGCCCGCTGTGCGACGCCCGCCTGCCGGACGGCTCGCGGGTGAACGTGGTCATCCCGCCGATCGCCCTCGACGGCGCGAGCCTCAGCATCCGGCGGTTCGGGGCCACCCCGCTCAAGCTCGAAGACCTGCTCAACTACAAGGCGTTCACGCCGGAAATGGCGATGCTCCTCGAGGGGGCGATCAAGGCCCGGCTGAACATCCTGATCTCCGGCGGGACGGGGTCCGGGAAGACGACGCTGCTCAACACGCTGTCGGCGTTCATCCCCGGCGACGAGCGGCTGGTGACGATCGAAGACGCCGCCGAACTCCAGATCCAGCAGGACCACACGGTCCGGCTCGAAACGCGGCCGCCGAACATCGAAGGCAAGGGGGCGGTGCTGACCCGCGACCTCGTGAAGAACGCCCTGCGGATGCGGCCCGACCGGATCATCGTCGGGGAGTGCCGGGGGGCCGAGGCCATGGACATGCTCCAGGCCATGAACACCGGCCACGCCGGGTCCATGACCACGCTGCACAGCAACAGCCCGCGGGACGCCCTGGCCCGGCTCGAAACGATGATCATGATGGGCGGGACGGAACTCCCCATCAAGGCGATGCGGCAGCAGATCGCGTCCGCCATCGACCTCGTCATTCAGATCAGCCGTCTGCAGGGCGGGCCGCGGAAGATGACGAGCATCACGGAAGTGATGAACATGGAACAGGACATCATCATCATGCAGGAAGTGTTCCGGTACCGGCAGACCGGGGTCGACCAGAACGGGCGGGCCTTCGGCCAGTTCGAGGCGACCGGGGTCCGCCCGACGTTCGTCCCCCGCCTGGAGCAGAAGGGGATCAAGCTGCCGTCCAACATGTTCGCCGAACGGATTCTGCTGCGGGACTGACCCCGCGCCCGACCCGGTCGCCCGACGCCCCGGCCCAGCCCGCCTGGGCCGCCCCGAGACCCCGAGCCTTCCCAGGTACTCCAGCCATGCCCGCAGCCCTGATGCCCTTCCTGATCGCCCTGCTGGTCGGCGGCGCGCTGTTCGCGCTGATGACGGTGTTGCTGAACCGCGGGGACGACACCCGGGCCGGGGAGCGGCTCGACGTGCTGGTCGGCCGGGGGTCGCGGAAGGATTCTTCCGCAGACATGTTACTACAGGATGCGCTCAAAGCGGTCGATAAGAAAAACATCCTCGACCAGCTCACCCCGGAGGTGTTCAACCTCACCCGGGTGATCGAGCAGGCGGACGCGAACGTGAAGCCCAGTTCCCTGTTCGGGATCGGGATGATCGCCGCGTTCCTCGGCGGGCTGGTGAGCGCGGCCCTGGTGAACGTGTACGTCGCCCCGGTCGTGGCCCTGATCTGCTTCGGGTCGCCGTTCATCTGGCTGTTCGTGAAGCGGGGGAACCGGATGAAGCTGTTCGCCGCCCAGCTCCCGGACGCGATGGAACTGGTGGCCCGGGCGCTGCGGGCCGGCCACTCGCTGGCCGCCGGCATGCACGTGGTCGCGGAGGAAATGCCCGCCCCGATCTCCAAGGAGTTCGGCCGGGTCTACGAGGAACAAAACCTGGGCATCCCGCTGGAGGAGTCGCTCCGCGGGATGTGCGAGCGGGTGCCGAACCTGGACCTCCGGTTCTTCGTCACCAGCGTGGCGATCCAGCGGCAGACCGGGGGCGACCTGGCCGAGATCCTCGACCGGATCGGCCACATCATCCGGGAGCGGTTCAAGATCCTGGGCCAGGTGAAGGCCCTGACGGCGGAAGGCCGGCTGTCCGGGATCGTGCTGATCGCCCTGCCGATCGGCCTGTTCATGCTCATGCTCTGGATGAAGCCGGACTACATCAGCCTGCTGTGGAAGGACGACATGGGGATCAAGATGTCCGTCGGGGCGATCGTGCTGATGCTGATCGGCTCCTACGCGATCAAGAAGATCGTGGACATCAAGGTGTGACCCGCGGCCGACG